>JBBQAW010000232.1:0-6761 GCA_038316815.1 Burkholderiales bacterium
TTCAGCCCGTTCTTCAGGTTTTCTTGGCAGGGCGGAAGTAGTGGTTCCAGGCCATCTTGAAGTCGACCATGTAGTCGTTCTGCCAGGAACCGGCGCGCTCCGCAAACACTTTCTGGCTGTCCATGACCTTCTTGAACAGCGGCTGTTCGGCCGACTTCGCCGCCGTGACCTTGTCCCAGGCCGCAATCTGGGCCCGCAGAATGGGGTCTGGCGTCTTGTAGAAGTTGACCTTGTCCTTGGTCTTCAGCTCGATGTAGTCCTGGCTGTTGCGCTGGATGGCCTTCCACGACATGTCGGCGCTGGCGGCCTGCACGGCGTAGTCGATGACCGACTTCAGTTCGGCTGGCAGCCCGTCGTACTTGGCTTTGTTGAAGAGGATCTCGAATTGCTCGCCGCTTTGGTGAAAGCTTTGCAGCATGCAGTTCTTCACCACGTCTGGAAAGCCCAGCAGACGGTCGCTCGAGGCGTTGTTGAACTCGGCCGCATCGAGCAGGCCGCGGTCCAGTGCGGGCACGATCTCGCCGCCGGGCAGCGGGTTCACCGCGGCACCCAGCTCCTTGAAGATGTCGATCGACAGGCCGACGGTGCGGTACTTCAGGCCCTTCAGGTCGGCCACCTTGGCAATGGGCTTCTTGAACCAGCCCAGCGGCTGGGTGGGCATCGGGCCGTAGAGGAACGAGGTGACGTCGATGTTCAGGCTCTTGTAGATCTCTTCCAGCAGCGGTTTGCCGCCACCGTAGTAGTGCCAGGCCAGCACCATGTTGGGGTCCATGCCGTAAGCCGGGCCCGAACCCCACAACGCAAGCGCGTTGCTCTTGCCGTAGTGGTAGGCCAGCACACCGTGGCCGCCGTCCAGCGTGCCCTTGTTCACCGCGTCGAGCAGCTGGAACGCGGGCACGACCGACCCCGAAGGCAGCACTTCGATCTTCAGGCGGTTGCCCGCCATGTCATTGACCTTCTTGGCGAAGTCGTTGGCGTACTCGTGGAAGATATCTTTCGCCGGCCAGGTGCTCTGGAAACGGAAGCTGGCCGTCTGGGCGGTGGACACCGCGGGTACGGCCAGGGCGCCTGCGCCCACGGCGCCAGCAGCGGCGCGGTGAAGGAACTGGCGGCGGGGGGCCGCTTTTTTGGCTTCGGTCATGGGGAAGTCTCCTGCGCTAGATCTGAATTGGGTAGAGGTTTTGCCAATGAACAAAACCTCGCGCACTATGCAGGCCGCGTCCCGGCGCAGCAAGTCGGCTTAACCCGTGACTTCGCAGTAGGCCTGCGGTGCGTGGGTCAAATCAGTTGTGACTTGGTTGAATGCAATGCCCTTCTGCGCGGACGAATGCTGTCCTTTGCCTTCCTTGGCTGTGCTTAGGCGTGCTTAGGCGTGCACAGGCATGATCAACCGCCCCAGGAACTCAGGGCAGCGGGCGCTGGGCTTCGATCTGTATGAGCAAGCGCACGCGGTCGGCAATGACGGGCAGGCCGAAGGTTGCGCCGAATTCGCTGCGCAGCAGTTCGGTGTCGAAATCGCCGCCGCACACTTCGCGCTGCGCTGCGCTGTCCGTGCGGCAGCTGAAGGTCAGGGCGCGCAGTGCCATTGGGCGAGACTGCCCGCGAAAGGTGAATTCGCCGCGCACTTGCTGCAGCTGGCTGCCATTGAAGCGGAAGTCGCGCGCCACGAAGAAGGCCTCGGGGTGGTCCTGGCTGGCCAGCAGGTCGGGTTCGCGCAGCCGGGCGTCGAACACCGGGATGCCGGTGCTGATTCCAGCAGTGGCAATGCGCAGGCTCACGTCGCCGCGCCCCACGCTGCGGTCCAGGCTGGCCTGGCCTTGCAGCGGCCCGAATCGCCCGCGCGTCGTGCTGGTGCCGAAATGCAGCACTTCAAACTGCACGAAGCTTTGTTCGGGCACCAGGGTGAATTCATGCCGCTGCGCGGCTGCGGGCACGGCGGCCAACATGGCCGCCAACGGCATCGCGCTGACGGCCAGAAACCAAGGCAGTGAGCGCAAAGGTGGACGCGAGGGGGACCGCACGGGAAAGCGCAGGCGAAAACGGTTCATACCCCGATCTTGGGGCAAGGCGCCCGGCTTTACTGTTTGATGGCCTCTGCCTGGATCACCAGCCGAATGTCGTCCGGGATGCCCGGCAAACCGTAATTCATGCCCCACTGGCTGCGCTTGATCGTTGTTTCAAAATCGCCGCCGCAAACCTGGCGCTTGAAGATCGGGCTGTCGTAGCAATTGAAGCGGCTGCCCGCCAGCACCACTGGGCCGGTCTTGCCCAGCAAGGTCAAAGTGCCGTTGATGCGCACCACCTTGTCGCCTTCGAAGGTGAAGCCTTCGGATACAAAACGCGCGGTTGGATGGGCGGCGGCGTTGAAGAAATCGGCGCTCCGCAAATGCTTGTCGAACGGCGCCACGCCAGTGCTGATGGACGCCATGTCGATGCTGATGTCGATCTTGCCCGTCTTGCCCGCGCGGTCGAACTGCACCGTGCCTTCTTTCTTGTCAAAGCGGCCGCGGCTGATGGACGTGCCGAAGTGCGATGCCTCGAAGGTGACGAAGGTGTGCGTGGGGTCGATGGTGTAGGCGGCGGTCTGGGCCTGGGCGGGACTGGCCAGGGACAAGGCGGTGGCCAGGCTGGCGGCGGCAAGGGCGAAACGGGTCATGAAAAGTTCTCCTGTAGACGGTTGGCGGGGTCGAATGAACGAAAAAGGCACGCCGTTTACAGCGGCGCCAGGCCTGTCAGCACGAGCTTGAACTTGACGGCGATGTCGTTACCCAGCAGCGATGTATCGGCCCACTCGGCTTCGCCGACCTTGAAGTCCAGCCGCTTGAGGGTGAAGCTGCCCGTGGCGGTGCTGGCCAGGGCTGCGCCGCTCCCGGTCTGAACCACCAGCACCGGCACCACGATGTCGCGGCTGGCGCCCTTGATTGCCAGCTTGCCGGCCACTTCGAACTTGCCTGCACCGGCTGCCTTGATGCCGGTGGACTGGAAGGTGGCTTGCGGAAACTTCGGCACGTTCAGCCAGGTGGGCTTGGGCACTTCGGCATCGAGTTCGGCGCTGCCGAAGCGGGCGCTGCCGGTGTCGATGCTGAAGCCGACGCTGCCCGCTTCGGGCGTTTTCGGGTCCAGCGCCACCTGGGCCGTGAATCGGGTGAACTTGCCTTCGACCGGCACGCCCATCTGGCGCGTGGTGAAGGCAATTTCACTGGCTGCACTTTGCAGCTGGGCCGGCTTGGCTTGGGCGTGCGCCGTGCCAGGGTGCAGCGTGGCAGTGGCCAGGGCGACGACCAGGCTCAGGCCGAAGATGGTGTGGGCGCATTGCGTGGGCTTGATCTTCATGGGGTTTTCATCCGCGACCGGGCAGCATGCGTTGCAGCAAGCCGTCCCGGTCGATAAATTGGTGTTTCAGGGCGCCAGCGACATGCAAGCCGATGACGGCAGCCAGCGCGTACGCCAGGTAGTGGTGCAAGGGCTTGAGAAGTTCCGCCAGTTCGCGGTTCACCGGCACCCAATCCGGCAGCGGCAGCAGCGCGAACAGCACGATCGGGAAGCCGGACGCCGAGCTGTATGCCCAGCCCGCCAGTGGCACGGCGAAGAACAGCACGTAAAGCGCCAGGTGAGCGCCTCGCGCCGCTTTGCGCTGCCAGGCGGGCATGGGGGACGGGGCTGGCGGTGGCTGCGCCAGGCGCCACAGCAGACGCACCGCCGACAGCAGAAGAATCACGACCCCGGCCCACTTGTGCCAGTTGTAAAGCTTCAGGCGCTGGGGCGAGAAGGGCAGGCCCGTCATGTAAAGGCCCACGCCCAGCGAACCGAGAATCAGCAGCGCCAGCAGCCAGTGAAAGGCGATGCTCAGGGGGTGGTAGCGGCGATGGCGGGCAGGTGGCATGACGACAGAAAGTATCCCCTGGGCCCATCGGGCGGCCGTTCAAGGCGTTTGACTGGCGCGATCAGGTCGGACGAACGCGAGTTGCGGCACCGGGTCCGCAGGCGCAGGGTGAACGGTGCTTGGTACACGGTGGCACTGGCTGCCATGCGCTTCGCAGCATCGACAACTTCTGCACAAAGATTGGCCGTTCGCAGCGTGCGTGCATGAAAGAAAGTGGATTCGGCCGTTTGCCGTCCGATGAAGCGGGGTGCGGGCCCCGTTGGCCTGCCGCCCAGCCTGCGCCCTGCATGAGCCCACCCCAACTGCTGCTTTGTGTCATCTTGATTCAGCAAGCGCTGTTTTGCGCGCTGTGGCTGGCAGCGGCGCACCTGAAGCTTGCGCGGCGTGCCGCAGTGCACTGGGCCGCCATGGCCGGGTTGGCCGGCGCCGGGGTGGGGCTGATTCTGTTGCGCGGCCAGGCACCAACCTGGCTGGCGGTGGGCGTGGCCAACCTGCTGATTCTTGCGGGCTTCATCGCGCTGCGCCGCGGCGTGCAGCGCTTTGCGCGCCAGCCGCCAAGTGACACTGAACACGGTCTGCTGCTGGTGCTGGGCACGGCCGGTGTCCTGACATTGGCCTTGGCGCCGCCGCAAACCCTGCTGGCTGTGCTGGCCCTGGTCACGGCCATTGTCTGGACCACGGCGCGGGCGGCCTACGAGGTGCGTCGCCACCTGGCGCACGAGTTCGGGCGCTTTGCTGCGCTCTTGTGCGCCATGCCGCTGGCTGCGGTGGCGCTGTTGTTCGTCGCGCGCACGGCGACGGCCCCTTTTGCACCGGGCGTCTATTCAAACTACCTGCAGCACCCGGGCGGCAACCACAGCCCAGCGGTGCTCGTCGCCACCGTGTTCTCGCTGCTGCTTCAACTCGCGCTGGTGGCGCTGGTGGTGCTGCGCCTGGTACAGCGGCTGCGGCACCAGTCCGACCATGACCCGCTGACGGGCCTGCTCGGGCGCCGGCCGCTGGAACAGCGGCTGCAGCAAGAGGTGCAGCGCATGGCGCGCACGGGCGGTTCGTTCGCGCTGCTGTCGATCGACATCGACCACTTCAAGGCCATCAACGACCGCTACGGCCACGCCGCTGGCGACGCCGTACTGGTGCGTTTGGCGCAGGCGCTGCGCGCGGGCGCGCGCCAGGTCGACAGTGTGGCTCGCATGGGCGGCGAAGAATTCTGCGTCTTGCTGCCCGGCGCCGGCCGCGCTGGCGCCGAAGAAGTGGCGCGGCGGCTTTTGGAAGCCGTGCGCCTGCTGCGCCACCCAGAAGCCGACGCCGCGCTGCAGGTGACGGTCAGTATCGGCATGGCCGTGCGCAACGACGTGAGCGAACCGCTGCAAGACCTGCAGCGCCGCGCTGATCAAGCGATGTATGCCGCCAAGGCTGGCGGACGCGACTGCGTGCAGCCTACCTTCGAGCTGGCTTGAGTTTCCTGGCCTGGGGCAGCGCCCCCGGCCACAAAGTTCATTCGTGGCCGCTGGCTTGTCACGCCGCCAGCTGCTCGGGCGCGTCGCCTGCCCGCCAGCGCTGCAGCAGCGCCTGCCATTTCAAACGCGCTGCGGCCAAGTGGCGCGCCTTCACGTGGCCGTAGCCGCGAATGTCCTCGGGAATGCGCGCAATCTCCGCTGCCAGCGTGCGGTTGCCAGCGTTCAGGCTGCGCAGCAGTTCTTCGATGCAGGCGCGGTATTCATTGATCAGCGCGCGTTCGGTGCGGCGCTCTTCGCTGTACCCGAACAAGTCGAACGCGCCACCCCGCAAACCTTTCAGCTTGGCCAGCACCCCGAAAGCGCTGCGCATCCACGGCCCGAAAGGCTGCTTGACAAGTTCACCGCGGGCATTGGTCTTCGCAATCAGCGGCGGTGCCAGGTGGTGCACCAGCTTGTAGTCGCCTTCGAACATGCCGGCAATCTTCTGCGTGAAGGCCGGGTCGGTGTGCAGCCGCGCGACTTCGTACTCGTCCTTGTAGGCCATCAGCTTGAACAAGTAGCGGGCCACGGCCTCGGTCAGCGCCGTGCCGCCGCCCAGCGGCGCTTCCGCGGCCCGAACTTTCTCGACGAAGGCCTGGTACTGCGCCGCGTAGGCGGCGTTTTGGTAGCCGGTGAGGAAATCGACGCGCTTGGCCAGCATGTCGCCCAGGCCAGGCTTCTTCACGAATTCGATCACCTGCCGGGCTGCAAACAGCGCCTGCACTTCGGCCAGGTTATGCGCGCAGCGCCGGCCCCATTCGAAGGCCGCCTTGTTGTTGTCGATCTGCACGTTGTTCAGTTCGATCGCACGCGTCAGGGCAGCGAAGCTCAGCGGAACGCGGCCCTGCTGCCAGGCATAGCCCAGCATCAATGGGTTGGTGTAGATGCTGTCGCCCAGCATCGCCACCGCCACGGCTTCGGCGTCGAAGGCGCCGACCAAAGCGTCGCCCACGCTGGCGCGGATGGCGGCTTCGCAGTTTCCGCCCGGGAATTGCCAGTCGCCATTGCGCACGAAGGCTGCAGTGGGCGTGCCGTGGGTGTTCAACGCCACGAAGGTGCGGCCCTGCTGCATTACGGTCAGCGTGTACTTGGCTGCGCCGACGATGCTGTCGCAGGCGATCACCAGGTCAGCCTTGGCGGTGTCGACCTTGGTCGTGAAGATCGCGTCGGGCCGGTTGGCAATCTGGATGTGGCTCCAGGTCGCGCCGCCCTTCTGCGCCAGACCGCCTGCGTCCTGCGTGACCACGCCCTTGCCTTCCAGGTGCGCGGCCATGCCCAGCAACTGGCCGATGGTGATGACGCCGGTGCCGCCAACGCCGCCCACCACGATGCCCCAGGCCGTCTCGGCCACCGGCAACACCGGCTCGGGAATCGGGCTCAAG
>JBBQAW010000233.1:0-6701 GCA_038316815.1 Burkholderiales bacterium
GGGTCGGGGAGGCACCGGCGCTCGGCGCGCCCGGGGTCTCGTCGGCCAGCGTCTGGAGGATGGGACAGTCGGGACGGTCGTCGCCATGGCAGCACGACACCAGGTGCTGGGGGGTCGATTTCATGGCATTCAGCGCGGCCAGCTTCTGCTCGAGTTCGTGCAGGTGCGTCTCGGCCAGCGCCTTGACCTCGCGGCTCGGCCGGCGCCGGTTGAGCCACAGCTCCAGCAGGCCGCGGATCTGCTCGATCGAGAAGCCCAGGTCGCGCGAATGTCGGATGAAGCGCAGCGTGTGCAGGTCCTTGTCGGCGTATTGCCGGTAGCCCGAGTCGGTGCGTAGCGCATCCGGCAGCAGGCCGACGCTCTCGTAGTGGCGGATCATCTTGGCCGAGACGCCCGAGGCGCGCGCTGCCCCGCCGATGTTGACGAGGCCGCTCACGGCCGCACCGCCCGCGCACTGTCGGCGGGAGGGCGGTAGCGCCGCAGCAGCAGCGCATTGCCGACCACGCTGACGCTGCTGAAGGCCATCGCGGCGCCGGCGATCACCGGGCTCAGCAGGCCGAAGGCGGCGAGCGGGATGCCGAGCACGTTGTAGGCAAAGGCCCAGAAGAGCCCCTGGCGGATCTTCGAGTAGGTGCGGCGCGACAGCTCGATCGCCTCGGCCACCAGGCGGGGATCGCCATGCATCAGCGTGATGCCGGCGGTTTCCATCGCCACGTCGGTGCCGGTCGACATCGCGATGCCGACCTGCGCCGCGGCCAGGGCCGGCGCGTCGTTGATGCCGTCGCCGACCATCGCCACCACCTCGCCGCTGGCGCGCAGCGCCTGCACAGCGGCGGCCTTGTCGGCGGGCAGCACTTCGGCGCGTACGTCCTGGATGCCCAGCGCCCGGGCGACGGCCTGCGCGCTGCCTCGGTTGTCGCCGGTCAGCAGCACGGTTTTCACGCCCAGGGCGTGCAGGCGCGCGACGGCATCGGCGGCTTCGGGTTTGAGCGCGTCGCCGAAGGCCAGCAGGCCCAGCACGCGTGCCGATGTCGGCCCGGTGTCTGGCGTGCGCGCCCCACCCGAAACTGTCTGGCGCGTTTCGGCAATTCCAGGCCCGGTCCCAGGCGCCTGCGGGGCGCCCGTCCCCATCTCCAGCAGCCACGACACCGTGCGGCCTTCAGCCGCCAGCGCTGCAGCGTCGCCGGCCAGCGCGCCCGGGTCGGCGCCGCTTTCTTGCAGCAAACGCGGGCTGCCCAGGGCCAGCAGGCGGCCGTCGACGTGGGCCTGAAGGCCGCGCCCGGGCAGGGCCTGCGCGTCCAGCGCCGACGTCCAGGCCAGCCCGCGGCCAGTCGCTTCAGCCAGCACGGCGCGGGCCAGCGGGTGTTCGCTGGCTTGCTGCAGTGCCGCAGCCAGACGCAGCAGTTCGTCGCCGGTGATGCCGGTAGCCGGCCGCACCGCCACCACACCTGGCCGCCCAGCGGTCAAGGTGCCGGTCTTGTCGAAGGCCACGGTGGTGACGGCGTGGGCGTGCTCCAGCGCCGCGGCGTCGCGGATCAGGATGCCGTGCCGTGCCGCCGCCCCCGTGCCCACCATGATGGCCGTGGGCGTGGCCAGCCCCAGCGCGCAGGGGCACGCGATGACCAGCACCGACACGGCATTGATCAGCGCCGTTTCCCAGCCCGCGCCGGCGGCCTGCCAGCCTGCCAGTGTCAACAGCGCGATGCCCATCACCACCGGCACGAAGACGGCGCTGACGCGGTCTACCAGGCGCTGCACCGGCGCCTTGCCGGCCTGCGCGTTTTCAACCAGCCGCACGATGCGCGCCAGCAAAGTTTCTGCGCCGATGGCCAGGGTCTCGACCGTCAACGCGCCCTCGGCATTGATGGCGCCGCCGGTGACGCGGTCGCCCGGGCCTTTGGCCACCGGCAGACTCTCGCCGGTGATGAGCGATTCGTCCACATGGCTGCGCCCGGCCGTGATGCGGCCATCGACGGCGATGCGTTCACCCGGCCGCACGCTGACGATGTCGCCCACCCGCACCTCGTGCAGCGGCAGTTCTGTCTCGACGCCACCGCGCTGCACACGCGCCGTGGCCGGGCGCAGCGCATTCAGCGCGCGAATGGCGGCCGTCGTCTGGCGCTTGGCCCGGCTTTCCAGCCACTTGCCCAGCAGCACCAGGGTGATGACGCTGGCGGAGGCTTCGAAATACAGGTGCGGCACCCCGCCATGCCCACCATGCCCTGAGGCCTGCCAGAGCATGACCACGCTCAGGCCGAAGGCCGCCGATGTGCCGATGGCCACCAGCAGGTCCATGTTGCCGGTGCCGGCGCGCACGGCCAGCCAGCCGGCGCGATAGAAGCGCGCGCCCAGCACTACCTGCACGACGCCGGCCAACAGCAGCTGCACCCAGCCTGGCGGCATGGCGTGCACGCCGAAGGGCTGGGCCAGCATGGGTGCCACCATCGGCAACGTCAGCAGCGCGCCCAGGGCTGCGGGCGCCCAGTCGGGCAACCGTTGGTGCCAGGCTGTTTCTGATGCGGTATCGGCACCCGTTGCTTCGCCCACGGCATGGGCGTGGTAGCCCGCCCGCAGCGTGGCGGCCAGCAAATCGGTGGTCTGCACGCTGCCCAGAACCGTGACGCTGGCCCGTTCGGTGGCCAGGTTGACGCTGGCAGACAGCACGCCGGGCACTTTGAGCAGGGCGCTCTCGACCCGGCCGACGCAGGAAGCGCAAGTCATGTCCGACACCTGCAGCTGCAATTGCTGCTGCGGCACTTCGTAGCCAGCGCGCTGAACGGCGTTCAGCAGCGCCGCCGTATCGGGTGGCTGGCCGTCGGCACCCTGAACCCTGGCGGTTTCGGTGGCCAGGTTGACGTTCACCGCAGCCACGCCCGGCACGGCACGCAGGGCCTTTTCGACCCGGCCCACGCAGGAAGCGCAGGTCATTCCTGCAACCGGTAAATCTACGGAACCTGAGGTGTGCAAATTCATGTCTTCATGCGGGTGCGCCAGGGCCGGATGGCGTCAGCCAATCGAGCATAGCGTCGAAGTAGACCAGGTTCAGTGGCATGGCGAACACACCGCAGACGACGGTGTGCCGCGCGTTCACATTCGCTGGGCACGGCCCAGGCCGTGATGGCCACCCCTGCACGCCGCTCACCCGACGATGCGCATCGACAGGTCGACGGCGCGCACGTCCTTCGTCAGCTTGCCCACCGAAATGCGGTCTACCCCGGTGGCTGCAATGGCGCGGATGCTGTGAACGTCGACGCCACCGGAAACTTCCAGCAAGGCCGGGCGTTCACGTGCGGCGTTCAGGGCGTAGGCAGCATGCATGTCGGCCGGGCTGAAGTCGTCCAGCAGAACGTTTTCGGCGCCGCCGTCCAGCGCTTCTTGCAGTTCAACCAGGCTTTCCACTTCCACCTGCACAGGTACGCCGGCCTGAAGGGCGAAAGCCGCTTGCAATGCCGCGCCTACCCCGCCGGCAGCGGCGATGTGGTTTTCCTTGATCAGGATGCCGTCCCACAGCGCCATGCGCTGGTTGCGCCCGCCGCCGGTGCGGACTGCGTACTTCTGCGCCTGGCGCAGGCCAGGCAAGGTCTTGCGCGTGTCGAGCACGGCGCAGCCGCGCGGGTTGGGCGAAGCGCCGGCGATGGCATCGACGAAAGCGCGTGTCTGCGTGGCCACGGCCGACAAGGTCTGCAGGAAATTCAGCGCCGGGCGTTCTGCGCTGAGCAGGGCGCGTGCGTCGCCCTCGATGCGGCAGACCACGGTGCCGGCGGCAACAACCGCACCTTCAGCCACCGCCCAGTCCAGTTGAACCCGCGCGTCCAGGGCGCGAAAGCAGGCGTCGAACCAGGGCCGGCCGCAGATGACGGCCACTTCCTTGGCTGTTACTTGGGCCCGCGCCTGGCGGCCTGCGGCCACCAGTTGGGCCGTCCAGTCGCCGCTGCCGATGTCTTCAGCCAGCGCGTCGCGCACGTTTCGGGCCAGGGCTTCGCGCAGATTTTCATTGCTCGCTGTCATGGGGCGGGAGGATAGGCCCTGAAGGCACTCAAGGTACCAGGGCGCCAGCCGATAACAAACCGAGCCTGCACCCAAGCGCCCCCGGATAACCACCGCCTCATGCTGAAGAAGATTCCTGTCGGCCAGTTGCGTGTGGGCATGTACCTGCATGCCCTGGAAGGGCCCTGGATCGACCACCCTTTCTGGCGCAACCGCTTCGTGCTGTCCAGCCCGGCCGACCTGCGCAAGCTGGCTGAGAGCGCAGTGGAGGAAGTCTGGATCGACCCCGGCCAGGGGTTGGACGTGGCCGCGCCGGCCGCAGCATCCGACACCTTGCCGGCCAGCCCCCGCACGCCGGCCATCGGCACGAACCCGGCCCCGGCCGTCGCCGCCTCGCCGGCGCCCGCCACGCGCAGCCTGCAAGACGAACTGCACCAGGCCGCCGCCATCTGCAACCGCGGCCGGGCTGCCGTGGTGTCGATGTTCAACGAAGCGCGCATGGGGCGCGCCATCCAGACCGAGGGCGCGCTGCCCCTGGTGGCCGAGATAACGGAATCGGTACAGCGCAACCCGGGTGCCTTGGTCAGCCTGGCGCGCCTGAAGACGCAGGACGACTACAGCTTCATGCATTCGGTGGCGGTGTGCGCGCTGATGGTGTCCTTGGGCAAGCATCTGGGCCTGGATGAGGATGCCCTGCACCGTGCCGGCATGGCCGGGCTGATGCATGACGTGGGCAAAGCCGTCATGCCGCTGGAATTGCTGAACAAGCCAGGCCGCCTGACAGAAGGCGAGTTCAGCATCATCCGCAGCCACGCCGAACGTGGCCACGCCCTGCTGCTGGAAGGGCAGGGCGCCACGCCCGAGATGCTGGACGTGGTGCTGCATCACCACGAAAAGATGGACGGCAGCGGCTACCCGCATCGCATGGCGGGTGCCGACATCAGCCCCCTGGCCCGCATGGGCGCGATTTGCGATGTCTACGACGCCATCACCTCGAACCGCCCCTACAAGCGGGGCTGGGACCCGGCCGAAAGCGTGGCCCGCATGGCCAGCTGGAAGGGTCACTTCGACCCCGTTCTTTTTGGGGCTTTCGTCAAGAGCCTGGGCATCTATCCGGTGGGCTCGATCGTGCGCATGGAATCGGGGCGGCTGGCCGTGGTGGTTGAACAGAACGCTGGCGCCCTGGTGGCGCCGATGGTCAAGGTTTTCTTCTCGACCAAGTCCGATCTGCCGATCACGCCCAAGCTGCTGGATTTGGCGTCACCCAGCTGCAACGACCGAATCGTCGGTCGTGAAGTCGACGCCGATCAACGATTTCCCAATGTCGCTGAACTGTGGGCCGACCCGGCGGCATTGCGCCGGGCAAGCCGGCCAGCCGCGCGTTGAACCAGTTTCGGCGGCGCCAGTTGGCGGCGCGTGCCTACACTTCGGCTTTGGTGCTTCAGCCGAGACCTCGCATGCCAACACGTCTTCTCTTCCGCACCGCGCTGTGCGCTGCCCTGGCCCTGCCGCTGGGGCTGGTACAAGCGCAGACCCTGCGCTGGGCCAGCCAGGGCGACCCGCAGACCATGGACCCGCATTCGCAGAACGAGAGTCTGACCAACCAGATCAACGGCCAGGTCTACGAAACGCTGGTCGACCGCGACCGGCAGCTCAACCTCGCGCCGCGGCTGGCCACCAGCTGGCAGCAGACCGGCCCGTTGGCCTGGCGCTTCAAGCTGCGCCCGAACGTCAAGTTCCACGACGGGTCGCCTTTCAGCGCCGATGACGTCGTGTTCTCGATCCAGCGCGCCAAGGAACTGACTTCGCAGCTGAACGTTTACGCCAATGCCCTGGGCACGGCGGTGGCCGTAGACCCTTTGACGGTGGACTTCAAGCTGGAACGCGTGAACCCCATCTTTTTGCAGCATCTGGGCACCGTGCAAATCATGTCGCGCGCCTGGGCAGACAAGAACAAAGTCTTGCGGCCGCTGGACTTCAAGAACAAGGAAGAGAGCTTCGCCTCATTCAATGCCAACGGCACTGGCCCCTTCATGCTGGCGCAGCGCCAGCCCGGCATCAAGACCACGTACAAGCGCAATCCAGCCTGGTGGGGCAAGTTCGAAGGCAATGTGCAGGAGATCGTCTACACCCCCATTGCCAACGACGCCACGCGTCTGGCGGCCCTGGTCAGCGGCGAAATCGACTTCGTACTCGACCCCGCCCCGCGCGACGTGGCCCGCCTGCGCAACACCAGTGGTGTGAAGATCATCGACGGGCCCGAGAACCGCGTTGTCTTCCTGGGCATGGATCAGGCCCGTGACAAGCTGCTGTACGGCAAGATTCCCGGCGACAAGAACCCGTTCATGGACCGCCGCGTGCGCTTGGCGCTCTACCAGGCCATCGACATCGAGGCCATCCGCACCAAGCTGATGAACGGCCAGAGCGCGCCCACGGGCGGCAACACGCCTTCGCCGGCCGGCGCCTACAACGACCCGCTGATCGAAAGCCGCTTCCCCTTCAACCTGGCTGCGGCGCGTGCCCTGATGACCGATGCCGGTTACCCGAACGGCTTCGAGATCACGCTCGACTGTCCGAACAACCGCTATATCAACGACGAAGAAATCTGCATCGCCCTGGCCACGATGTGGGCGCAGCTGAAGGTCAAGGTGCGTGTGAACGCGATGCCGCGCGCGACCTTTTTCCCGAAGCTGGAGAAGCTCGACACCAGCCTC
>JBBQAW010000234.1:0-6658 GCA_038316815.1 Burkholderiales bacterium
GAAAACGGGCTGCCGTTGAGCGTCAAGACCTCGCTGCGCTCGAAGATCAGGTGGTCCTTGCTGGTGTGCAGGGCCACGCCTGCTGCGGCCAGCTGGCCGCGAACCAGGGCGTCGCGGGCCAGTGCACAGGGATCGTCGTCGTGGCTGGCGTAGACGGCCTGGGCGTGCAGGGCTGCGGCCAGCGCGGGGATCTCATCGCCTGCCCGGCCGTGCCGCACGATGAGGCCGGTGCCGTCCACGCCCTGCGAGGCGCCCAGCGCGCGCAGTTCGGCGTCCACGCCCACCAGACTGTCGCGGATGAACTCGACGCGCCGGTCCTGGCGCGGCAATGCATCGAGGATGTCGCGGTCGAAGACGAAGCAGACCCACACCTGGCGTGCGCTGCGCAGGGCGTGGTGCAGCGCCGCGTGGTCGTCGGTGCGCAGGTCGCGGCGCAGCCAGACCAGGGCGCGGTCGAGGCTGCGATCAGAGGCGCTGGCCGGCGCGGCAGGGCTGTTGGATTTGTTCACCTGCCGGAGTGTCGCCGCGGAATAAAATCTCGGCATGGCCAACGGCAACCGCATCGACCTCACCCATCACTTCCTGATCGCCATGCCTGGCATGGGGGACGACACATTTGCCGGCACCGTCGTCTATCTGTGTGAACACACCGAGCGTGGCGCGCTGGGTCTGGTCATCAACAAGCCCATCGACATCAAGCTGAAGAACCTGTTCGAGAAGGTCGAATTGCGCCTGCCCGGCGAAGGCCTGGCCGAACAGCCGGTGTTCTTCGGCGGGCCGGTGCAGACCGAGCGCGGCTTCGTGCTGCACGACAAGCTGGTCGCCGACGGCGAGGACGGCCAGTACAGCAGCACAATGGCCGTGCCCGGCGGCCTTGCCATGACGACCAGCAAGGACGTGCTCGAGGCGATGAGCGAAGGGGCCGGCCCGAAGCGCGTGCTCATCACCCTGGGCTGCAGCGGCTGGCAGGCCGGGCAGCTGGAAGAAGAAATCGGCCGCAATGGCTGGCTGACGGTCGATGCCGACCCGGCCGTCATCTTCGACACCCCCATCGAGCAGCGTTACGACCGCGCGGTGTCGTTGCTGGGTTTCGACCCGCGCATGCTGTCGCAGGAAGCCGGACATGCCTGAGGCGGCGGCTCTTGCCACTGTTTGCGCAGATTCCGGAGCTAACACTCCCGCTGCCGCTGCCACTGCGGCCACTGCGGCTACTGCGGCCTCTGCGGCCGCTGCAGCTCAAACCTTCCTGGCCTTCGACTTCGGCACCCGCCGCATCGGCGTGGCGAGCGGCAACACGCTGCTGAAGCAGGGGCAGGGGCGCGGCACGCTGCGGGTGGCGCCGGGTTCACAGGCGCACTTTGCCGAAGTGGCCAAGTTGATTGCCGAGTGGCTGCCCGCGGCGCTGGTGGTGGGTGTGCCTTTCCACCCCGACGGCGCAGAACACGAAAACACTGCTCGGGCGCGCCGCTTTGCGCGCCAGCTGCACGGCCGTTTTCGCCTGCCGGTGCACGAGGTCGACGAGCGCTACAGCACCACCGAAGCCTTGGCCAGCGGCGCGTCCGATGCCGATTCGGCCAGCGCCGCCATCATCCTGACGCAGTTCCTCAACCCCCTGCCCCGTACCGCTGCCGCTGCCGCTGCCGCTGCCGCTGCCGCCACCGCCACCGCCACCGCCACCCATGCTGCAGCTTGACGCCGAAGCACTTTATGCCGACCTTCGCACGGGTGTGCGTGCGCTGCTGCAACCCGGCAGTGTGCTCGTGGGCATCTGGTCCGGCGGTGCCTGGCTGGCCGAACGCCTGCAGCGCGACCTGGCCTTGCCGGGCGGCGAACGCGGTTTCGGTGTGATCAGCAGCACCCTGCACCGCGACGACTTCAGCTCGCGCGGCCTGGCCGGCAGCAGCGACGCCACGAACCTGCCCTTTGCGATCGAAGGCCAGCACATCGTGCTGATCGACGACGTGCTTTACACCGGCCGCACCATCCGCGCCGCCGTCAACGAACTTTTCGATTTCGGCCGTCCGGCCAGTGTGCAGCTGGCGGTGCTGGTGGACCGGGGCGGGCGCGAACTGCCTGTGGGCGCAGCGTTTTCGGCCGCGCGTATCAGCCTGCCGGCCACGCAGCGCCTGTCTCTGGTGCGGGCAAACGACGGAAGCTTTCGCTTTTCTTTGGCAGAACAAGAAACCCGCTGATGCTGTCGCGCCGCAACCCGCAACTCAACAGCCACGGCGAGCTGATCCACCTGCTGTCCATCGAAGGCCTGCCGAAGGCGGTGCTGACGCAGATTCTCGACACCGCGGGCACCTTCCTCTCGGTCAACGACCGCGACGTCAAGAAAGTGCCCCTGCTGCGCGGCAAAAGCATCTTCAATTTGTTTTTCGAGAACAGCACCCGCACGCGCACCACCTTCGAGATTGCGGCCAAGCGCCTGAGCGCCGACGTCATCAACCTCGACATCGCGCGCAGCAGCACGGCCAAGGGCGAAAGCCTGCTCGACACCATCGCCAACCTGAGCGCGATGCATGCCGACATGTTCATTGTGCGCCATGCCGAAAGCGGCGCGCCCTACCTCATCGCCCAGCATGTGGCCCCGCATGTGCACGTGGTCAATGCCGGCGATGGCCGCCATGCCCACCCCACGCAGGGGCTGCTGGACATGTACACCATCCGCCACTTCAAGCGTGACTTCACGCAGCTGCGCGTGGCCATCGTCGGCGACATCGTGCATTCACGCGTGGCGCGGTCCGACATCCATGCGCTGACGACCCTGGGTGTGCCCGAGATTCGCGCCGTCGGCCCCAAGGCCCTGGTGCCCGCCGAACTGGCGTCCATGGGCGTGCAGGTGTGCCACAAGATGGAAGAGGGTATCCGGGACGCCGACGTCATCATCATGCTGCGTCTGCAGAACGAACGCATGAGCGGTGGCATGCTGCCCAGCGCCGGTGAATTTTTCAAGAGCTATGGCCTCACGCCCGAGAAGCTGGCCCTGGCCAAGCCCGACTGCATCGTCATGCACCCCGGGCCCATCAACCGCGGCGTGGAAATCGACAGCAGCGTGGCCGATGGCAGCCACAGTGTCATCCTGCCGCAGGTGACCTTCGGCATCGCCGTGCGCATGGCTGTGATGAGCACCATTGCCGGTAACCAAGCATGAAGATGACCCACCCCCGTAGTGGCTTCTCCGCTTCCCCTCGCGGGGGCAAGCCCGGTGGCCCGGCGGCGCCGGTTCCACGGCGTTTGCCTGGGGTCACGACATGAAGACCTTGATCCGCAACGGCCGCGTCGTCGACCCGGCCTCGGGCCGCGACGAGATTGCCGACGTCTGCATCGCCTCGGGCCGCATCGTGGGCATCGGCAAGGCGACCGACTTCACCGCCGACCAGGTGGTGGACGCTACCGGCCTGGTGGTGGCGCCCGGCCTGGTGGACCTGGCCGCGCGGCTGCGCGAACCCGGGCAGGGATACGAAGGCATGCTGGAAAGCGAACTGGCCGCGGCGGCGGCCGGCGGCGTCACCAGCCTGGTTTGCCTGCCCGACACCGACCCCGTGCTGGACGAGCCCGGCCTGGTCGAGATGCTGAAGTTCCGCGCCCGGAAGTTGAGCCGCTGCCGCGTTTTCCCGCTGGGCGCGTTGACGCGCAAGCTCGAAGGCACAGCGCTGACGGAAATGGTCGAGCTCACCGAAGCCGGCTGCGTCGGCTTTTCGCAGGTTGACATGCCGGTGCGCGACACCCTGGTGCTGCAGCGCGCGATGCAATACGCCGCCACTTACGGCTACACCGTCTGGCTGCGCCCGCTGGATGCCTGGCTGGGCGGCGGCGTGGCCGCCAGCGGTGCCATGGCCACGCGGCTGGGCTTGAGCGGCGTGTCGGTGCAGGCCGAGACCGTGGCCCTGTACACCATCATCGAACTGGCACGCGCCACCGGTGCCCGTGTGCACCTGTGCCGTCTGTCCAGCAGTGCCGGTGTGGCCCAGGTGCGCGCGGCCAAGCAGCTGGGGCTGCCCATCACCGCCGATGTCAGCATCAATTCGCTGCACCTCACCGATGTCGACATCGGCTACTTCAACCCCGACATGCGCCTGGTGCCCCCGCTGCGCCAGGGCGCCGACCGCGAAGCCCTGCGCCAGGGCCTGGCCGACGGCACGCTGGACGCGCTGGTTTCCGACCACAACCCTGTTGCCGACGACATGAAGCAACTGCCCTTCGGCGAAGCCGAGCCCGGCGCCACGGGCCTGGAACTGCTGCTCAGCCTGGCCTTGCGCTGGGGGCAGGACAGTGGTCTGCCGCTGGCTGAAACGTTGGCGCGCGTCACCTGCGACCCGGTGCGCGTGCTGGGCAGCGCGCTCGACTCGCTGGCCAGCAGCGCCGGGCGGCTGGTGGAAGGCGGCGTTGCCGACATCTGCCTGTTCGATCCCGCCGTTGAATGGTCGGTAGCGCCGTCAGAACTGCTCAGCCAGGGCAAGCACACACCCTTTGCTTTCGCCTCAACCGGCATGGCCCTGCCAGGCCGGGTACGCGCCACCTGGGTGGCCGGCACCCTGGCTTTCGAGCGCAGCGCCTCTTGAGTGCGGACTTCGACCGCGTGCCCGCGCCCGTGGCGCTGTGGCGCATGGGCAGGGCGGTGCTGCATGTGTTGCACGGCATGCTGGTGATGACGCGTTTTCCGGTGCTGGACGCCCGGGCGCGGCACCAGCGCATTCAGTGGTGGTCGGTTGGCGTGCTGAAAAGCCTGGGTCTGGGCCTGCATGTCGACGGCACCCTGCCGCGCCCGGGCGCCACCCTGCTGGTGGCCAACCACATCAGCTGGCTCGACATCGTGGCCTTGCACGCAGCCACGCCGCAGGCGCGCTTCGTCAGCAAGGCCGACGTGCTGAAGTGGCCGCTGCTGGGCTGGCTGATCAAGGGCGCAGGCACCTTGTTCATCGAACGTGAACGCAAGCGCGACGCCGTGCGCGTGGTGCATGCGATGGCCGAAGCCCTGCTTGCAGGCGACACCGTGGCCGTGTTTCCCGAAGGCACCACCGGCGCCGGCCCCGAACTGCTGCCCTTCCATGCCAACCTGCTGCAGGCCGCCATTGCCACCGGCACGCCGGTACAGCCGGCGGTGCTGCGCTATGCCGATGCCCAGCGGCCCTTCAGCCCCGCCGTGGAATTCTTGGGTGAAACCACGCTGCTGCAAAGTGTGTGGCGAGTGGCCAGCGCAAGGGGGCTGCGCGTGCATGTCAGCCTGCTGCCACCCCAAGGCACCGCAAACACCGAGCGCCGCGCGCTGGCAGAACATCTGCGCGATCAGATGGTCGCCCGGCTGCCATCCGCAACGCCAAGCGCAGCGCCGGTTACAGCGCCAGTGACAAGCGCTTTGTCTTGACGCGCTGCGCCTCTAGTGCAATGTTCAACGCTCTGTGGAACATAAAACCGCGTCTTGCGTCGCCTGGCGTCGTTGCAAATCCGCGCGATGCAAAAGAGCATCGCTGTGGTTTGCGCCTGGCCAGACAACCCAATCCATCGGTTTTCTTAAGTTCCACACAGCATCGAACACTGCACAGCCCGTGAAAGTGACCGCATGAGTCTTCTGCTGGCCTTCGACGATGAATTCAAGCTGGCGCAGGCCCTGGCCCTGGCGCTGGCTTGGCCCCTGGCGCTGATCGAACGCCATGCTTTCCCGGACGGCGAAACACGCCTGCGCCTGCCCCACCACCTGCCGGCGCGCGTGGTCATCCTGCGCGGCTTGCAGCAGCCCAACGCCAAGCTGACAGAACTGCTGCTGGCTGCGGCCGGTGCGCGCGAACTCGGGGCCCAGCACATCAGCCTGGTCTGCCCCTACCTGGCCTACATGCGCCAGGACATGGCCTTCACGCCCGGTGAAGTCGTCAGCCAGCGCCATATCGGCCGTCTGCTGGGCGCTGCATTCGACCGTCTGGTGACGGTCGACCCGCACCTGCACCGCGTGGCCACGCTCGAAGAAGTGATGCCCGGCCGCCAGGGCATGGCTTTGACCGCTGCGCCGCTGTGGGGCCGCTTCATCGCGCAGCGCCTGCCCGGCGCGCTGCTGCTGGGCCCTGACGAAGAAGCCGGCCAGTGGGTGCGTGTCGCCGCAGCGGCTGGCGCTTTGGACCATGCGGTGTGCCACAAGCAACGCCATGGCGACCGCGATGTCGACGTCGCCCTTCCTGCCGTGCCCGCGGTACCTGTACAGGGCCGCGCCGTCGTGCTGCTGGACGACGTGGCGAGCACCGGCCGCACCTTGATGGCCGCCGCCCGCGGCGCGCAGGCCATGGGTGCAGCCAGCGTGGACGCAGCCGTGACACATGCGCTGTTCGTGGGCGACGCGCTGGCCGAACTGCACGCCAGCGGCGTGCGCCATGTCTGGAGCACCGACGCCGTGCCCCATCCCACCAATGCGCTGAGCCTGGTGCCGCTGTTGGCCGAAGCGCTGGGTTGAAGGGCCGCCACCGACCCTTTAGCGACATCCGCTGGAAATTTGGAGGCGACTTCTATCTCGACTGAGGGGGTGTTTCAGGCGGCCCGGCGACCAGGGCCGCGGGGGACCGGCTGCGCCAGCAGCTTCTCAGCGCCGAGGTTTGGTGCCCGATCGCCCGGAAAAACCCGGAGACGGTCGCCACGGATGACGCCCTTTGGGCCTGCGGTCGACCCTCAA
>JBBQAW010000235.1:0-6654 GCA_038316815.1 Burkholderiales bacterium
CATGGTGTTTAGCGTAGGCGACAAAGACAGCCGTGGTCTGTGCGCTGCCGAACACCGTGCGGCGGCTCAGGGAAAAGTCACTCGAACAACCTACCAGAGGAACCAGTGCGCGGGCCACTTGCACGAGTCCTATACTCGACGCCTAAGATCACCAGCGAAAGTGGGAAGATCGTTGAGAAGATCGGGGCAGAACCAGTGGAGATTGAAGCTCGTTGGGCTGCTTGAAAGAGGGCGGCCGTGAACGGCTCCTCCTGGCCGATTGCGTGAGTTAGTGCAGTCGAATTGGGCACCTGCTTTCGCAGCAAAACGGCCCCACAAGTCCCCGCGGCCAGTACACGCTTATGGTCGACAGCGTCGATTCTGTGGCCTGAACAGCAGTCATTCAAAAGGTCGTCGATGGCGAATGACACAGGCCGTGTCCGTGAAAGTCGGCAATCCGACATAGACCAGCCGTTGGTGCAGCCAGACCCTCTGAGCCGCGATGACTGGTATCTGGCCGGGACCGTGAATTCGCCGTCCGGCCGCCACCGTCCGCAAAGGCTGCAATGCTGTTCTACAGTTTTCTATGCTGCTGAAGTTCGATCTGCCCGCGAACATCAACACTGTCAGGACTGCTGACACGTTTACTTGTTGACGCCGCCCTGGGAATGGGCGAATTCGGCCAGTCGCTCCCCATCCGCTTGTACCGGTCTATGGTCCTGCGCGTGTAGCTACGCATCAACAGTTGCTGGGCTGCAGCGTCGCTGAGCCTGTCCAGCGCCAAGGCCGCCGCCGCGAACCTGCGCTGGCCAGCAGCGAAGACGAGCCAGAGCTGGGTGAAATTGGCGAAGCGCTGACGCAACCGTCACGTCGTGGCCGTCGCCGCCTTGCTTCTGCCGCAGAGCCTGCGGTTGGCAAAACACGGACACCGTTATGGGCTTGGATGCTGCTGCCGATCATTGTGTTGTTGCTCGGGTACTCGCTGCGCGAGCCCTTGCGTGATCTGATCATCCCGAGCCGCACTGAAGAGCTGCTGGTGCAAGCCGAGCAGGCCCTCACCCAGCGCCACTTGAGCGGTACCCAGCCGGCTGGTGCGAGCGAACTATTCCGCCAGGTGAGTGCGGTTGACCCCGACAATCAACGAGCCCGCGATGGCCTGATGCGGGTGGCTGAGGCCTTACTGGTACAGGCACGGCAGGCGCTTGCCGATGATCGAGTTGCAGATGCAAAGTTGGCGCTGGCGGAGGCCCGAGTAAACGGTGCGCCAGAGCGGGACATCAGCGCCATTGAAGTCGATATTCGCAGCCGCGAGCAGCTCGATGGCGCGATGGGGGATGTGATCGGACGTGCGCAAGCAGCGCTGGCTGCCGGTCGCCTGGACAATTCGGAAGACAGCGCCCTAGCCTTGTACGCCAAAGCGTTGCAACTTGACCCCACCAGCAGCGTTGCGCTGACCGGTAGACGCGAGGCCTTGACCTTGTTGCTTGAGCGCGCGCGCGGCCTCGTGGATGCCGGCAAGTTTGACGAGGCGCAGCTGCAAATCGATGCCGTTGCCACCATCGAGCCCGGACACCTTGGATTGCCGGAGGCGCTCGGCCGGCTGGCGCAGGCGCGCCAGCAGATTGAGGCGGGTGTGAGCAGCCTGATTGCAGAAGCGGATGCACTGCTGAAGCAGCAGCGACTGACATCACCCGCTGGCAAGAATGCCCGCGAACGTTATCGCAGCGCTCTGGCGCGCGAGCCCGGTAATGTCGAGGCCCAAGCAGGCTTGCGGCGTATCGCCAGCAATCTGCTGCAACAGGCCGCCCCGTTGATCTCCGACTACGCGTTTGAGCGGGCGGCGGGACTGCTGGATGAAGCGGCCGACACTGATGCATCTGTGCCTGGCTTGAGCGCTGCGCGCGCGCGTTTGCGTGAGCTGCAGCAGACCCGCGGGGGTCTTGCATCGGGCATTTTGTCGCCAGAGCAACAAGCCAGCGTGCAACAGGCATTGACTGCTGCGGCCACCGCGCGGGCCGCCGGTAATCTGATGTATCCGCCGGGCGAAAGTGCGTGGGATCTGTATCGTCGCGTGCTCGCGATCGAGCCTGCCAACGTCGCCGCCAAGCAAGGCATGGCCGAGTTGCCGGCTGCCACCCGTGGGCTATTTGAATCGGCGCTGGGGTCCAGCAAGTTGAGCGCTGCGCGGGGCTATCTCGAAGGCTTGCAAACGCTGGTATCGAACGACACCGCGTTGCCCGACATGAAGCGGCGCTTGGCCGCTGCGCTGATCGGCTACGCCACCGAACGCCTGGGTGCCGGCGAAACCGAACGCGCCCGTAAGGCCCTCGATCAAGCCATCGAACTCGACCCCAATCACCCCGAGATCACCTCGCTCCGCGCGCGGTTGGAGCAAGCGGGCTGAGGTCTGTTGGCGACTCGTTTTCGTTGCCCGATTCAGTTGATCGTAGGCCTTCCAAACGAAGGGCCGCGCACTTGCGCCGCTGCTTGCTGAATTGGTTATCGTGAACACGCTGGCTGACACGCAGGCTGAAGCCAAAGGAAGGACTACTCCCAATCGCCACGTCAAATCCCACGCATTGATTTGCCGAAGTAAACCTCAACGCGAAGACCCAGCGGTTGCGCTAACCTGGCCATGGCGGCGGACTACACCTTGAGAGGTTTATGCCATGCGCACCAATATCGTGCTCGATGAAGCCTTGATTATTGAAGCGATGCGTTGCGCCGGCACACGCAGCAAGCGTGAAACGGTGGACTTGGCCTTGCGTCAGTTGGTTGCCAAACCGCGTCAACGCGCGATTCTCGACCTCATCGCGGAAGACCTGATCGACCCTAACTATGACGTCCGCGCCGTTCGTCGGAACATGTCGCGTGACGCTGGTTGATACATCGGTATGGACATCGGTATGGACAACCTCTTGCGTGGCGAACGCACAGCTGTCACCCGAATGCTGACCGGCCTGCTAGAAACAGGCGACGCCGTTCTGGCCGCAGTCGTGTTGCAGGAGATTCTTGCCGGTGCCCGCGACGCGCTGGCGCTGGCAACTTTAAAGCGGCGATTTAACGCCTTGTCGCTGCTGGTACCCAGCGCCAAAACCTACGCTGACGCGGGCGCGCTTTACGCGCGCTGCCGTTGGCGCGGCATCACGCCACGCAGCCCGCACGATCGCTTGATTGCCCAACAGGCGATCAAGCTCGGCCTGCCCTTGCTGCATGACGACGCCGATTTCGTCCACATCACATCGGTCGAACCACGCCTCGCGCTGCTGCATTAAGCCGATACCCTGAGCGGGGAATCAGAGCCAGTGCAAGTGCCCAACGCGACTCCCTTGGGTCACTCCTTGAAGCCGGCGAGCTGAGCGAGCGCGGTGTAGCCAAACACGCGATTGCCCAGTTGATCGCCCGTGGTAACCAGCAAGTTGCCGCCCTCGGCGTATTCGATCAATGTGGTCCGTGTCATTGATTCTTTACCTCGTGAAACTCGGCCGACTTCCGATCACCACCGCGTCCCTGTGGTGCCGGTCGTCGCCTGATCTTGCCTACGATTTGCGCTTCGAACCTGTCGTCACCCAGCACCCAAGCCTTGAACACGGACGCATGGATAGCGAGCTAGTGCTCGACCCTTCAGTTACACCATCAAATCAATTGCTCTGACCCCATTGCTCTGACCCCATTGCTCTGAGGGCATTGATCGAGAAAGATATGACAGACAAGAAAAGTGTCCTGGTGATTGGCTTGCAACCAACACTCATCGACTTCTCTGACCCCGACTACGCGGCTTACCCTGGCATGGATGCGGCCAAGGTATTGGCCGGACTCAAAGCCTCTGAAGACAGCTTGAATGACCGCGGCTACGACGTGCGAATGTGCTTGACCGATTTTGGCGAAACTGCTGAGGCCGTTGTTTGAGACGAGCTGGTAAAGAAGCGGTTCGATTGCGTCCTCATCGGGGCGGGCGTACGAACGATCGCAGGAAACTTCCTGTTGTTCGAAAAATTGATAAACGTCGTACACGCGCACGCCCCGCAAGCCAAGCTGTGCTTCAACACTAAACCGACTGACACAGCCGAGGCAGTACAGCGCTGGCTCTGAAATGCAATACGACTGTGTGCTTTCCTGAGGCGCAGCTGCCAAACGGCGTGGGTGTCCACGTTCTTCTTCGTCCACGTTCTTCTTCGAAACGGCGTGGGTGTCCACGTTCTTCTTCCACGTTCTTCTTCGCTGTGGTGGCAGTGGCGGCGTCGGTGGCCCGGGCTCGGGTGCGGGAGGTGGCCAAACCTGTGCCTCAGTTACGACAGCACTTGGCACCACTTGGCGCTGCGTCTTTAGGCGTTACTAACCCTCGGGGGCGGCTGTTACGGCAGCTGTGGCGGTAATGGTGGCTACGCCGTTGTTGGTCCATTGACGCTACGTCGCCATTGATGCGTTCGGCAGGTCGCCAGCTTCCCGGCGATCTGCCGCACTTCAGCATCGTTGCCAAGTTTTCTCGCACCCGCCATGTTTTGACATGTAGTCTGCTCAACAAGGGCACTTTAACTTTGCAGTACTCACTCTCTCGCTACAAGTCGGTATTAGCGGCCGTTGCACTGCTCGCATCTGTCGCGGCTTTGCTGTTCTGGTGGAATCAAGCTCTTGACAGTTCGAGCACAGCCACCATTGAGCCAGTTGTGAACCCATCCGACCAGCCCGACCAGCCTTTGGTCGAGGTGCTTGAGATTACGGAAGAGCCGTTGGTCATTGGGGATGTGGTCACGATTTCCGCTCCCGGGCCGACCGATGGATTTCGCAAGGTGGGCAGCCTTTTGCCGACCGATAAACAAGAAATCAACAACATTGATGGCCAGCCCGATCTTGCAAACCGCTACGATGAGCTCGCTCAAGCGGCGCGGGCAGGCGATTTGGAATCGGCTTGGCGGCTCGGCGCTGGACTTTCCGTCTGCGGCACTCACTTCTCGCAACTCGCCAAATTGGAAGGCAGGACGCATCCTCACCGCAGGTTCGCTGACGAGCGGAGCCGCGACCAAGAATTTGAAGAGGTGGCCGCGGCGATGGAGCACCCTAGCTTCAAGACCCGCGACGCCAACTGCCAAGGCGTGACCAAGGAGCAAGTGGCGGAGGCCGGAGATTGGTTGCTCTTGGCGGCGAATCAAGGTGATCAGATGGCCGCAAACTACTACGTCAACCAAATGGTGGGGCAACTGACCCAGCTGGCGACCGATCCACCTGCTCTGATGCGCTTTCGCGCCAATGCCTCACGCCTGATGCATCGCGATGCCGCGCAATGTGTTGGCATCGCCTTTAATAACCTGAGTAACGCCTATCGATACGGATCGTTTGAGACCCGCGATCCGGTGCGAGCGGTGGCTTACGGCGCGGTGTTTGCTTGGGCGGCAGGCGAATTGCAGCCGCAAATCTCGACCCTGAACTATGGCCAGCCGCCGCTGACCCCGCTGCAGGCGCGCCAAGCACAGGATTTAGCCCATCGGCTGTACCAAGCATACTGCCGCATTTGAACCGCATAGCCTACTTGGCGTTCAGCTAGCTCCGTAGGGCGCAATAACCAACGGGCATTGTGCCGAATGAAACGCGCGACGAGACTAACCGCGTGCCGAGCGCTCGCCGCGCATGGGTCCCGAATTGTGGGCCGCTCTTCGCACCGGAAACGGCGCAATGCCCTTCGGTTATTGCGCCCTACTGCTGCTCCCAGTGCGACAAGGCATCTGCTGAAAATGAAGATCGACCCGGCGGCCGAATGGCCGAAATAGGTCGACTTCGGCTCAATGAACGCAATGCCCAAGAACTCCGATCCGTTCCGCCCACCACTCTCGTAACTCGCCACTCCTACCTGCCGCCGATCACCGGCCTTGCGCCTGTGCCAGCCGGCCTCGCCTGCTGACTGGCGCCCGCGGCCGTTGCGCGAGCTGCGCGGCTCAGTGTCTTCGGGAACGGCATACGCGGTCGAACGCGCACAGCATTGACCAGCTTCGGCAGACAATCTCACCAGCCTCGCCGTCGGAACTGCTCATCTTTGGCGACAGCCTGACCGGCAACTAACGACCCATAACGGTCATACACCTGCGCCGCGAGCACCGAGAAAGCGGTCATTCGCAGGCGACCCCGTTGGGCGCGGCAGACGGCCTGCCATCGACGCAGCCCCCAATGACATTAAGTGCGAACAACGACCGTCGCAAAGTCGACGTTGGACTAAACCGCTCGCGCGGTATTCGCGTCGGCGAGCGTGCGGTGGTTGTTGATGCTGCGGATTCTGCGATGTTGCGGGGTGAGGCAATCCGCCTCGCTTTTCGATGGTGTAGCTCCCATGGAAACGATCCTTCGACCCGTGTCACCGCTGCGTCAGCGCATGCTCGAAGACATGCGTATGCGCAAGTTGAAGCTCCACACACAGGACGCCTACGTACTGGCCGTACGCAAGCTGGCCGCCTACCTTGGGCGTTCGCCCGACACCGCCTCGGTGGAGGATCTGCGTAACTTCCAACTGCATCTGGTGGACACCGGCGCCTCGCCCATCACGCTCAATTCCACGCTGACTGGCCTGAAGTTCTTCTTCACCACCACGCTCGAGCGCGGCGAGCTGATGGCCCGGATGCATCCGGTCAAGGTGCCGCAGACCTTGCCCGTCGTGCTCAGCCCGAGCGAGGTGGCGCGGCTGCTCGC
>JBBQAW010000236.1:0-6642 GCA_038316815.1 Burkholderiales bacterium
GGCTGAAGACCGTTTGCGCAGCGCCAGTGCCCAGCTCGAGGCCGTGCTTTCTGCAGCCGAGATCGGCATGTGGAGCTGGCGACCGGACGAAGATGTGCTTCGGTACGATCTCAACCTGGCCCATCTCTACGGCCTGCCCGATGGTAATGCGGTGACGCTGCTTGAGCACTTCGAGCGCATTCATCCGGACGACCGCGCGGCCATGCAGCAGGCCATCGACATCGCCTTGGTGACCGGGAACCTTTACGTGCGCGAGTACCGCGTTGTCGGCGTCGACGGCCATGTGCGCTGGCTGGCAGGGCGTGGCCGTTTGCAGCGAGACGAACAAGGTCAGCCCGAGTTGCTCAATGGCCTGGCCATCGACATCGGCGACTTGAAACAGCTTGAAGAATCTCTGCTGGCCAGCGACCAGCAGAAAGACCGCTTTTTAGCCATCCTGGCGCACGAATTGCGCAACCCGCTGGCGCCGCTGTTGGGCGCGGCGCAGGTGTTGGGGACAGAAGCACTCAGCACCGCGCAGCTGCACGGGTGCCGCGACATCATCCAGCGCCAGGTGCGGCACATGGCCCTGCTGCTGGATGACCTGCTGGACGTGTCGGGCATCAGGCATGGGCGGCTGCGCATGGGCATGGTGCCCGTGGCGCTGCAAGACATCGTCGACGCGGCGGTTGAAACTGCGCTGCCCTGGTTGCAGGCACGACAACAAGAACTGCAGATCGAAATGCCCCGGCCGCCGCTGCGACTGATGGCCGACCCCGGACGCATGGCGCAAGTGCTCTCCAACCTGTTGACCAACGCTGCCAAATACACGGCACCTGGCGGGAAGGTGCGTTTAGCGGCCCGCCGAGTGGGTAACGAGGCCGAGATCACCGTGCACGACAACGGCATCGGACTGGCGGACGCAGAACTGACCCGCATCTTCGAGATGTTCTCGCGTGTTGAAGATGCGACCGTCAGTGACGGCGACGCGGCCGCAACTGGCGGCTATGGCGGCTGTGGCGGCCTGGGTATTGGATTGGCCCTGGTCAAGGGCTTCGTCGAACTGCACGGCGGGCGCGTGGCCGCGCACAGCAAAGGCCTGGGGCAGGGCAGCGTTTTCACTGTGAACCTGGCAGCACTGCCGCCTGAGGAATCAGCGCCGGCGCCTTTGCCGGCCGCAAAGATGGTGCCGGCCACCGCTTGCCGGGTGCTGATTGCAGACGACAACGCCGACGCGGCCGAAACGCTGTCGATGCTGGTCAATTTGGCGGGGTACGAAACGCGGACGACGGGCAACGGCCAAGAGGCGCTGGCGCTGTGTTCGCAGTTCCAGCCGCATGTGGCCGTGCTGGACCTGGGCATGCCGGGCTTGACGGGCTATCAATTGGCTCAGCGGCTGCGCGCGGACCCGGCGCACGCCGGCATGCTGCTGGTTGCGCTAACGGGCTGGAGTCTCGATGAGAACCAACTTTTGGCGCAAGAAGCCGGTTTTGACATGTACTTCACCAAGCCCCTCAACCCCGACACGCTGCTGGGCATGCTTGCCGGCGCAGCAGAATTGCCTTCATCGTCTGGCGAGACGAGCGCTTGATTCAAAGGCATGGCTGAGCAGCGCTTACGTCTGGCAATGCAAGGTCCGAGTTTGCGTCGCCAATTTAAGGCCGTATCGGCCCGTAACTGGTGAATAGCGTGCCTGGCGAGCAGTTGAATGCACGGGGGCTGCGGGAAGCAGCCGGTCGTATTCCTTTTTCACCGTTGCATAGCATTCGCAGGCGAGGTTCTCCAGTTCGGACCGGTCCAACACCGTGATGTGTCCGCGTGCATAGCTGATCACGCCCGCCCTCTGCAGTTTCATGGCAGCCTCGGTGACGCTTTCACGACGAACACCGAGGTTGTTGGAAATCAGTTCCTGCGTCATTGCAAGATCGTCGCCCTTCACGCGGTCCAGGTTGAGTAGCAGCCAGCGAGAAAGCTGCTGGTCGAGCGAATGGTGCCGATTGCAGACCGCTGTCTGCGCCATCTGCGTGATCAAGGCCTGCGTATAACGCAGTAACAGACGCATGACCGAGCCCGCTTGCCCGAACTCGACGATCATGTGGTCTGCTCTGAGGCGAAAACCATGACCAGCCTTCAGCACGACCGCGCTGCTGTTCGAGAAGCCACCACCCATGAACAGCGAAATGCCAACCAGGCCCTCTTTGCCTACCAACGCGACATCTGCGGAGGCACCGCTCTGCGTCATGTGGAGCAACGAGACGATGGCGGTGGTTGGAAAGTAAACGTGCGTCGGGGTGACGCCGGCCTCGTGGATGACCTTTCCCAACGGGAGTTCGACGGGTTCTAGTTTCGGCAGCCAACGTTGCAACTCGGTATCCGGCAGGGCTGCCAGCAGTCGGTTGCTCTCCGGGTTGCGAAAGGACGCCAATTTGCGGTCCTGTGCCAGTTCGTGGTTCATCGGCGGCTCCTCGCTCCAGCTGCTCTGGGCTCCCGCGCCTGCCTGCTGGCTGCGCTGTCCTGAAAGGCCAGCTCAGCTCGGCCACGCGCCGAGTGCAGGGCCTCGGTCAGCAATTCGTGAACACTGTCGGCACTGCGCGACCAGTCATGCTGAGACACCAGATTGAGCATGGCGATCGCGCGCTGGCAGCGCCTGGCCAAAGTGGCAGCCAGAATCGATTCGCAGGCCGCGATGAAGCCCTGTGCACTGTCGGCCACCAACACGGCTTCGCCATACAGGACCATCACATCGCGAATCCTCGTGCTGACCACCGGCTTTTCGCCCGCCATGTACTCGAGCGTCTTGGTCGGGCTGATGAAGCGGGTTGACTCGTTCAGCACAAATGGCAACATGGCCACGTCCCATCCCGCCAGCAAGTACGGCAGGCGCTCATAGGGCTGCATGCCCAACCAGTGGATGTTGGGCCGCTGCGGCAAGGTGGCGGGGTCGATCTTGACCACTGGGCCGGCCATGACCAGGCTCCATTCCGGGTGCGCGTCGGCCATGGCCGTCAACAGGGTCAGGTCCATGCGTTCGTCAATGACACCGAAGTAGCCCAGGCGCGGCCGCGGCAGTGCACCTTGCAGCAGTTGTGCCTGGCGGTCGCATTCGCTGTCAGGCACCAGCCTGGACGGTGTGTAGTGCTCGGCGTCCACGGCGCTGGGAAGGCACACCACCTGGGGGTGCAGCGGGCGCCGGCTTTCGTACAGCGAAGGCCCGCCTGTCAGCACGAAAGCCGCTTCTTTCATCAAAGCCGACTCGCGCTGGCGTAGCTGCCGTGGTGCGTCTTTGAACGCTGCCAACTCGTCCATGCAGTCGTAGACCATGCACTCCGGCTGCAGCGCCTTGGCCAGCGGCAGGGCCATGGGCGTGTACAGCCAGGCGACGTCGACCTTCAACTGCATGGCTTTCAGATGTTCATCAAGCAGGCCGTTCAAGGCTGGCAACTGATCGTCGTGAAAGCCCTGTGACGCATCGGGCGTGTGTGGCACCACCACTTGAACGGTCGACCCGTCATGACCCGTTTCGTCATGAACTTGCAGCCTCGCCGGGCCTTCGCTCTGCACGGGCTCTTCGACGAAGATCACCTGCCAGCGCCCGGCCAGGCGTGACAGCAGATGCTGCGGGCGCTGGAACACGAAGCCCCAGCGCAGGTGGGAAAAGACCACCAGCACAGGCGGCGATGCCGGTGTGACTGGAATGACGAAAGACACATTCTTGGTCATAGCGCGGCCTCTTTCATGTGCTGTGTGAAGGCGTTGACGCGCCGCGCTTGCGGGCTGTCACCGGCTCTGGCGAATGGTTGTCAGACGCTTTGCTTGCGGACGCTTTCGAGCCCTTGGCGCTGCCCGCAGACGAGCCGTCTTCTGCGGCGGCGTCTGCGCCACCGTTGCCAACGGGGTCGTCGTCTTCGTCTTCCGGATTCATCTCTGCGCGGCGCTCGTTCATCGCTGCGGCCAGCGTTTCCCAATCCAAGCGCGCCTTTTCCAGTTGCGGGAACATTTCGCCTTCTTCTTCCTTCACGTGGTGCAGCACGTATTCGCACAATACGGTGAAGCGCGCGCTGTATTTGTCCTCGCCGGGACTCATGCCGCGCAGTTGTTCGATGAAGGTGTGTACCGATTCGTGCTCGACTTCGGCTTCATCAACCAGGTCGACATCGGAGATGTCGTCACGCGCTGCCGGATACAGCAGCTCTTCTTCCAAGGCAGCGTGAACGGTCAATTCGTCGAGCACTTTTTCGACGATGGCCTGCATGGCCTCGTGGTCCTGGCTGTGGTCCAGCTTCTGGAACGCCTGGTATGCCTTCTTGACGCTTTTGTGATCGTCCTTCAACTGTTGAAGAGTCTGCTCGCGGGCAGCGGCCACGGCGCGGCTATTGGTAGGTGGGAGACGGTTGGTTGCAGACGATTCAGCGGGGGTTTGCACGGGGGCTCTCCAAATCTGATGGGGTTGTGGGCTCATAGCTCACAAGCCCTGGGCAAACGCTGTGCCGTGAATCTGGCGAACGGTGGCCGGGTACGCAGTGCCAGCGCATCGCGTTGAAACTTGTGCAGTTTTTGCCGCAAATCGCGCCTTGCTGACGGCTTATCGGTAATCGGTTGGTGTCCCGTTCGTGGCCCGTTGGTAGCCCGCTGTTCACCCGTTGGCAGCAGGCCATGCGCCGCGCACCAGCCCCGCACCCCGTTTTGCCTGGGGAAAAACATGCCTCTGGCCTTGAAGCCCAAGCGTGGACGAGCTGAATCCTCAGCGCGGCACGGGTGTTGCGTAGAAAAGCTTTTGACGATATTCCCAACGGCATCGCGCATCCGCCGGATGCCAGTGCAAAACACCCGAGGAGCCGCTTCATGACCCGAATGGACTTCCGCAGCGAACACCGTCAGGCACAAGCGCTCTCACCCCGGTTGCAGCACGCGGTACGTCTGCTGCACATGTCGTCACTGGACTACGCAGCGCTGATGCGCGACACCCTCATCAAGAACCCTTTTCTCGAAACCGACGAGGGAGAGGATTCCGACCCGGGTGCATCGCCAGTCGAGCAGAACGGCGCCGAAGGCGGGCACGATTCCATCTTCGAAGCCCAGGACCGCGATGGCGCCACTGACGCTCATCTGGCCCATGAGGCGCATGAGGCGCATGAGGCGCATGAGGCCCATGAGGTGCACGAGGCCGGCGCTGGCTTCGACGAACGTGACAACTCGGCAGCCGACGGCAATGCAAGCGCCGATGAGCCGCCAGGCTATGGCGATGACAGCGACCGCGACTTGTGGGCGGTCGAAGCCGGGAGCGGCCAGCGCCGGCAAGAAGAAGGCGAGTTCTCGTCCTTGGACCTGATGTCGGCCCAGACTTCGCTGACCACCCACCTGCACGGCCAGTTGAACGTGCTGCCGCTGCCAGAACGAGACCTGATGCTCGCGCACGCCCTGGTTGAATCTCTGGACGACGACGGCTATCTGCGCACGCCGCTCGAAGAGCTCTTGACGGTGCTTGAGCTGGATCCGCCAGCCACGCTGGCCGAGATGCAGACGGCGCTGAAGCGCGTGCAGGCGCTGGAGCCGGGTGTGGCGGCACGCAGCGTCTGCGAATGCTTGCAGTTGCAGTTGTCAGGCATTGTCTGCCCTACGATGCAATCGCTGGCGCGAAGTATTGTTTGCGACCATCTCTCTTTGCTGGCCGCCCGCGACGTGAGCGGACTGGCGCGTGCACTGGGCCAGACTCCGGCCCGGGTTGAAGAGGTGTGTGACCGCATCCGACGGCTGGACCCGCGACCGGGTTGGCGCTTCGGTTCAACGCAGGTGGCCTACGTCGTGCCCGACGTCATCGTGCGCAAGCACAGGGGCCAGTGGAGCGTGCAGCTGAACCCTGCCGTAGTACCCAAGCTGCGGCTGAATCACGTTTATGCGCAGCTATTCCAGCGTCACCGCAGCGACCAGAACGCTGAGCTTGGCGCGCATTTGAACGAAGCGCGCTGGACATTGCGCAACGTCGAGCAGCGTTTTTCCACCATCCTGGACGTGGCCCAGGCCATCGTCCGCCGGCAGAAGAATTTTCTGGAATACGGTGCGATGGCCATGCGACCGCTGGGCTTGAAGGAGATTGCCGAAGAAGTGGGCGTCCACGAAAGCACGGTCTCGCGCGTCACCAACAACAAATACATGTCCACGCCTGTGGGCGTGTTCGAACTGAAGTACTTTTTCTCGCGGGCGATGGTCACAGCCAACGGCAGCGCTTGCTCTGGCACTGCCATCCGCGGCGTGATCAAAGACATCATTGAGGCCGAGAGTGCCGACATTCCGTTGTCGGACGCCGAAATCACCCGCCAGCTGGCACAGCAAGGCCTGGTGGTGGCGCGGCGCACGGTCACCAAGTACAGACAGATGCTGAAGATCGAGGCGGTGGACCGCCGGCGCCGGCACGCAGTGGCTGTTTAGGGTTGTCACGCCAGACACACCAGACACGCCAGTAGCGTCAGACATGTGAAACGCTCAAGAAATCGAGTTCAGGAATGCGGTTTGCTGCTGGCCGATGCGCCCGCTTGGGGCGTGCGAAGGAGGCTTATGCGCGCACTCACCTACCGTGGCAGCCGGGATGTTCAGGTCGACAACGTTCCTGACCCCGTTTTGCAACATCCGCAAGACCTGATCTTGCGCGTTACCGCCACCGCCATC
>JBBQAW010000237.1:0-6639 GCA_038316815.1 Burkholderiales bacterium
CGGCCATGGGCTGCCCCGCCACGCCTTTTTTGCGCTGGCAGTGGCCTCTGATCGGGGCCAATACGTCCCGATACCCGCAGTTTCCCTGTTGCACCAGACGGGCCACTGCCTATGCTCAGAGATATCCCCATTCGTCTACCGGAGACCATTCCATGGCCCTGCTGTCACTGTCCGTCAATGGCAAAGCCGTTCAGCGCGAGGTGGCGCCGAACACCCTGCTGGTCGAGTTCATCCGCGAACACCTGCGCCTGACCGGGACCCACACCGGTTGCGACACTGGCCAATGCGGCTCTTGCACCGTGCACCTGAACGGCCGGGCCGTGAAGGCTTGTTCGATGCTGGCCACCCAGGCCGCAGGCGGCAAGCTGACGACGATTGAAGGCCTCGCCAGCGCCGACGGCACCCTGCACCCGATGCAGACCGCCTTCAACCAGTGCCATGGTCTGCAATGCGGTTTCTGCACCCCTGGCATGGTGATGAGCGCCATCGACTTGGTGCAGAACCACGACTGCAGCACCGACGCCAAGATTCGCGAAGGCCTGGAAGGCAATATGTGCCGTTGCACGGGATACCAGAACATCGTGAAGGCGGTGGCGCAAGCCGCAGATGCCACCAAGGCATTGGCCTAGTCCCCGCCCACCGACCCCTCTTCCAGGAGCAGCCAAGACATGAACGCAAGACAAGGTTTTATCGGCCAGAGCGTCCTACGCCGCGAAGACACCCGTTTCCTCACCGGCAACGGCCAGTACACCGACGACATCAACCTGTCGCAGCAAAGCTACGGCGTCTTCCTGCGCAGCCCGCATGCTCACGCCAAAATCACCAGCCTGAACAGCGCTGCCGCAGCCGCCGCCCCGGGCGTGCTGGGCATCTACACCGGTGAACACTTCAAGGACATCGGCGGTCTGCCCTGCGGCTGGCTCATCAACAACATCGACGGCACGCCGATGAAGGAGCCCAAGCATCCCGTCATCGCTTACGGCAAGGTGCGCTATGTCGGCGACCGCGTGGCCCTGGTGGTGGCCGAGACGCTGGAGCAAGCCCAGGCCGCGCGCGACATGATCGAGGTCGAATACGAGGTACTGCCCGCCGTCATCGACATTAGCGACGTCACCAAGACCGGCGCGGCCGTGCACGACGAAGCGACTGACAACCAGTGCTACCTGTGGCACATCGGCGACAAGGAAGGCACCGACGCCACCTTCGCCAATGCCGCCCACGTCACCAAGCTGACTTTCCGCAACAACCGCCTGGCGCCGAACGCGATCGAACCGCGCGCCGCCAACGCCGCCTGGAACCCCAGCGACGACAGCTACACGCTGTACGTGGCGAACCAGAACCCGCACGTCGAACGGCTGCTGATGTGCGCCTTCGTGCTGGGCATTCCTGAACACAAGATGCGCGTGGTGGCGCCTGATGTGGGCGGCGGCTTCGGCAGCAAGATTTTCTTGTACGGCGAAGAAACCGCGCTCGTCTGGGCCAGCAAAAAAGTGCGCCGGCCCATCAAGTGGGTGGCAGAACGCAGCGAGGCCTTCTTGTCCGACGCGCATGGCCGCGACCACCTGACCACGGCTGAACTGGCACTGGACAAGGACGGCATCTTCCTGGGCTTTCGCGTCAACACCACGGCCAACCTGGGCGCTTATCTCAGCACATTTTCCACAGCAGTGCCCACCATCCTGTACGCCACGCTGCTGGCCGGGCAGTACAAGACGCCGAAGATCAGTTGCACCGTGAAGTCGGTGTTTACCAATACCGCGCCGGTAGACGCGTACCGCGGCGCCGGCCGGCCGGAGGCCACCTACACGGTGGAACGCATGGTGGAAACGGCCGCGCACGAGATGGGCATCGACCCGGCTGAACTGCGCCGCCGCAACTTCGTCACCACCTTCCCCTACGCCACACCGGTGGGCCTGACCTACGACACCGGCGACTACAACGCCACCATGACGCGCGCCATCGAACTGGCCGACGTGGCCGGTTTTGCTGCCCGCAAGGCCGAATCAGAAGCCAAGGGCATGAAGCGCGGCATGGGCTACAGCGCCTACATCGAAGCCTGCGGCATTGCCCCCAGCGCAGTGGCCGGGGCCCTGGGCGCCCGCGCCGGCCTGTTCGAAGCCGGGGAAGTGCGCGTGCACCCCACCGGCAAGGTGACGGTATTCACCGGCAGCCACAGCCACGGCCAGGGCCACGAGACCACGTTTGCGCAAGTGGTGGCCGACAAGCTGGGCATCCCGCTGGACGACATCACGATCGAGCACGGCGACACCGGCAAGGTGCTGTTCGGCATGGGCACCTACGGCAGCCGTTCGCTGGCGGTGGGCGGCACGGCCATCGTCAAGGCGCTGGACAAGGTCATCGCCAAAGGCAAGAAGATTGCGGCCCACCTGCTGGAAGCGGCAGACACCGACATCGAATTCGAAGACGGTGTGTTCAAGGTCGCGGGCACCGACAAGAGCGTGCCCTTTGCCAGCGTCAGCCTGACGGCTTACGTGCCGCACAACTTTCCGCACGACAAGCTGGAACCGGGGCTGAACGAGAACGCGTTCTACGACCCGAGCAACTTCACCTACCCCGCCGGCACCTACATCTGCGAAGTGGAAATCGACCCCGCCACGGGGGTGGTGCGTGTTGACCGCTTCACGGCCTGCGACGACTTCGGCAACGTCGTCAACCCCATGATCGTCGAAGGTCAGGTTCACGGCGGTCTGGCCCAGGGCATCGGCCAGGCGTTGATCGAGAACTGCATCTATGACGAAGACAGCGGCCAGCTGCTGACCGGCAGCTACATGGACTACGCCATGCCGCGCGCGGATGACTTCCCGAACTTCGTGGTCGAAACCGTCAAGGGCACGCCCTGCACGCACAACCCGCTGGGGGTGAAGGGCTGCGGCGAAGCCGGTGCCATCGGCAGCCCGCCGGCTGTCATCAACGCCATCTGCCACGCCCTGGGCCTGAAAGACATGCCCATGCCCGCCACGCCGCACACGGTGTGGAAAGCCATCCAAGGCGTGAACTGAACCAGCCCACAAGGAAAACAACATGCAGAACTTTGCTTTGCACAACCCCGCCACCGTGGCTGACGCCGTGCGCGCCGCCGCGCAAGTCGACAGCAAGCTGATGGCTGGCGGCCAGACCCTGCTGCAGTCGATGAAGCTGGGCCTGATCGCGCCCAGCGCGGTGATCGACCTGGGCGCTATCAGCGACATGAAGGGCATCTCCGTGGCCGACGGTCAGGTGCGCATCGGCGCTGGCACCACGCATGCCGCCGTGGCGGCATCGGCCGACGTGCAGCGCGCCATTCCGGCGCTGGCCGAACTGGCCAGCCACATCGGCGACCGCCAGGTGCGCAACCGCGGCACCCTGGGCGGCAGCCTGGCCAACAACGACCCCGCCGCCTGCTACCCAGCGGCCGTGCTGGGCCTGGGCGCGACGGTGCACACCGACCGCCGCAGCCTGGCCGCCGAAGACTTCTTCACCGGCCTGTACACCACGGCGCTGGCCGAAGACGAGGTCATCACGTCGGTCAGCTTTCCGATCCCGGAAAAGGCGGGCTGGCAGAAGTTCAAGCAGCCGGCCAGCCGCTTCTCGATCGTCGGCGTCTTCGTCAGCAAGGGCGCTCAGGGCGTACGCGTGGCGGTCACGGGTGCTGGCGCCAGTGGCGTGTTTCGCGCCACCAGCCTGGAAGCGAAGCTGGCTGAGAACTGGAGCGCTGCGGCCCTGGCCGGCGAAAAGGTCTCGGCCGACGAACTGAACAGCGACCTGCATGGCTCGGCCGCGTACCGCGCTGCGCTGATTCCGGTTCTGTCAGCGCGCGCGGTGGGCTGATCGGGTTCACGCACACAAGCTGTCGAACAAAGCCGCATGCCGGTCGACGGCATGCACGCGCAAGACATGGACCCCGGCATACGCCAGGCCGGCTGAGAAGGCCAGGGTCAGGTCGTCACGCGCGCCTGCCTCAGCGGCCGTGAACAGCTTCAGGAACGACTTGCGCGAATGGCCCAGCAGCCAGCGCCCGCCGCTGGCGACCAAGTCGCTTGCGCCGTGCATCAGCGCCAAAGATTGCTCGGCCGTCTTGCCGAAGCCGATGCCCGGGTCCAGCAGCAGCCGTGCCGGGTCCAGCCCGGCGTCCTGCACGCGCGCCACGGTGGCGGCCTTCCAAATCAGCACGGCCTGCACCGCATCGGCGTCAAGCGGCAGGGTCAGCTTCGGGTCGACAGGCACCGACAGCGCATGCATCAGCACCAGTTCGCAGGCTGAGCCGCGCAGCACGTCCAGCATGGCCGGGTCGGCCAGGCCGCTGACGTCGTTGATCGTGTCGACGCCCAGGGCCAGCGCGCGGGCCGCCGTGCGCGCATGGCGGGTGTCGACGCTGATGCGCAACTTCGCCCGCCAGGGCTGTTGCGCCAGCGCCAGCAGCACGGGCAGCAGGCGTTCGCACTCGGCGTCACTGTCCAGCGCCAGGGCGTTCGGGCGCGTGCTCTCGGCGCCAATGTCGATGTACTGCACGCCGGCTGCAGCCATGCGCGCGGCAGCGGCCACGGCCTCTGTCAGGCCGTCAGACACTGAGTCAGCCACTGAGTCAGCCACTGTGCCCGCCACTGATTCAGCACCCAACAAGCCGTCGCCAGAGAAAGAATCTGGCGTGATGTTCAGAATGCCCATCAGCGCCGGGCGCCGGGGCCGCGTGAAAGCTGAAGGCTTGTCCATGGCGCGGCGATTATGGGTCGGCTGGGCGATGATCCAGGGCCCGCAACACACGCCACCACCCGCCCGAAGCGAGACAGCCCGATGACCGAAACCGCCCTGCCGACCAGCATCGACGACACCGCTGCACGCCTGCTGGCCCATGACTACGTGGCCGAACGGGCGCTTGCCACAACGCTGTTCCTGTCGCTGAGGCTGCAGCGCCCGCTGTTTCTGGAAGGCGAACCTGGCACCGGCAAAACCGAAATAGCCAAGACCCTGGCCGCGATGCTGGGCCGGCCGCTGATTCGCCTGCAGTGCCATGAAGGCCTGGACCTGGCGGGCGCCGCCTACGAATGGAACTACGCGCGGCAGATGCTGGAAATCCGGCTGGCCGAAGCGGGTGGCAGCGGCGGCACGGCCGGCGGCCGCGACGCGCTGTCGCGTGAACTGTTCAGCGACCGTTTCCTGACCCGCCGCGCGCTGCTGCAGGCCATCGACCCGGCACAACGGGTACCGCCGGTGCTGCTGATCGACGAACTCGACCGCGCCGACGAACCCTTCGAAGCCTTCCTGCTGGAAGTGCTGTCGGACTTTCAGATCACCATTCCCGAGTACGGCACCGTGAAAGCCGTGACCCCGCCCATCGTCGTGCTCACCAGCAACCGCACGCGCGAGATTCACGACGCCGTCAAGCGCCGCTGCCTGTACCACTGGGTGGGATTCCCTGACGCCACGCGCGAAGCCGCCATCCTGCAACGCCGCGTGCCCGGCGCGCCGCAGAAGCTGGCCGCCGAAGTGGTGGCCTTCGTGCAGCGGCTGCGCGCTGTTGAGCTGTACAAATTACCCGGCATTGCTGAGACCATCGAATGGACGCGCGCGCTGATGGAACTGAACGCTATCCAGCTGGACCCGGAAGTCGTCAACAACACCCTGGGTGTGCTGCTGAAGTACCAGGACGACATCGCCAAGGTGCAGGGCAGCGAGGCTTTGAAGATGCTGCAACAGTTGCGCAGCGAGGCCCAGGGTGCGGGCGTACCCCCCTAATTTGAGCTTTGGAAATCGTCCGATTGCGGCGTGGGTGCCAACCCTAAAACCACTACTCTTCGGAGGCTCATCACAACACCGGGGGTAGGGATCATGTTCTTCACACTTCAGAACAATTTCACGGATTTGCGCAGCGTGGGGTTTGTCGGCGTGCTTGCAGCGGTGGCCGGCCTGCTTGCCAGCACGGCGGCCGGCGCCGTGCCCGTCACGATTTCGAATGCCGGCTATTGGCTTGACACCGTGGGCCCGAACACCATCAACCTCGGCGGCGGCGGTGCCCCCGGCGGTCGCGTTTCGACGCTGTTTGTCGCCAACACCAACCCGCTGCCAGGCACGACGGCAACAGCCAGTCTGCCCAGCGGGGCGACCAGCGCGCCCGGCCTGGATGGCACGGGCCTGTGGGCTCGGCGCGCCAACAATCCCAATGCGCAGCAAACGCAGGCGCTGACAGTGACGTTCAGCAATGGACCCGACCAGGCTGTCTTCACGGGGCGCGACTTGACGGGCCTGGTGGCCATGCCGCTGGTTGCCAATCTGGCTGTCAGCGGTACGGTCGATCCCTTCCTGCCTTTGGTCACCTGGGACACGCCTGCGGGCACAGGTGACGTCAACTTCGTGCAGCTGGTTTTTTATAACGACGACACCAACCTCGAGGTCAATCGCGTCACGCGGCCGGCGGGCACGACCAGCTTCCAGTTCGGCATCGTCCTGCCATTCGGCTCCAACGTGACCATCGACGTGCGGCTGGTCGACCTTTTCGACGACAACGCGGCCTTCACGGCCGGAAACATCCAGCGCAATTCGCGAACCTACATCAATTACTCGCCGGTGCCTGAACCCGCCACAACCGCACTGCTGGCTGCGGGCCTGGCCGCACTGGGTTGGCGCTTCAGGCGCTCCAGCACG
>JBBQAW010000238.1:0-6619 GCA_038316815.1 Burkholderiales bacterium
CTGAAAGCGTGTGCAGCCGGTTCAGGACTTCGGGTGAGCTGTTCGAAAAGTCGTCGACACCCACCACCTCGTGCCCTGCGGCCAGCAGGGCCCGCCAGGTATGGGAAGCGATGTAACCGGTGCTGCCCGTCAGCAGAACAGTGAACATGGTTGCGCAGGCCCGACTTACTGCAGCGTGAACTGCCCGTAGCAGCTGACGATGTTGGCTGAATAGGCGTCGTTCAAGCGTGGTTCGCTGTTGTTGCCGCGCTTTTCATAGCTGGCCTGGCAGCCAACCGTCAAGCTACGCAGGGGTGCCCAGCGTGCACCCACGGTCAGCACGTTGCTCGTGTCCGTGCCGCGCAAGCCGTTGACGGCCTGACCGCTTCCGTCTTGCGTACGACGGTAGAGCTGCAGCGAAGCCGTGGCCACGATCTTGCCGGTAACGTCGTAGTCGGCTGCGACGCGCAAGCTGTCGGTGATCTGGCTGAAGGCGGTCGTATTCAGGTCCGAGGTCTGGCCTGTGTCGCGCGCCAGGCGGGCGTTCATGCGCAGTCTGCCGCCGGGGTTCAGTGCCCAGACCACGGCACCGGTAAGCCCATCGAAGTCGCGTTCGCTCAGCTGGTCGTAGCGGGTACGGCCTTGGCTGATGGTCAGGTCCAGGCTGCGGTTGCCCGATGGCACCCAGACGACATTGAAGTCGATGTCGTCGCGTTTGCGTTTATCGCGTGGGTCGGCCTGGCTGATGAGCAGGTTGGGGTAATCGATGCCTGCCGTGCGCAGCGACACGGCCACGCTGGTGGCGCCGCCCAGGCGGTAGCGCAAGCCCAGCGATACCCCCGTCTGGCGGTACTCGGCATATGCCGCGTCCGGTGATTCGTAGGACAGGTCGTAGTAGTTGACGCCACCCTCCAGCGACATTGGCCCAGCCAGGCCCACGCGTGCCGTGGCCGCGAAGCGTTGCGTGTCTTCGCCGTTGCCGCCGTTGATGAATTGACCCTGCCGGTCACGCAGGTCGGCACGCTCGGTGCGGTCGGCACCCACCGACACGCGCCCCGATAGCCGCTCGATGGTTTCCCAGTCCAGGCCCAGGTTCAAAGCGTAGCCGACGCCGTTGAATTCCTGGTTTTCGGAATAGCGGTTGGCACGCACTGAACCGCTGCCCGACAGCCGCTGGCGCCCGAAAGACTGGTCGACCCCGGCCACCAGCGCCGTGCTGGAGATGGTGTCGCTCTCGCTCCGGCCCGTGGGGGCCACCTGGCCATCGCGCACACGCAGCAGATTCGATTCATGCGTGAAGGTCTGCGCCACGCCGATGTAGTACGGGCTGGTTTGGGCCCAGGCGGCCGAGCTGGCCAGGCCTGACAGGGCCACGGCCAGCCATCCGGTGGCCATCAACCTGGCAAGGGGCTTCATCGAGATGGGGGGTCGCATGCACAGTCCCTGTGTTTGTTTGATGGTGCTTCGCACGCGTCACTTCAATAAGCTTGTCGGTCGAAGAAGACCAATTTGATGGTGCGGGCGATGATCTGGAGGTCCAGCCCGAGCGACCAATTCCGCAGATATTCCAGATCGTATTCGACGCGCGCCTGCATCTTGTCGATCGTGTCGGTCTCGCCGCGGTGACCGTGAATCTGTGCCCACCCTGTGATGCCTGGCTTGACTTTGTGGCGCACCATGTAGGCCTTGATGAGCTGCCGGTACTGTTCGTTGTGGGCCACGGCGTGCGGGCGCGGGCCCACGATGCTCATGCGGCCCTGCAACACGTTGATGAATTGCGGCAGTTCGTCCAGGCTGGTGCGGCGCAGGAAGGCGCCCAGAGGCGTGATGCGCGGGTCGCCCTTGGTGGCCTGTTTGACCACCGCGCCGTTGTCCTGGGTGCGCATCGAGCGGAACTTGTAGATCACGATTTCCTCGCCGGCCAGGCCATTGCGGTGCTGCCGGAAGATGGCCGGCCCGGGGGACGTCAGGCGCACACCGGCGGCGATCACCAGCAGCAGCGGCGCGATCAGCACCAGGATGACCGAGGCCAGCACGACGTCGGACAGGCGCTTGACCAAGCGGTTGGTGCCGGTGAAAGGGGTCTCGCACAGGCCCACCACGGGCACGCCGTTCATGTCTTGCAGCCGGCCCTGGATGATGCTGATGCCGAACACGTCGGGCACGAAAAATATGCTGGCCGTGGTGCCCTGAATCTGTTCCATCAGGTCCAGGATGCGCGGCTGCGAACCCAGCGGCAGCGTGATGTAGACCTCTTGCACGCCATGTTCGCGCACATAGGCGGCCACCTGCCGCAAGTTGCCCAAGCGCGCGCCGGCGGCTTCGGCGTCAACGCGGTCGTCTGCGCGGTCGTCGAAGTAGCCCAGGAAAGACAGACCGATGTCACCCTTGGCGCGGAACGAATGCGAAACCTTGACACCCAGGGCGCCGGCGCCGACCACTACGACCATGCGGCGGTTGTGCGGCAGTGCGGCTTCGTGGCGCAACCAGGCGCGCGCAATGAAGACCGCGGACCAGTGCAGAACAGGCGTGGCCAAGGCCCAGCACAGAATCACCTCCAGCCTGAACAAGCCCAGGCTGCGCGTGGCGTAGCCGCACAGCAGCAGGATGAACAGCAGGCTCAGCCAGCTGGTGAAGATGTCCACTGCAGCGTTCAGTGGCCGGTCCCAGAAGCGGTTGCGACCGGGGAAGGTGAGGGCGAAGATCAACAGGCACAGCGTCAGGTCGGAGCGCGCGATGGGCTCGTCCAAGAGCCAGCAAACGCCCAGGAAAACCGCCACCGTGATGCCGGGCTCCAGAAACGCCGCCACCAGCGACGTCACCGACTGGGGCGCGCTGAAGAAGGTCCTTTTGTAGGCACGGTCTTGGAACATGGGGTGCAATCTGGCGTCGCGCATCAAATTGATTCGCGATGAAGTCCGTCCGGGGGGCAGGCTTCGCAAAAGAAAGAAGCGTGCCGGACCTGTCGTGAAACCGCAGCAGGCGTGGCGAACCAAAAAGTGATGATTCTCGCTGAATCCCCAGCGCCTCTGGCGTGCCTGGCCCGCGCTGTGCGCCCCTGCGATTGCAGGGTGCTGCCTACAATCGCGCAATGCTGCACACACTTCAAGCGATGTTCGCGCCGGCGCTGCTGGAGCGGTTGACCCTGGTCATCAACCACGTGCTCGGCAGCGAGGCTGTGGCCACCGACAGGCTGCGCCCCCACGCTGGCCGCCGTATCGAACTGCAATTCACGGCCTGGCCGTCTTTGCTGCCCAAGCCGCCGCAGCTGGCCTGGCGCATCACACCCGCGGGCCTGCTGGAATGGCAGGGCCTGCAGCCCGACACCCCCGCAGACCTGCAGGTGCGGCTGGACGCCGCCAACCCGGCCCTGCTGATGGCCCGCCTGATGGCCGGCGAGCCGCCGGCAGTGCAGGTAGACGGTGACGCGCAATTGGCCGGCGATATCAACTGGCTGAGCCAGAACCTGCGCTGGGACGTGGCCGCAGACCTTGAACGCTTCTTTGGCCCGACGGTGGCGCAGCAGCTGCACCAGGCTGGCCGTGCCGTGGCCGGGGCGCTGCGCGCTGCCGTGCGCGGCGCACAGGGACTAGGCGAACGCTGGCGCCCGCGCGCCCCGGAATGAGGCGCCCGGCACGCCGGGGGGCCGCGTGAAAGACTTCGGCCGCCTGGTCTTCATCATCGTCACCGTCCTGCGCTTGGGCCTGGACGAGGTGGCCTTGTCGGCTTTTCCGCAGCGCTGGGTGCGCCTGCTGGTGCGCATCGTCACCGTCGGCCGGCGTCTGGACGCCCCGCGCGGCGAACGCCTCCGTCAGGGCCTGGAACGACTGGGACCGATCTTCGTCAAGTTCGGCCAGGTGCTTTCCACCCGCCGCGACCTGATTCCATTGGACGTGGCCGACGAAATGGCGCGACTGCAGGACCGTGTGCCGCCTTTTCCGGCCGCGCAAAGCCGACAGTTGATCGAGAAAGCCTTTGGCAAGCGCATCGAAGACGTCTTCGCCAGCTTCGACGCCGAACCCATCGCCAGCGCTTCCATCGCCCAGGTGCATTTCGCCGTGCTGCACGGCGGGCGGGAGGTTGCCGTCAAGGTGGTGCGCCCGGGCATGCTGCGGGTCATCAACCAGGATTTGAGCCTGCTGCACACGCTGGCGCGCTGGGTCGAACGGCTCAGCGCCGACGGCAAGCGCCTGAAGCTGCGCGAAGTGGTGGCCGAATTCGACGGTTACCTGCACGACGAACTGGACCTGGTGCGCGAAGCCAGCAACGCCGCACAACTGCGCCGCAACATGGACGGCCTGGACCTGGTGCTGATGCCAGAGATGGTGTGGGACCTGTGCACTTCGGGCGTCATCGTGATGCAACGCATGAAGGGCGTGCCGATCAGCCAGATCGACCGTATCCGCGACGCTGGCGTCGACCTGCGCAAGCTGGCGCGTGACGGCGTCACGATCTTCTTCACCCAGGTCTTCCGCGACGGTTTTTTTCATGCCGACATGCACCCGGGCAACATCCAGGTCAGCCTGGACCCAATCACTTTCGGGCGCTACATCGCACTGGACTTCGGCATCGTCGGCACGCTGACCGACACCGACAAGGAATACCTGGCCTACAACTTTTTGGCTTTCTTTCAGCGCGACTACAAGCGCGTGGCCGAACTGCACATCGAAAGCGGCTGGGTGCCAGCGGGCACGCGCGTGGACGCGCTGGAAGGCGCCATTCGCGCCGTCTGCGAACCGCAGTTCGACCGCCCGCTGAAGGACATCTCGCTCGGCCAGGTGCTGATGCGCCTGTTTCAGACCAGCCGCCGCTTCAACGTCGAAATCCAGCCTCAGCTGGTGCTGCTGCAGAAGACCCTGCTCAATATCGAAGGCCTGGGCCGCCAGCTCGACCCCGAACTCGACCTGTGGACGACGGCCAAGCCCTTCCTCGAGCGCTGGATGAACGAACAGATTGGCTGGCGCGCCCTGGTCAACCGCGTGAAGTCGGAGGCACCGCGCTATGCCCAGTTGCTGCCCGAATTGCCGCGCCTGCTGCACGCCGCGCTGCAGAAGCAGGCGCAGCCGGCCGATTCGCCCGCGTTGCTGGCCTTGCTGGCCGAGCAGCGGCGCACGAATCGGCTGTTGCAGACAGCCTTGTGGCTGGCCGCAGGCTTCTTGCTGGGGCTGGTGCTGATGCGCCTTCTCTTTCACGGCCTGGGCTGAACTGAAGCCCAGGCTGAACAAGCCCCTTGCGGCGCGCGCAAGACTGATTCAGCGCTGCCTTGGATACCCCGCCTACAATCGCGGGTTTTCCATCAAATTTCCCTTGCACCATGCCTATTTACGCATACCGTTGTGCCACTTGCGGCCATGCGCAGGACGTGCTGCAGAAGATGTCCGACCCGCTGCTCACGGTTTGCCCGGCTTGTGGTGCTGCCACCTATGAAAAGCAGGTTACTGCTGCCGGCTTTCAGCTCAAGGGCTCGGGCTGGTACGTGACCGACTTCCGCAACGGCAACACGGCCGCACCAGCCAAGAAGGACGGCGAAGCCGGGGCGCCAGCGGACGAAAAGAGCGAAGCAGCCGACAAGGGCAGCCAGGCCGACAAGCCCGACGCCGCAGCGCCTGCCGCAGCCGATAAGGCCGATAAGGCCGATAAGCCCGATAAGTCCTCCGCTGCACCGGCCGCGGCCAGCCCCTCATCGCCGGCTTCGTCTTCCACGGCATCTCCCACGGCGTCTTCATCGCCGCCGCCCGCACCCGCGGCACGCAGCTGAAGCCGCCAGGTCTGCAGCGGTGAAAAAGTACCTCTTGGCCGGTCTGCTGGTGTGGCTGCCGCTGGCCATCACCATCGGGGTGTTGGCCTGGCTCTATGGCGCGCTGAACGGCCTGTTCGCCACGGTGCTGTCGGCCTCGCAGGCCGTGCTGCCCGCCGACGCTGCAGCAAATCTTGAACGTCTGAAGAACATCCCCTTTCTCGGCGTCGCCGTGCTTGCAGCGGGTCTGCTGCTGACGGGCATGTTCGCGGCCAACATGGTCGGGCAATGGTGGCTGCGCCAGTCGGGCCGGGTGATCAGCCGCATTCCCATCGTCAAGAGCATCTACAAATCAGTCAAGCAGGTCAGTGACACGCTGTTTTCCAGCAACGGCAACGCCTTTCGCGAAGCGGTGCTGGTGCAGTACCCGCGCGCGGGTTCCTGGACCATTGCTTTCGTCACCGGCCGCCCGGGCGGCGAGGTGGCAGAACACCTGTCAGGCGACTTCGTCAGCGTCTATGTGCCAACGACGCCGAACCCGACTTCGGGCTTCTTCCTGATGATGCCGCGCGCCGACGTGCTGGCCCTGCGCATGAGCGTGGACGAGGCGCTGAAGTACGTCATCTCGATGGGCGTCGTGGGCCCGGCGGTCGCGCCGCAACCGGCCCTGGCCGCCGCGGCACGAAATTGACGGGGCTGGCCCGGCCCGGCGGCCGGACAGTCCTGACGGGCCGCGCCTGGCTGCCCGCGCCCCCCCCGCCCACCCCCGCCCGGACACCCCTTTCCCCGCGTGCATTTTATCCGGCCCATTCGGCATTAGCACCCCCAACGGGGGCCTTGTAAGTGAGCAGGACCTAGGCCAGGCCGTCACCCTTTTGGGGTTGGCCAGCCGCCGCCGCGACC
>JBBQAW010000239.1:0-6504 GCA_038316815.1 Burkholderiales bacterium
CGGGTTGGGCGGCACGGTGCCCACGGGCAGCACAAACAGGCTGGGGATGCCTGCCACTTGTTGAATGACCTGCTTGTCTGCACGCCCGGAAAGGATGCCCGACAAACCGGCGCCGTTCTTCAGGTTGAAGACTTCGTGCACACGCGGGACGCGCATGTCGGCATCTACCAGCAGCGTGCGCCCGCCCAGCTGCGCCAGGGTAACGGCCAGGTTGCTGGCGCAGTAAGTTTTGCCATCGCCAGGCTCTGGGCTGATGACGGCCAGGGCCGGATGCACCGTACCTTCAGTGAAGACACGCATCATCAACTGGCTGCGCAGGGCGCGAAAGCTTTCTGCGCGCGGCGAAAAGGGTTCGTTCAGCGCCACCAGGTCGGCGCTGAGCTTGCGTTGCTCTTCGGGCGCGTAGGGGTAGTGAAACTGCTGCGCCAGCGCGTACAGCACGTCGTCTTTGCTGGCCAGGCCCAGTGCTACTGCCGCTTCGCCGAAGCGCAAGCCGGTATCGCGCTGGTGCTTCAGAACCTTCTCGACTTGTTCAGCGGTCAGGTTGCGCAGTTCGGCAATGATGTCGCCAATGCTGCGGTCAACCGTCGCATCTTCGCTGCCAGCCGCGCCTGCCGAAAGCGGGGGCGCCGGGCGTGAAGACGGCGTCGGGTCGACGATTTCGATCGTGGAATCTTTGAACTTGGCCATCACGCTGCCTTTGCCGGTGCCGGCAGCGGCGCCATCAGGCGCTGCTGCATCAGTGAGGGTCGCTTCATCAGCGCGATCTTGGAGCCCGGGGTAGGCATGGTGCCAATGACCGGCAGACCCAGGGTCGTGACGACGTCGTCGATGTTGCGAATGCGGCGGTCGCGCAGTTCCAGGGCCATCGCCAAACCGATGGCCAGCAGCGTGCCGCCAATGAAGGCCAGCACCACGTTCAGCGTTATGCGCGGTGCCGATGGCCGCAGGGGCGGCTCGGCCTGGGTGAGCATGTTCACATTGCTCTGCGTGGTCTGGCTTTCAAGGCTGGTCTGGGTAAAGCGCTGCAGAACGGCATCGTAGGAACGCTGCGCGTTCTCGACGTCGCGCATCAGGACCATGCCTTCGTCGCGCACCGCCTTCATGCGCAGCACCTTGGCGCGCTGGGCTTCCAGCGAAGCCCGCATCTCGCCTTCGCGCGACCGGTTGATGGTGTTGGAGACGGTCACGCCGCTGGTGACGCGGCGGGTTTCGGTTTCCAGGCGGCTGCGCTGCTCAGCCGCGCTGGCCCGCGCTTCCTGCACCTGGGGGTGGTTGTCGCCCAGGCGGATGGAAAGCTCTTGCAGCCGCGCTTCGCTACGCGACAGGTCGGCCTTCAGCGCACCGATGATCGGACTGTTCAGAACTTCCTGCATCCGGTCGCCCTGCCCGCCCTGGGCCTGGGTCTGGCGGCTGGTCGATTCAGCCGCGATGGCCTGCACCATGGTCAGTTGCGAAGACAGCTCGTTCAGGCGCGCGTTTTCGACGTCCAGGCGCTCGTCGGTGGCAATGATGCCGTTGGCTTTTTGGTAGCTGCTGACAAGGGTCTGCGCCTTCTCGAGCGCTTCACGGGCCTCTTTTGATCGGGTGTCAAAAAAGGCAGAGTACTGACGCGCCGGGTCGACGCGCAGTTCAAGTGCGGTGTCGATGTAGGCCTGCACGAAGGCGTTGGCCAGGCCGGCGGCGAAACGCGGGTCGGCCGCCTTGTAGCTGACCGATATCACGCTGCTTTCGCGTGAAGGCTCGACATCCATGTTGCGCTGAAACACCGTGGCAAGCCAGGATTCGATGCTGCCTTCGCCGTTGGTGTCGTCTTGCCACTGCTGACGAATCTGCGGGTTTTCGTTCAGCTTCAGGTTGCGCACCACGCGCTGGGCGACCCGGTCGCTTCTGATGATGTCCACCTGGGTGGCCATCATCGCCGGAGAACCGGCGCCGCCGTACAGCGCCATGCTGATGGGGTCAGGCTTGAAGTCCAGCACCACGCTGGCGCTGGCCTTGTATTCCTTCGGCAACAGCAGGTTGATGCCCAGGGTGGTACCCACCACGACACCGATGACCAGCAGCACCAGCCACCAGCGCGCTTTCAAAATCGACAGGAACTGACCGAATGTCATTTTTTCTTCTCTCTGTCAGAACAGGCTTTCGCGCACAAACACCACGTCGCCTTCGCGCACGGTGTCGGTCATCTGCGGGGTGATGACCTCGACCTTGCCATCTGCACCCTTGCGGTGCACGACGATGCCCTTGGCGGTGCCACGCTGCGTCAGGCCGCCACCGGTGGCCAGGGCCTGTAGGAGCGTCATTTCGCGTTCCAGGCGCATGGGGCCTGGGCGCTGCACTTCGCCGTAGATGTAAACGATGGGCTGGCGGTCGACCCAGATGATGTCGCCGTTCAGGATGAACATGTCCTTGTCGGCGCCGCCCGGGGAGAACAGCGAAGGCAGGTCCAGTTGTTGGCGGAAGGGCTTGCCGGCGCGGGTGCCGGTGATGATGACGGTATCAGCGCCGCCATTGGCCGTGCCGCCAGCCATGGCCAGCAGGTCAGACAGGCGCATGTCAGCCACCTCCAGAGGGAAGCGCCCCGGGCGGTTCACCTGGCCCAGCACGCTGGCCTGGTTGCCGCGCACTTGCAGCACCACCAGGGTGACTTGGGGGCTCTTGACGAAGTTGCCGTTGCGCAGGCCGTCGGCAATCTGCTTTTCGGCATTGGTGACAGACTGGCCACCCAGGCGAATGCTGCCCAGCAGCGGGTAAGACACCAGGCCGGCTTCGGTGATGCGGGTTTCCAGGGTGAGGTCGGGGTTCTGGAACACCGAGATGCGCACCACGTCGCCCGAACCCAGGCGGTATTCAGTGGCTACCGGGGCCGCAGAACCGGCTGCCATGGCTGGCGCCTGGGCCCAGGCGGGCAAGCTGGCCGCCAAAAAGAAGGTGGCGACCAGGCAGACGCCACGTTTGATCCATATCTTCATCATCACTTCAGACCCATGCCCTTGCTGATATCGGAACTGCTCAGGCCTGCGCTTGCAGCTGGTGCGGTGCCCGTTGCCGGGGCTACAGCAGGTGCCGTGCCAGCCGCGCCAGAAGCGGCGCCAGAAGCGACGCCCGGAGGTGCCGAAGCCGCGGGTTCGGCAAACTTGCCCACGTATTCGATCTTCGCTGCGCCACGCAACATTTTGATGTCGTCTTCCACCAGCTTGCGGCGGCGCTCGTTCAGGATGAATTGCTCTATCGCCGGGCGGGCCTGTTCTTCGGTCACGGGCTGGCTGCGCGAGCCGGCCAGCACGATGACCTGGGCGCCTGTGGGCGTGGGCACGAAGGCGGCCTGGCCGTCTTTCATCTTGGCAAACGAATCGAGGCTGCTCAGCGGCAGTTGTTCGGCCGCACGTACGGCCTGGTTGCCGGTGAAGCGGAATTCCTTGGCCTTCAGCCACTCGATGAATTCGTTCACGTTCTTGGCCGCGCTGAGAGCGTCGCGCAGTTCGGTTTGCTGTTCGGTTTTCGCCTCGATCGCGATTTCCTGGATGCTGTAGACGCGGCGCTCGCTGAAGAGCGCTGGCTTGTCGTCGTAGTACGTCTTGATTTCGTCAGGCGACGGCCGCGGGGCGTTCTCACCCAGCTTTTCAAGGTAGGCGCGGGCGACGATGTCGCGCCGGGCGGCTTCAATGGCCTGCACCACGCGCGGGTCGCGGTCGACTTTTTGCTCTTCGGCCCGTTGCAGCGCCACCTGCTGGTCGATCAGGCGCTCAAGGATCTGGCGGCTGGCGGCGTCGGTCTGTTCTGGCTTCAGCCCGCGCTGTTGCTGCAGCACGAAGTTGATCTGATGGACGGTAATTTCGTCCTTGTTCACCTTCACGGCGGTCTGGCTTGCGGCCTTTTCTTCTTTCTTGTCGCCGCAACCAGCAACAAGAACGGCTGCAGCAACAACTGCAAGCGGAAACCAGCGGCGCGCGCCAGCGTTGAACATCGTCAGATTCATGCGCAAGGTCCTTGGATCGTCGGTGGGTGCTGGCCTTAGCAAGCCTGCTGGTGGCTTGGTGAAGCCGGGACTGCGGGCCCTAAAAGCCACGCAGTTCCTCGCGTTCATAGTTTTTGAGTGTAACTGGTGCCCTCTGGCGAATCGGCTTGTCAACCGCCCCCGGGACAGGGTGTTCGACGGGCACAAACGCACAAAGTCAGCGCCTTGGAGCGCGGGGCTGAAGACTAACTCAGCTCCGTGACAACCATGTGCAACGAACCGCCAGGCGCGGCTTCAAGACAGCGACTGCACGCGCGCCAGCTGCCAGCCCTGGCCAGCGGTTTTCAGCTTGGCCAGCAGCCAGAGTTCACGGAAGGGCGCGGCACCGGCGTTGACCTGCTCCCGGATGAGGCCACTGAATTCGACGCTGGCGACGAAGGCCCCGTGCAGTTCTTCCAGGCTCAACAGCCGGGCATTGAGCGACAGCACTTCGGTGTGGTTCGGCCCGGGGCCGCGCTCGGCCAGCTGGCAGCGCAGTTCTTCGAGCAGGGGTTCGGTGGCCAGGCAGCGCAGGGCGCTCAGGTCGGCACGGTCCCAGGCCGCCTGCAGTTGCACGAAGCTGAGACGGGCGACGTAAAGCACTTCGTCGATGTCGCGCTGGCGGGCGCGCCCTGCTGAAGGCAAGCGGCCACCGCGCCGGTGCGCCAGTCGTTCGGCCACACGGCGGTGCAAACGGTTCAGGCGGTTCAGCACTTCACGCCCACGTGCAGGGCCACGATGCCGGCGGCCAGGTTGTGCACATCGACATGGCCAAAACCGGCGTCTTTCATCATCGCCCGCAGCGTGGCCTGGTCGGGGTGCATGCGGATGCTTTCGGCCAGGTAACGGTAGCTGTCGGCGTCGCCAGCAATCAGCTTGCCCAGCAGGGGCATCAGCTTGAAGGAATAAAGGTCGTAGGCCTCGCGCAGCGGTTCGGCCGGGCGCGAGAACTCCAGCACCAGCAGCCGCCCGCCGGGGCGCAGCACGCGCGCCATTTCCTTCAGCGCGGCTTCCTTGTGCGTCATGTTGCGCAGGCCGAAGGCAACGCTGGCCAGGTCGAAGCTGCCGTCGGCAAAGGGTAGATGTTCGGCGTCGCAGGCCGCCGTGGGCAGGGTGCGGCCTTCGTCGAGCAGCCGGTCGCGGCCGGTGCGCAGCATGGCTTCGTTGATGTCGGTCAGCACCACACGCCCGCTGTCGCCCACGCGTGATGCGAACGCGCGGGCCAGGTCGCCCGTGCCACCGGCGATGTCGAGCACGCGGTCACCGGGCTGCACGTTGGCCACAGCCACGGTGTAGGACTTCCAGACCCGGTGCATGCCGCCCGAAAGCACGTCGTTCATCAGGTCGTAGCTGGGGGCGACGGAGTCGAAGACACCGCGCACGCGGCCAGCCTTGTCGGCGTCGTCGACCGTCTGGTAACCAAAATGGGTTTGGGCCATGGGTGGGGGCGTGTTCGGTGCGTTCGATCGGATCGATGTGATCGGTGTGATCAGTGCGTTCAGCGCGGTTTCGTGCTGCAGGCGCTGCCTGCACGCGCGGGCATGGTGTCGTCCCGGCTTGCGCCTGCTGCAGCCAGACGGGCTTCGTACCGCTGCCAGAGCTCGGCCTCGTCGGCCCCCAGGTGGTAGAGGTAAGGCCAGGTAAAGATGCCCGATTCGTGCCCGTCAGAAAAACTCGGCTGCACCGCGTAGTGGCCCACCGCGCCAATTTCACTGATGAGCACTTCGCGCTTGCCGGTCTGCAGCACTTCTTGCCCCGGGCCGTGGCCTTGCACTTCGGCCGATGGGGAATAGACCCGCATCAGTTCGAAGGGAATACGGAAGGCCGCACCGTCGTCGAAGGCGATTTCAAGCACGCGCGAGGCTTGATGCACGGTCAGGGCCGTGGGTGCTGCATCGTTCGTCTTGGGGTTGGCCATGAAGTTGTCTTGAGATGGGCTTGCTGCGAAAGACTCGGTGTTCAACCCAGCGTAATGGACGAAGATAGCGCCTGCCGCGGCCTTAATGCGACTGGGGCGAACTAGACCAGCACCCTTTCGATGCCACCGGCGTTGGCCCGTGCCACATAGTCTTCCAGCCAGGTGGGGCCCAGCAACTGGCGCGCCATTTCGACGACGATGTAGTCGGCTTCCAGCAAGCCGTTCTGCAGGTCGGCGCCGTAGCGGTTCAGCCCCTGGAGGCAGCTCGGACAGCTGGTCAGGATCTTGATGTTGTCCTGCGCACCGACGGCGCCGGAAGCGCGCAGGGCGGCCTCGTCCTTGCGCAATTCTTCCTCCTTGCGAAAACGCACCTGTGTGGCGATGTCGGGCCGGCTCACACCGAAGGTGCCCGACTCGCCGCAGCAGCGCTCGGACTTGCGCACGTCATCGCCCATCAGCGCCTTGACGGTCTTGATCGAATCCTGTTGCTTCATCGGGTTGTGGCAGGGCTCGTGGTACAGGAAGCCCTGCCCTGCTCCGGCCGGACCGAGCGTGATGCCTTTTTCGAGCAGGTACTCGTGGATGT
>JBBQAW010000240.1:0-6448 GCA_038316815.1 Burkholderiales bacterium
TACAGCGTGATTCCGGCCGCCACCTTCATCGACCCCGAGGTCGCGCGCGTGGGGCTGAACGAAAGCGAGGCCAAGGCGCAGGACGTGGCCTATGAAGTCACGCGCTACGGCATCGACGACCTCGACCGGGCCATTGCCGACAGCGCCGCGCACGGCTGGGTGAAAGTGCTGACGGTGCCGGGCAAGGACAAGATCCTTGGCGTCACGATCGTCGGCGCGCATGCTGGCGACCTGCTGGCTGAATACGTGCTGGCCATGAAGCACGGGCTGGGGCTGAACAAGATCCTGGGCACCATTCACACCTACCCCACCATGTCTGAAGCCAACAAATACGCCGCGGGCGAATGGAAGCGCGCGCACCAGCCGGTGGCGCTGCTGAAGTGGGTGGAACGATTCCAGACCTGGAGGCGCGGATGAAGCGGCCCGTGTTCTTCGGTGTGTGGCGTGGCGCGCCTGCCGGTGCGTCTGTGCTGGTGGCGGTGGCGGTGGTCGCGATGGTGGCCCTGGCCACTGGGGTCAGTGGGTCCGCGTTCGCCCAGGCCGACGCGCCTGGGCCATTGGTGCGCCAGCCGCCGGGGGGCCAGCCCGCCATCGGTCCAGGATGGCGCCTGCTGACCCTGCCGAAGCAGAAGCCTCCGGTCACGGTCTACAGCGCTGTGCTGCTGGATGGCCGTGCGGCCCTGCGCATCGACGCCCGTGCGTCCTACGGCAACATGGCGCACGCCCTGACCGGGCCGGCCCCTGCCAGTGTGCGCTGGGTCTGGCGTGTGGACCAGCCCAACACCGCCACGCAGCTGAACACCAAGCCCGGCGACGACAGCCCGGTCAAGGTCTGCCTCAGCTTCGATCTGCCTTTGCAGAATGTGCCCTTCTTCGAACGCGAACTGCTGCGTCTGGCGCGCACCCGCAGCCCCGAACCCCTGCCCGCAGCCACGCTGTGCTGGGTCTGGGGCCATGCCGAAGCCACAGGCAGCGTCATCCGAAACCCCTACACCCAGCGGGTGCGCTACATCGTCTTGCGCGGGCAGGGTGACGCCACCGGGCGCTGGGTCGAAGAAATGCGCGATGTCGCCGCCGACTTCCGCGCCGCCTTCGGTGACGAAAGCCAGACCGTGCCGCCCGCAACAGCCGTGCTGATCAGCGGCGACGCCGACAACACCGGCGCGCAAAGCCTGGCCTATGTGGCCGGGCTGGAAATCATTCCCGCGGCCGGAAAGTGATGATCAACACCGGCGGCACGCGGCCGTCGGTGTCGCGCGGCAGGGTGGCGGTGCGGTCCACCGCGCGCAGCACGGCTTCGTCCCAATCGGGCTGGCCGCTGCTCTTGACCAGGCGGCGCGACAGGATGCTGCCGCTGGGTGCGCTGCGCACTTCCACCTCGGCCGTGGCCAGGGCGTTGACGGCGCCGGTGAAGACGATGTTGGAGCGAATCAGCGCCACCAGGCGCGCCGAGTAATTGGCTGAAGGCGCGGCGCTGGTGGCCGCATTGCCGGTGCTGGGTGCGGCCGATGCAGCCGTATTCGAATTGGCAGCCTGGCTCATCATGCGGCGCAGGTTCGCTTCGCGCTGCTGCGCCAGGCGGGCTTCTTCTGCGGCTTTGGCTGCTTTCTCGACCTTTTCAGCTTCCGCCGCCCGTGCAGTGGTTTCCTGGCGCCGGCGTTCTTCGGCAACGGTCTGTTCGCGTCGCTTCACTTCTGCCTCGGCCTTGCGTTCAGCTTCGGCTTGCCTTTGCCTTGCCAGTCTCGCGGCGGCGGCCTCGCGTTCAGCCTGAGCCTGCCGTTCGGTTGCGGCGCGGCGTTCGATGGCGGCTTGCCGTGCAGCTTCACGGCGCTTTTCGGCGTCCAGCGCGATGTCGGCCTGGGGTGTGGGCGCCGGGGCTGGAGGTGGTGGTGTGGGGGCTGGGGCTGGGGTTGGGGGTATAGGCGCGGGCCTGGGGGCTGGCGGGGGTGGCGGGGTTGGAGGGGGCGGGGGTGCCACGGCCTGCGGGGGTGCGGGTGCGGGTACGGGCGCAGGTACGGGCGCGGGCGCGGGCGCAGTCACAGGCGCCGGCAGCGGCGCCGCCAGGCGCGGCAGCGCTGCCCAGAGTTCAGCCACCGCAGCCGCCTCGGGCGGGCTGGAACGCCAGTTGACGCCTGCCGTCAGCGCCAACAGCAAACCCAGGTGCACGGTCACCGCCAGTGCGGCACCCGCGCCCATGCCGCCAGGGGGCTGCGGCAGCAGGGCGTCGCGGGGCAGGGTGGCGGCCATCGGCGTGGGCTTCGGCGGTATCAGTTGCCGCCTTGCTTGACGCTCAGGCCCACGCGCTTGACGCCGGCGCGCTGCAAGGTGTCCATCACCCGCACCACGCTTTCGTAGCGCACGTTGCGGTCGGCGCTGATGACCACCGGCATGTCTTCGTTTCCGGCCTGGGCCTGGCGCACGCGCGCGGCCAGCTGGCTTAACTGCACGGGCGCCGGTTCCTGGGTGTTTTCGCCCAAGGTGCGCATGCGCAGCTTTTCGTCGCTGCCCACCACCACTTCCAGCACCTGCGCGCTGCGCTGCGCTGCCCGGCCCACGGTGGGCAGGTCGACCACGCCGGTGGTGATGAGCGGTGCGGTGACCATGAAGATGATCAGCAGCACCAGCATCACATCGATGAACGGCACCATGTTGATCTCGTTCATCGAGCGCCGGCGCCTGCCGCCGCTGCGGCCGATGGGGGTGGCCATCAGCGGTACCCGGAAGGCGCGCCGTTGCTGGCCGCTGCCGGCACGCCCGCATTGCGCTGCAGGATGTTGCTGAACTCTTCGATGAAGCTCTCGAACTGAATGGCGATGCGGTCGATGTCGCGCGCGAAGCGGTTGTAGGCCACCACCGCCGGAATGGCCGCAAACAGGCCGATGGCTGTGGCCACCAGGGCTTCGGCAATGCCCGGGGCCACGCTGGCCAGCGTCACCTGCTGCATGTTCGACAAGCCGACAAAGGCATGCATGATTCCCCAGACCGTGCCGAACAGGCCGATGTAGGGCGAGACCGAACCCACCGTGGCGAGAAAGCTGAGCCGGCTTTCCACCGCGTCCAGTTCACGCTGGTAGCTGGCGCGCATGGCGCGGCGTGCGCCGTCCAGCTGCACGCCGGCGTCCATGCGCTTTTCGCGCAGCTTCAGGAATTCGCGCATGCCACTGGCAAAAATGCGTTCCATGGCGGCGGTCTCGGCCTTGTTGTTCACGGCCTGGTGCATTTCGGTCAGGCTTTTGCCAGACCAGAAGTCGCGTTCGAACTCTTCGTTGGCGCTGCGCACGCGCTTCAAGCCAAAGAGCTTGCCGAAGATCACCGTCCAGCTGGCCAGCGACATGGCCACCAGGCCGGCCATCACCAACTGCACTATCAGGCTGGCTTGCAGGATGAGCGATGTGATGGACATGTCGGCGTTCATGGCGCGCTGTTGCTCACTGGATGGCTCATCTCGTCACGCATCTCGTCTCTCATCTCGTCACTCTTCATGGGGTTCAATTTTGAAGTGATGGCGCCGGGAATGCGCCGGGGCCTGAAAGTTTGCTGGTCCACACAACCGATACGGATTTCGCCTTCGGCCAGCAGCCGTGGGCCGCACCAGGCCTGCTGGGTCAGTTGCATTGAAGCCCGGCCCAGATGCAAGGGCCTGACGGTGACGCGCAGTTCGTCGTCCAGCCTGGCCGGTGCCAGGTAGCGCAGCTGCGTGTCGCAGACGATGAAGATGGCGCCGGTGGCTTCGCGCAGGGCCTGCTGCTGCACGCCCAGGCTGCGCAGCCATTCGGTGCGCGCGCGCTCGAAATACTTCAGATAGTTGGCATAGAACACCACGCCGCCGGCGTCGGTGTCTTCCCAGTAAATGCGAACGGAGTGTTGGAAGTGGGCTGGGCTCATCGGCGGGCGGATTATCCCGCGCCGGCCGGCCGTCTCAGATGAGGGTCAGTGGATGGTCAGCGGGCAATCCGCGCACCGTCAAGGCAACACGCGCCGGGCAACCGGGCCCCACAGCGGATGGCCCGCTTCTGACTTGCTGAGCTGGAAGCCTGGCCAGGCCTTGCGGGCGGCGGCGAAGGCCGCCTCGCATTCGGGCATGCGGTCGCTGGTGCACGTGATGAAAGCCAGCAGCTTGTGCGCATTGGCGCGGTCGCGCGGGCTTTGCAGGCCGGCTGCCAGTGCCTTGCGCAGGGCGGCTTCGGCCTGCGGGTACTGGGCGTCGTCGTAGGCGCGCATGCCGTCGGCCAGGGCGCGTTCGGCCGGCCGTTCCAGCACCTCGGCCAGGCCCACGGGCGCGGGCGGCGCGGGGGGTGGGGCCGACGGCGGCAGCGCGCAGGCGGACAGGGTGGCGGCCAAGGTGGCGACCAAGATGGTTGCAGAAAGGGCCAGGGCGCTGCGTGCGCGACTTGGCTTGCGTGCGTCGCACACGACTTGCGGGCTGTGCTGGTCAGCGTGCGGGCGGGCGCGTGCGCCGCTGAAATGGCTGCAAGGGTGGTTCATGGTCCGAAACGGTGGCGCAGGGTGGCGGTTTTGTCGGCAGACACCTGCACCGTGGCAACGAAGGGCGGAAAGTCTTCGTTGCGCACGGTAATGGTGTGCGTGCCCTCGGGTAAGGTCAGCTGATTCAGCGGCGGCGCGGTGCCGGCAGGGCTGCCGTTGACTTCCACCCGCCCCCAGGGTGAGATGGCCAGCTGCACGGTGCCGTTGACCACTGCCGGGCGTGGCGTGGACGCAGCCAAGGGGGCGCGGGTGGCAGCTGGGCGCGGGCGCGCCGCAGCCGCAGCCGCAGCCGGCTTGGCTTCGGTGACCGGTGCTGGGTTGGGTGCCGATCCCGATCCCGATGCCGATGCCGATGCCGATGCCGATGCCGATGCCGATGCCGTTGCCGTTGCGCTAACTTCAGACGCCAGCCCCGGCGCCACAAAGGCCCCTGAGGCAGCCGCTTCGGCCGCCAACGCCGTGCTGGCCTGCAGGCCCGCGGCTGGGCTCGCGGCTTCGCCAGCGATCACAGCGCCTTCGGCTGCAGTTTCCGTCCGCTGCATCAGCAGCCAGCCGCCCAACCCGGCGGCAGCCAGAAGGCCGCCCACGACCAGGGCTGGCCGCAAGCGCTGCGCGCGCGCACGGGATGCCGCCGAAGCCGAGGCAGAAGCCAAGGCCAGGGCGGATGGGGCCAGGCCTTCATGCGTCGGTTCGGGCTGTGCATGGCCTTGGCTTTCGGCCCAGCGGCGCAACGCCATCGACATCTCGGTGGCACTGGCAAAACGTTCGTCCGGGTCACGTGCCATGGCCCGGGCGGCGATGTCCGACAGCGCCTGCGGCACACCCCGCCGCAATTCGACGGCAGCGGCTGGGTGAGCCGTCATCACGGCGGTGTGGATGGTCTCGACCGAGTCGCCGCCGAAGGCCTTGCGCCCGGTCAGCAGTTCATACAGCACCGTGCCCAGGGCATAGATGTCGGTGCGTGCGTCCACGGGCGTGCCGCGTACTTGTTCTGGCGCTTGGTAGTGCGGCGATCCGGCGACCGAGCCGTCCAGCACGGGCACGGCCGTGCCGTTGGCGATGCGGGCGATGCCGAAGTCCAGCACCTTCGGGCGGTCGCGCCCGACCAGGAAGATGTTCGCGGGCTTGATGTCGCAGTGCACGACGCCGCGTGCGTGCGCATAGGCCAGGGCATCGGCCACGCGCCGCACCAGCACCGCGGCCACGCGCGGGCTTGGCGCCCAGCCGCCGGACAAGGCCTGGCGCATGTCACGGCCTTGCAGCCTTTCCATCGCGATGTAAACCCCGTGCGGCGACAGCCCGGCGTCGAAGACGGTCACGATGTAGGCGTGGTTCAGGCTGGCGGCGGCACGGGCTTCATTCAGGATCATGCCGTTCAGCGACACGCGCAGTGGCGTGGGCAGGTCGAATTGCAGCGTCTTGACGGCCACGGTACGCGACAGCAGGGGGTCCCAGGCTTCATGCACCTGGCCCAGGCCGCCTTCGCCCAGGCGCGACTTCAGGGCGTAGCGGCCCACATGCGACAGCGTCGGCTGCGCCTGGGTGTCGGCGTCGGCGTCGGTGTCGATGTCAGACTTGCCCAGGCTGCGCGCCGGGGCTGTGGCTGGCAGGCGCGAATCGGGCGCTGCATCGCCTTCCATGCGCGAGTCCATGATGTCGCTGGGCGTGGTTTCGTCCAGGCCCTCGAAGGGCAGGTTCGACGCTGGTGCGGAAGGCGGCAAGGTGGCTTCCGTCTCCGCGAATTCGGTTGCCGCGTCGTCGCCATTGCGCTTGCTGCGCCTGCTGAAGAATTGATAGCCCACGGTGCAGCAGCTTACGGGCTGCAGCGCGGGGCAATGGGGCGAAAAGGGCTGCTTTGGTGGCGCGTTTGGGGCCTGGCGGGCTTAGGGCACGGCGGGTGGTCGCGTCTATTCGTGTCTGGTTTCGTGTCTGGTTTGGTGTGCGGTTTCGAGTGCGGTTGTAT
>JBBQAW010000241.1:0-6445 GCA_038316815.1 Burkholderiales bacterium
CAGGCCCTGGCGCTCGCGCAGGTCACGTGGAATGGTGACCTGGCCCTTGATTGACATGGTGGTCGGCTCGGACATTCGGCACTCCTGTTTTACGTTTTGCGTTATCGTAAAGCGGCCGGATCGCGAGGTCAACCAGAGAGCGGCTATGGCACCCCAGGGCGCCACTGATCCCGAGAGCTCACCGTTACCGATGTCCAGTGCTCGGCAGGCTGATTCAGACCCGGTGGGCCAGCTGCCGGCCCTGAACCGACAACCAGGGCCGTGAACCCCCACCCCGAAGTGGTCGGCTGGATCCGTGCCGACGCCCCCGAAACAGTTCCCTCGACAGTGGGCGCGCGCAGGTGGCTGCACTCCGAGCGATTGAGGCGCGGCGCTCGGCTTGAGCCCGTGCGGGCTCACCACCTTGGGAGCCTCGCGTGCAAGCCTTGGGCCGGCACCAATGGCAGCGACTTGGTGGCCTGCCATCTCCGCGGCTGAAGGCCGAGCGCTCGCGCATTGAAAAAAAGCAACATCGTGGGCAAGCGTCGACGAACCACTCCCAGGATTGGACCGGCGCGAGATCCTACTTGCCCAAGCCAGCTGGCTTCCGTGCCAACCGATCAGATGCGACCGTCACCCATTTCGTCGTCGAGCCCTGCTCTTGTCTTTCCAGGCTGCGGCAGGCCAGTCGCAACAACTAGCGACCGCCAGTCGCAGAACTGTGGCGCGAGTCGCACTTACTTCGTCGCCTTGCGAACCTACAAAGTCAAACGTCGATATTCGCCGCCCTCAACGCATTGCTCTCGATGAATTGCCGGCGCGGCTCCACCTCATCGCCCATCAGCATGGTGAATACACGGTCGGCTTCAATGGCGTCGTCGATCTGCACGCGCAGCAAGCGGCGCACCGTCGGGTCCATGGTCGTCTCCCACAGCTGACTGGGGTTCATTTCGCCAAGGCCCTTGTAACGCTGGCGGCCCACGGCGCTTTCGGCTTGCGTCATCAGCCACTGCATGGCAGCGCGGAAGTCGCCCACTTTCAGCTCTTTCATGCGCTCGCCTTCGCCGCGGCGCACCACTGCGTCTGGCCCCAGCAGGCCGTTGAACATCAGGCCTGCAGATGCCAGCGCCTGGTAGTCGGCACCGTGCACGAAGTCCTGCGTGATGACGCTGCTCTTGATGTTGCCGTGGTGACGGCGGCTGATGCGCAACAGGTGCTTGTCGGTGCGCGCGTCGAACTCGGCGCTGACCTTGGCGTCGATCAGCGCTGCCTGCAGGGCTGCTGCGCTGGCCTCGGTTGCGGCGGGGCTGTCCAGGTTCACCGCCAGGCCGCCAGCCAAAGCACGCAGGGCGTCCAGGTCCATCCAGTTGGCCAGCCGGTCGACCACGCTAGTGGCTACCACGTACGCGCGTGCCAGGGTTTCCAGGGTGCCGCCATCGATCGGCGCGCGGCCGTTGCCGCCTTCAACGCTGGCGCTGCCGTCGGGCAGCACCTTGGCACCGTCCAGCGCCACGCTCAGCAGGAAGACGTCCAACTCCGCTCCGTCCTTCAGATACTGCTCATGCTTGCCATGCTTCACCTTGTACAGAGGCGGTTGCGCGATGTAGATGTGGCCGCGCTCCACCAGCTCGGGCATCTGGCGGTAGAAAAACGTCAGCAGCAGTGTTCGAATGTGCGCGCCGTCCACGTCAGCGTCGGTCATGACGATGATGCGGTGGTAGCGCAGCTTTGCGATATTGAATTCGTCGGCCCCGATGCTGGTGCCCAGCGCGGTGATCAAGGTGACGATGCTGTCGCTGGTCAGCAACTTTTCGTAGCGCGCTTTCTCCACGTTCAATATCTTGCCGCGCAAGGGCAGGATGGCCTGGAACTTACGGTCGCGGCCTTGCTTGGCACTGCCGCCGGCGCTGTCGCCCTCGACGATGTAGATCTCGCACAGCGCCGGGTCTTTCTCCTGACAGTCGGCCAGTTTGCCGGGCAGTCCCAGACCGTCCAGCACACCTTTGCGGCGCGTCATCTCGCGTGCGCGGCGCGCTGCTTCGCGGGCGCGGGCGGCGTCGACAATCTTGCCGCAGATGATCTTGGCGTCCACGGGGTTTTCTTGCAGCCAGTCGGTCAGCAGCTTGGCGACGATGTCTTCGACCGGGCCGCGCACTTCGCTGCTGACCAGCTTGTCCTTGGTCTGGCTGCTGAACTTGGGTTCGGGCACTTTCACGCTGACTACGCAGGCCAGGCCTTCACGCATGTCGTCGCCGGCTATCTCGACCTTGGCCTTCTTCGCCATGTCGCTCTCATCGATGTATTTGTTGATGACGCGGGTCATGGCCGCGCGCAGACCCGTCAGGTGGGTGCCGCCGTCACGCTGCGGAATGTTGTTGGTGAAGCACAGCACGCTTTCGTTGTAGCCGTCGTTCCACTGCATCGCCACTTCTACGCCGATGGTCTTGCCCTGGTCGGCAGGCTTCTCACCCATGGCGTGGAAGACGTTGGGGTGCAGCGTCTTCTTGCCCTTGTTGATGAACTCGACGAAACCTTTGACGCCACCAGCGAAAGCGAAGTTGTCTTCCTTGCCGTTGCGTTCGTCCACCAGGCGGATCTTCACGCCGTTGTTCAGGAAACTCAGTTCGCGCAGGCGCTTGGCCAGCACGTCGTAGTGGAAGTTGATGTCGGTGAAGATTTCATCGTCGGGCAGGAAGTGCACTTCGGTGCCGCGCTTTTCTGTCGGTCCGGTAACGCGCATGGGGCTGACTTCCACGCCGTCGCGCATTTCCAGCAGCCGGTCTTGCACCACGCCGCGTGCGAATTCGATCTGGTGAACCAGGCCTTCACGCCGCACCATCAGCCGCAGCCATTTGCTCAACGCATTCACACAGCTCACACCCACGCCGTGCAGGCCGCCTGAGACCTTGTAGCTGTTCTGGTTGAACTTGCCACCGGCGTGCAATTCGGTCAGTGCGATTTCTGAAGCCGTGCGCTTGGGCTCGTGCTTGTCATCCATCTTCACGCCCGTGGGGATGCCACGGCCGTTGTCGACCACGCCGACGCTGTTGTCGCTGTGGATGGTGACGAGGATGTCGTCGCAATGCCCGGCCAGCGCTTCGTCGATGGAGTTGTCCACCACCTCAAAGACCAGGTGGTGCAGTCCGGTACCGTCGCTCGTGTCGCCGATGTACATGCCGGGCCGCTTGCGCACGGCTTCCAGGCCTTCCAATATCTGGATGCTGCCCTCGCCATAGGCCACGCTGGCCTCGCTTCCCGTGGAAGCCACCTGGCCAACCGCACTTGGAACGCTGGTCTGTGTGACGCCGTCGCTGCCAGCTGTTTTGGCAGCGGAAGACGGACTGGTTTGTGGGCCTTGGGGCTTGCTGGTGTCGCTCATCGGGGCTTTCTCGGCGGGCGCGGCGCTTGAAAACGGCCGCTGCTTGAAATGCTCAAGCGGGCCTGGGCCCGCTTGGCTTGGTGCTGGCGCCGGCGGCTAGGCCGACGGCAACCTTAGATGCGCATGGGCATCACGACGTACTTGAAGCCCGCTTTTTCCGGGATGGTGAACAGGGCGCTGGCGCTGCTGTCCTGCAGTTCCAGCTTCACCATGTCCTGGTTCATGTTGCCCAGCGCGTCGATGAGGTAGGTGACGTTGAAACCGATCTCGATGCTGTCGCCGCTGTAGTCGATCTCCAATTCTTCACGTGCCTCTTCCTGTTCGGCGTTGCTGGAAGCGATGCGCAGCAGGCCGGGTTCGATGTTCACTCGCACACCCTTGAACTTGTCGCTGGTGAGGATGGCAGCGCGCTGCAGGCAGGCCAGCAAAGGCGCGCGACCCAGCACCACCGTGTTCTTGTGGTTCTTGGGGATGACGCGGTTGTAGTCGGGGAACTTGCCTTCGACGAGCTTGGTGACGAATTCCATGCCCGAGAAGTTGAACTTGGCCTGGTTGTGGGCGAAGCGCATCTCGATGGCTGTTTCCTCGTCCTTCAGCAGGCGCTGTAATTCCAGCACCGTCTTGCGCGGCAGGATGACTTCCTGCTTGTTGGGCACTTCCACGTCCAGCGCGCTCTGCGCCAGCGCCAGGCGGTGGCCGTCGGTGGCCACCAAGGTCAGGGTCTTGCCTTCGGCGATGAACAGGATGCCGTTCAGGTAGTAGCGGATGTCGTGCACCGCCATGGCGAAATGCACCTGGTTGACCAGGTCACGCAGCGTCTTCTGCGGTACCGAGAATGCCGGGCCGAAATCGACACTTTCGTTGACCAGCGGGAAGTCATCGCTGGGAAGGGTTTGCAGTGTGAAACGGCTTTTGCCGGCTTGCAGGGTCAGCTTGTTCTGCGCTGCGGTCAGCGACACCGTCTGGTCGCTGGGCAGGGCGCGCAGGATGTCGATGAGCTTGCGCGCGCCCACGGTGGTGGCCAGGTTGCCCTCGTCGCCGCCCAGTTCGGCAGCAGTGCGCACCTGGATCTCGAGGTCGCTGGTTGTGAATTCGATGTTCGGCCCGGTCTTGCGCAGCAGCACATTGGCCAGGATGGGCAAGGTATGCCGGCGCTCCACGATGCCTGCTACAGATTGCAGGGCCTCGAGCAACTTCTCCTGGGTCGCTTTCAGAACAATCATGATTTCCTCTTTAAAGGGTGGTAGCAGTAGTAGAGGGCAGCCAAAACCGGGGATAAGCGCATTTTCGCCTGCTTTATCAAGGCTTTAGCGCCCCACCAAGCCTGTGGATGGCACCCTGGCGCCGATGTACGCTTAACGGGTGCAAGTGGCTGCCCAGACCCGAGGCTGTGGACAAGGCACGGCTTGTCCTTGGCTTGTGCCGATGTTGTGCACAGGGCAGCGCCACCAGGCTTCAGCCCTTGAGCGTCTGCTCCAGCACATGCAGCTGCTGGTTCAGTTCGCTGTTGACGGTGCGCTCGGCGGTGATCTTGCGTACGGCATGCAGCACCGTGGTGTGGTCGCGACCGCCGAAGAGCTCGCCGATCTCGGGCAGGCTCTTCTTGGTCATGTCCTTGGCCAGATACATGGCAATCTGGCGCGGCCGCGCGATGCTGGCAGGGCGCTTCTTGCTGTACATGTCGGCGACCTTGATCTTGTAGAAGTCGGCCACGGTCTTCTGGATGTTCTCGACGCCGATCTGCCGGTTCTGGATACTCAACAGGTCCTTCAGCGCTTCGCGCGCCAGGCCGATGTTGATGTCCTTCTGGCTGAACCTGCTGTAGGCCAGCACCTTGCGCAGCGCGCCTTCCAGTTCACGTACGTTGGCGCGCACGTTTTTGGCGATGAAGAAGGCAACGTCCTCGGGCATCCCGGTGCCTTCGGCCAGCGCCTTCTTGATCAGGATGGCTACGCGCATTTCCAGCTCGGGCGGCTCGATGGCCACCGTCAGGCCGGCGTCGAAGCGGCTGGTCAGGCGTTCATCAATGTCCACCAACCCTTTGGGGTAGGTGTCGCTGGTCATGATGATGTGGGCCTTCTTGGTCAGCAGGGCCTCGAAGGCGTTGAAGAACTCTTCCTGTGTGCGGTCCTTGCCAGCGAAGAACTGCACGTCGTCGATGAGCAGCAAGTCCAGGTGGTGGTACTTGGCTTTCAGTTCGTCGAAGGTCTTGCGCTGGTAGTTCTTCACCACGTCGCTGATGAACTGCTCGGCGTGCAGGTACAGGATGCGTGCGCCGGGCTTGTCCTTCAGCAGCGCATTGCCAACGGCGTGGACCAGGTGGGTCTTGCCCAGGCCCACCCCGCCGTAGATGAACAGCGGGTTGTACATGACGCCAGGGGCGCCGGCGACATGCAGCGCGGCGGTACGCGCCATCTGGTTGGCGCGGCCGGCCACCAGGGTGTCGAAGGTCAGGGCGGTGTTCAACCGGTGCGTGGTGGCAGCCGGGACGGGCTGGCGTTGCTGCGTCGGGCGGGCCAGTTGTTGCAGCGCGGCGTTGGCGTGCTGACCGGCGTGGCCGTTGGCAGCTGACGAAGAGGCCGAAGCGCCCGGAGCGGCGTCTGAACCGGCTTGCAGATCGTCCAGCGGAACACGGTGGCGCGCCATGCCGTTGTGGGCTTGCAGCGCAAGCGTCTCAGACCGGGCTGCCGCAGCCAAGCTCAGTTCCAGGCGGACGGGGTGGCCGGCAAGTTCGGTCAGCGTCGCTTCGATGCGGCCTGCGTACTGCGTTCGGATCCAGTCCAGCTTGAAACGGTTCTGAACCCGCAGAGACAGAACGCCCACACCCGAGCCATCAACGGGCAGGGCTAGGTCGGCCGGCGCAAGCGGGCGAATCCAGGTGTTGAACTGCTGTTCGGGCAGTTCGGCGGCCAGGCGCTCGCACCCGCGCTGCCAGAGGTCTACACTCATTGTGGAAATCTTGTTCTCCGAGCCGCCGGATTCTAGCTGTGCAAGCCCGGCGAGACCCGGTTATCCACAGATTCAGCCCCGGCGTCAATCCTGCATGCTGATCCGGGACTGCTCGCAAATACAGGTTAAGTGTTTGAC
>JBBQAW010000242.1:0-6445 GCA_038316815.1 Burkholderiales bacterium
GCCCTGGGCAATGTCATCGACCGGCTGCTGCATGGCCATGTCATCGACTTCCTGCAGTTCCGTTTCGGCTTCCTCGACCCGCTGTTTTCGGGCGGCTACTTCCCCAGCTTCAACATCGCAGACAGCGCCATCACGCTGGGCGCGGTGTGCTTGATCCTGGACGAGATCCTGCGCGTGCGGCGCGGGCGCTGAATTCGGCTGCGGTCCGCTGAAGCCCGGCGCGGTCCAGGGCAGTCCCGCTTGCAATAGGCGGGCGCAGGGCGCTCAATAGTGTTCATGGATGCACCCGCGCCACCCCCAGCCGGCGAACCTGCGGCACCCGAAAGCCGCATCTTCCGGTTGAACACCCTGCACTGGCGCGACCCGCCGCGCTGGCTTGCTGCGGGCTGGCAAGACTTTCGGAAAGCGCCATTCATTGGCCTTTTCTATGGCCTGTGCTTCGTCGTCATGGGCTGGGCGTTGCTGAAAGTGTATGAATACGTGCCGGCCTACACGCTGGCGCTGTCAGGCGGCTTCCTGCTGATGGGGCCCTTCCTGTGCCTGGGCCTGTACCGTGTCAGCCAGCGCCTTGAGGCCGGGCAAAAGCCCGCTTTCGGCGACTCGTTGCTGGCCTGGAACAGCCGCATCAGCGCCCTGGGCATCTTCGGTTTCGTGTTGCTGGTTCTGGAAATGCTGTGGGGCCGCGCCACCCTGATCATCTTTGCCGTCAGCTTCGAAGGCATGCCCGACTTCAAGGGTTCTCTGCTGGCCCTGCTGAGGCCCGACAACATCGGTTTCATCGTCGCCTGGGCGGCAGTCGGCGCGGTCTTCGCCAGCCTGATCTACGCTGTCAGCGTGATCTCGATCCCGATGATCCTGCACCGCCAGACCGACGCCGTCACTGCGGGTCTGACCAGCCTGCGTCTGGTGCTGACGCAGACCGGCGTGATGCTGTGGTGGGCCTTCCTGATCGCCGCCATCGTGCTGTTGGCCATGCTGCCGGGGTTCGCCGGGCTGCTGGTGGCCGGGCCGGTGCTGGGGCATGCCAGTTGGCACGCGTATCGCGCAGCGGTTGCTGATGATTGACGTGCCGCACCGCGGCCGCTGACGGTTGGCGCACCACGCAGCGGTCGCTGACGGTTGACGTACTGCAGCAAACCCTTCAGCGCCGGTCCCCCAGCGCATGCGCCAAGGTGCCGAGGTCCACGTATTCCAGTTCGCTACCCACCGGCACGCCGCGGGCCAGGCGCGTGACGTTCAGGCCACGCGCCTTCAGTGCTTGGGCCAGGGCATGGGCCGTCACCTCACCCTCGGCGGTGAAGCCGGTAGCAAGAATGACTTCCTCGACCACGCCGTCGCAGGCACGTTCCAGCAGCGGCGCGGCGCCGATGGCGTCCACGCCGATACCGTCCAGCGGGCTGATGCGGCCCATCAACACAAAGTAAAGACCCTGATAGCTGTTGCTACGTTCCAGCGCGGCCTGGTCGGCCGGTGTCTCGACCACGCACAGCAGCCGCGGGTTGCGACGCGGGTCGGTGCAGGTGCTGCAGACCGCGCTTTCGGTGAAGGTGTGGCAGCGCTCGCAGTGGCGCATGGCCTGCACGGCATGCGTCAGTGCCCCAGCCAGCCGGCGCGCCCCATCGCGGTCGTGCTGCAACAGGTGAAAGGCCATGCGCTGTGCCGACTTCTGGCCCACGCCGGGCAGCCGGCGCAGGGCCTCGACCAGCCCTTCGAGGGCTGGCTCAGCCACGACAGAGGCCGCCGCAGCAAAAACCCAAGCCCTGGCGCGGAACCGGCTTTGCCGGGCCGCTGCCAGAGCCCCCCCGCGGGGTGGCGCAGGGGCGCAGCCCCAGGCCTGGGGGCCCCATCAAAACGGGAACTTCATCCCTGGCGGCAAGGGCATGCCAGCGGTCAGCTTGCCCATCTTCTCGGCGCTAACTTCCTCGGCCCGGCGCACGGCGTCGTTGAACGCCGCGGCCACAAGGTCTTCGAGCATGTCTTTGTCCTCAGCCAGCAAGCTGGGGTCGATGACGACGCGCTTGACGTCGTGCTTGCAAGTCATCGTCACTTTCACCAGGCCGGCGCCGCTTTGGCCGTCGACTTCCACCAGCGCCAGTTCGTCCTGCGCCTTCTTCATGTTGTCCTGCATGGCCTGGGCTTGTTTCATCAAGCCGGCGAGTTGGCCTTTCATCATGGTGCTGTTCCTTCTTGGTTCGGGGAGGGGCTGTCGGTCGCACTTGTGTCGAGCGGCTTGATCGAGCCGGGCACGATGCGTGCGGTCTTGTATTGCGCCAGCAGTTGCTGCACCACGGGGTCAGCGTGGATGGCGGCATCTGCCACCGCTTGGCGGCGTTGGCGTTCGGCGGCGTCGCGGCGGGCCGGGGTGTCGCCAGGGTTGCCTGCCGCGACATCCAGCGCAATGTCGTGGCCCAAGGCCGCTGAAAGGGCCGCGCGAAGCTTGTCTTGCAGCGCAGGGTTGCGCAGCATCTCGCGCTCGACCAACAACCGCCAAGTGGGTGGCTGGGTACTGTCGTCGACATCGATCAGGCCGGACTGAACGGCCAGTTCGCGCGCCAGCGCCTGCACGCTGCCCTGGTCGCACAGGCCTTGAACCAGAGCAGCCCAGCGGGTGCCAAGTTCTGGGGCGATGGCGGTCGATGTCGATGTCGATGTCGATGTCGATGTCGATGTCGATGTCGATAGCGATGGCTCGGCAGCAGGAGCTGGAGCGGCAGCGGGGGCTACAGAGGCGGCGGCAGCAGGGACGGCAATAGGGGCGGCAACAGTGGCGAGGGCGATTTGCGCGACGGGCGCAGATTTGGCGGCCTCGACCCGCCCGATCACCTTGGTCGGCTCGGCGGCCCACACGGGCGCCGATGGCGTGGTGTCCCACGGTGGCCGGGTAGGCAAGGTCAACGCTGGTGGGGCGGGCGCCCGCAGTGGCGCAGTGCGTGCGGGCGACACCGAGGTGGCGGCTGGTGCGGGTGCGGGTGCTGGTGCTGGTGCTGGTGCGGGTGCGAGTGCGGGTGTGGGTGTGGGTGTGGGTGCGAGTGCGGGTGCGAGTGCGAGTGCGAGTGCGGGTGTGGGTGCGGGTGTGGGTTCTGTTGCTGGCACGGGCACGGTAACTGACGCCGCCATCGCACCACCTGCCGCCGCAGCCTGGCTCTTTCGCTGCGCAGCCGGAAAAGCCAGAAAGCGCAGCAGCACCATCGTCAAGGCGCCGTACTCGTCGCTCATCAGCCCCAGTTCAGCCCGGCCGTGCAACACCATGCTGTAAAGCAACTGGGTTTCGTCAGCCGCCAGCAGCGGGGCCAGGGCGCGGGCGTCTTCGGTGTCAGCGTCCTGGGCATCCAACGCGCCCGGCACGGCTTGTTCGATGGCCATCTGCTGCAGCAACTGGGCCATTTCTTCCAGCGTGCCGCTGGCCGACAAAGCCAGCCCGCGGAGGCCGTCCACAGCTTGCAGCACGGCCGCGCCGTCGTGGCGGGCCAGGGCTTCGATCAGACGGCGGGCCTGGCCGCGGTCCACCGCACCCAACATGGCGCGCACGCCGTCTTCCAGCAATGCGCCACTGCCGAAAGCGATGGCCTGGTCTGTCAGTGACAGCCCGTCGCGCATCGAGCCGCGTGCCGCGCGCGCCAGCAAACGCAAGGCGCCATCCTCGAACGGCAGGCCTTCGGCTTGCAGCACCCGTGCCAGGTGTTCACGCACGGTGGCGGGCGCCATCGGCCGCAGGTTGAACTGCAGGCAGCGACTCAGCACCGTGGGCAGCATCTTTTCGGGGTCGGTGGTGGCGAGCACGAACTTCAGGTAGTCGGGCGGCTCTTCCAGCGTCTTCAGCAAGGCGTTGAAAGCGTCCTTCGTCAGCTGGTGGGCTTCGTCGATCATGAAGACCTTGAAGCGGCCGATGCTGGGCTTGTAAGCGGCGCGTTCGATCAGGTCTTTGACCTCGTCGATGCCGCGGTTGCTGGCGGCGTCGAGCTCGGTGTAGTCGATGTAGCGGTCGGCGTCGATCTCCAGGCAAGTGCTGCACACGCCGCAGGGTTCAGCCGTGATGCCACCGTTGCCGTCCGGGCCCACGCAATTCAGGCTCTTGGCCAGGATGCGGCTGACGGTGGTCTTGCCGATGCCGCGCGTGCCGGTGAACAGGTAAGCATGGTGCAACCGCTGCTGCGTGAGCGCGTTCGTCAGGGCCTGAACGACATGTTCCTGCCCCACCATTTCACTGAAGCGGCGGGGGCGGTACTTGCGGGCAAGGACGATGGTGGACATGAGTTTTCGATTCTAGGGCGGGCCATGCCCCGGGGATAATCTGCGGCATGAGCAGCCATCCCACCACCCCGCTGACCTACGAACAGGCCGGTGTGCAATACGACCTGATCGACCCATTGAAGGTGGCCGCCCAGCGCGCCGCCGCCGCCACGGGTGCCCACCTGGGCGTGCATGGTTTCGCTGAGATGGCCAGCTCGCGCGGCGAATCGGCTTATGTCGTTGATGTGGGGCCTTTCCTGCTCGCCAGCATCGTCGAATGTCTGGGCACCAAGACCCTGGTGGCTGACGAAATGCAGCACCTGACCGGGCGCAGCTACTTTTCAGGCATTGCCCAGGACACCATCGCGATGGCGGTCAACGACCTCATCACGGTGGGCGCCACGCCCTTGATCGTGCAGGCCTACTGGGCCGCCGGCGGCAGCGACTGGTTTGCAGACGTTGACCGTGCCCAGGCCCTGGTGCGCGGCTGGAAAGCCGCCTGCGACATCTGCCAGGTGGCTTGGGGCGGCGGCGAGACACCGGCGTTGGCCGGCATCGTCGAAGCGGGGCGCATCGACCTGGCGGCGTCGTGTACCGGCCTGGTGAACCCGAAGGAACGCCTGAGCCTGGGCGACCGGCTGGACGCCGGCGACGCCATCGTGCTGCTGGCCAGCAGCGGCATCCACGCCAACGGCTTGAGCCTGGCGCGCAAGCTGGCCGAGCGCCTGCCGCAGGGCTACCTGACCGAGATCGAAGCCGGGCTGAGCTACGGCGACGCGCTGCTGGCGCCGACGACCCTCTATTCCCCCGTTACCGAAGCCCTGTGGCGCGCCGGCGTGCCGGTGCACTACGCCGCCAACATCACCGGCCACGGCTGGCGCAAGCTGTTGCGTCACCCCAAGGCACTGGGCTACCGCATCCACTCCCTGCCGCCAGTGCCGGCCGTGCTGCGCTTTATCCAGCAGCAGGCCGCCATGAACGATGCCGAGGCTTATGGCACGCTGAACATGGGCGCGGGGTTTGCGCTGTTCGTGCCAGCAGCGCAGGCTGAGCAAGCCGCAGCCGTGGCCCGCGGCTGCGGTGTGCCGGCCTGGGTGGCCGGCCAGGTGGAAGCCGGGGCCAAGCAGTTGCACATCGACCCGATTGGCGTGCACTTCAGCGGAGAGGATCTGCAACTGCGCTGAAAGCTCTGGGCTACACTCGTCAGCGACGGGCCTCCTCGCATGCGAGCACGCCCAAACGGGTCAGGTGGGGAACCAAGCAGCCCTAAGTGTTGTAAGCAGTGCCGAGATCAGGCTCGTCACCTTCTGCCCGTCCTGGCCCGTCTTGGCTCCTCTCTGCCCGCCTAGGCTGCCGCCCCTCACTTGAAGCCCACGCGGTCCAGCATCTGCTGAACCTGGGCAGTGTTGGCACCCACCTTGGCGATCGGCACCGTTTCTGCCTTGAAGGCGCCCAGGCTCTTCAAAGCCGGGTTGCTGACCGGCACGCCGGGCACCGTGGCGTATTCGTTATTGCCGTCCGCCAGCATGCGTTGCGCGTCGTCCCCCACCAGGTATTCGATGAACTTGATCGCCGAGTCGCGGTTCTTGGCGTTGCGTGCCACCGCGGCGCCCGAAATGTTGACGTGCGTGCCCCAGCTGGATTGGTTCGGGAAGACGACGCCGACGCGGTCGACGATGTCCTTGTCCTCGGGCTTGGTACTGCGCATCAGGCGCGCGAAGTAGTAGGTATTCGTCACCGCCACGCCGCATTCGCCGCTGGCGACGGCCCTGATCTGGTCGGTATCGCCGCCTTTCGGTGCGCGCGCCATGTTGCTGACGATGCCTTGCAGCCAGGCCTCGGTCTTCTGCGGCCCCAGGTGTTCCATCACTGAACCGAACAGGCTCAGGTTGTAGGGATGCGAGCCACTGCGCAGACAGACCATGCCCTTCAGCGCCGGGCTGGCCAGCTTCTCGTAGCTGTCCACGTCAGAAGCCTTCAGGCGGGTCTTGTCGTAAACCAGCACCCGTGCGCGGGTCGAGACACCAAACCACTGCGCGCCCTGCCCTGCATCGGCACCCCGCAGTTGCGCCGGGATACGCTTGTCCAGCACGGCTGACTTGACGGGCTGGAACAAGCCGTCTTGCTCGCCGCGCCACAAGCGCGCAGCGTCGACCAGCAGGATCACGTCGGCCGGGCTGGCGCTGCCCTCAGCCTTCAGGCGGGTCAGGATGCC
>JBBQAW010000243.1:0-6424 GCA_038316815.1 Burkholderiales bacterium
GACATCGACATCGACTTCGAGCACCAGCGGCGCGAAGAAGTCATCCAGTACATCTACCGCAAGTACGGCCGCCACCGCGCGGCGCTGACGGGTGTCGTCATCAGCTACCGGCCGCGCAGTGCGCTGCGCGATGTCGGCCGGGCGCTGGGCATCGACCTTGAACGTATCGAGGCGCTATCGAAGTCACAACACTGGTGGGACGACAGCCCCCAGGCGCCTTCGGCACCACCCCCCGAGGGGACGCCGGCCGCATTGGGGCGGCCCGGCGGCGGCCCTGGCCGCCACATCCACGCCGAACGCTTGCGCGAAAACGGCTTCGACCCCGAAGCCCCGCTGTGCCAGCTGTGGATGAGCCTGACGCAACAGCTCATCGGTTTCCCGCGCCACCTGTCGCAGCACCCCGGCGGCTTCGTCATCGCGCGCGATAGCCTGGCCCAGCTGGTGCCGGTGGAAAACGCCAGCATGCCCGGCCGCAGCGTCATCCAGTGGGACAAGGACGACCTCGACATCCTGGGCCTGCTGAAGGTCGACATCCTGGCGCTGGGCATGCTCAGCGCCATCCGCCGGGCGCTGACGATGGTGGGCGACAAGCAGGGCCAGCCGATGGAGCTGCACCAGGTGCCGGCCGAAGACGCCGCCAGTTACGAGATGCTGTGCCGGGCCGACAGCGTCGGCACCTTCCCGGTCGAAAGCCGGGCGCAGATGAGCATGCTACCGCGCCTGAAACCGCGAAAGTTCTACGACCTGGTGATCGAAGTCGCCATCGTGCGGCCCGGGCCCATCCAGGGCGGCATGGTCCACCCCTATCTGCGGCGCCGCAGCGGCGAAGAAGCGGTGGACTACCCCAGCAACGAAGTGCGCCAGGCGCTGGAACGTACGCTGGGCGTGCCAATCTTCCAGGAACAGGTGATGCAGCTGGCGATCCTGGCCGCCGACTTCACGCCCGGCGAAGCCGACCAGCTGCGCCGTGCCATGGCGGCCTGGAAGCGCAAGGGCGGCTTGCGCCCGTTCCACGAACGGTTGGTGGGCCGCATGGTCGAGAAGGGTTACGAACTGGACTATGCCGAGCGCATCTTCAAGCAGATCGAAGGCTTCGGCGAATACGGTTTCCCCGAAAGCCATGCCGCCAGTTTCGCACTGCTGGTCTATGTCAGCGCCTGGTTGAAATGCCATCACCCCGACGCCTTTCTGGCCGCCCTGCTGAACAGCCAGCCGATGGGCTTTTATGCCCCGGCCCAACTGGTGCGCGACGCGAAAGACCACGGCGTGCAGGTGCGCCCGGTGTGCGTCTTGCAAAGCCAGTGGGACAGCACGCTCGAAGCCGCAGCCGCGCCGGGCGATGCCCTGCGGCCGGTGCGTCTGGGCTTCAGCCGCGTCCACGGCTTGCAGCAAAACGCCGCCGAACGCCTGCTGGCCGCGCGCACTGAGGCGCCCTTCGCCAGCCCCGAAGACCTGGCCCGCCGGGCCCAGCTTGATGCCCATCAGCTGGCCTTGCTGGCGCAGGCCGATGCGCTGTCGGCCCTGGTCGGCCACCGCCACCAGGCCGCCTGGGCGGTGGCGGGCGTGGACACCCGCGCCACCCCCATGCTGCGCCAGACCCGCACCCATGAAGCCGCGGCCGAGCTGCCCACGCCCACGGCTGCCACCACCGTGCTGGCCGACTACCGCAGCCAGGGCCTGAGCCTGACCCAGCACCCCGTGGGCCTGCTGCGCGCGCAACTGGCGGCGTTTCAGATTCAGCCCGCTGCCGTGCTCAACGGCTACCCGCACGGCCGGCTGGCGCGTGCCAGCGGCATCGTCACGCACCGCCAAAGGCCCGGAACCGCCAATGGCGTCGTCTTCGTCACGCTGGAAGACGAGACCGGCGCCGTCAACATCATCGTCTGGCCGGCGCTGGCCGAAAAGCAGCGCCGCCCGCTGCTGGCCGCCACGCTGCTGACGGTCTACGGCGTCTGGCAGCGTGAAGGCGAGGTGCGCCATCTGGTGGCCAAGACCCTGGTCGACCACAGCGCGCTGTTGCAGGGGCTGGCCACCAGCAGCCGCGATTTCCGTTGACCGCCGCGTTCTTGCGGTTCGTCGCGCGTTCTGGCGATGGGTCGCGCACTGGCGGCAGTCGCGGCAGCCGCGGCCTAATCTTGCGTTCATCGACACCTTCCAACCCGCAGCAGGAGAACCCCCGATGGAACGTAGCCTCGACATCCAACGCGCCGAATACAGCCGCCGCCGCCTGCTGGCCATGCCCCTGGCCGGCACCATCGCCTGGTCAGTGGTGGCCGCCGGCGGGGCGCTGCTGAACACCTTCCAGTCAGCGATGCTGCTGTTCATGGCCACCGGCTGCATCGTCTACCTGGGCATCGCCCTGTCGAAGCTGACGGGTGAAAACTTCCTGGACAAGACCCGGCCGAAGAACGCCTTCGACGCGCTTTTCATGCACACCGTGGCGATGTCGCTGGGCGTCTACGCCATCGCGATTCCGTTCTTCATGCTAGATGCCAGCTCGCTGCCGCTGACGGTGGGCATCCTCACCGGGTTGATGTGGCTGCCGCTGTCCTGGGTCATTCGCCACCCGGTGGGCCTGTGGCACACGGGCGTGCGCACCGCGGGCGTGCTGGCGGCCTGGCTGGCCTTCCCCGAACACCGCTTCACGGCCGTGGCCCTGGTCATCGTGGCGGTTTATGCGGTGACCATCGTCGTGCTGGAAAGGCGCTGGCAGGCCCTGCAACGCGCTGGCGCAACGGCGGGTTCGGCCCCGAACGGCATCGCCATCCCCGCCTGACTTTCAGCACCCCTTCCATCCCTTTTTTGGAACCCGCCATGAAATTCCACCCTCGCAAGCTGCTGACCATGGCCGGCCTGCTCGCCACGTTCTCCCCGTTTCCCTCCCAGGCCCAGCAGATCGCGCTGGAACCCTCTGACACCGTGCTGGCTGGCGACCCCCTGTCGATCCGCATCACCGGCCTGCCCGCCAGCACCGAAGTGCAGGTGCAAACGCATCGCCAGGTGCGCGAATTCACCGGGGCGCTGCGGCCCTATGCCGCGCAAGTCACCTTGCGCAGCGACGCCGCAGGCACCATCGACCTGGCCAGTGCCGTGCCTTTGCCGGGTGGCAGCTATGGCGGGGCCGACCTGCGCGGGCTGTTCTGGTCAATGGCGCCGCTGCCAGCGGCTGCCACGCCAAAAGCCGCTGTGGCAAGCGACGGCCTGGCCGAAGGGCAGGTGCGGATCGAGGTGCGCGAAGTCCGCGCAAGCGATGCGGAGAGCCAGGCAACCAAGCTGCTGACCACGCGCACAGTGACCTTGCTGCGCGCGCTGCCCGAAGTGGTGTCGCGCCCCGCAGAAGGCTTTCCAGGTGCGCTGTTCAGCACCCTGCCCGACAGCCCACAACCCGCAGGCAAGCTGACGGCCATGCAACCCCGGCCGGCGCTCATCATCCTGGGTGGCAGCGAAGGCGGGCGCCTGATCACCCGCGACGCGCCGGTCTATGCGTCGCGCGGCTTCGCGGTACTGGCCTTGCCGTACTACTCGCCTGCACAGTGGGGCCCCACCGGCCCGCTGCCGGCCGAAGTGCCAGAACTGCCGCGCGCCTTTGCCGACCTGCCGATCGAACGCCTGGCAGCGGCGCGCGACTGGCTGGCCCGGCAGCCGGGCGTGGACGCGCAGCGTATCGGCGTTGTGGGCACCAGCAAGGGCGCCGAATTCGCGCTGCTGGCGGCAGTGCGCATGCCCTGGATCAAGTCGGTGTTGGCCATGGTGCCCAGCGACGTCGTCTGGGAAGGGTGGGGCGAAGGCGTCAAGCCGGGTGAACGGACAGGGTTCGCCTGGCAAGGCCAGCCTTTGCCCTTCGTGCCGTACAAGGAGTTCGAGAAGGAAATCGCCGGCTTCGCCACCGGCGCCGAGGTACGCATTCGCCGTCCGCAGGACGCCGGTCGCGCGGCCAACCCCGAGCGCGTGGCGCCGGCACGCATTCGCGTCGAAGACATCGCCGCACCGGTGATGGTGGTCGGCGGCCACGACGACCAGGTCTGGGACAGCGGCGGCATGGCCGAGGCCATCACGCGCACCCGTACGGCTGCCGGCCGCGAGACTGTGAGTTTGGTGTATCGCGATGCCGGACACTTTCTGGGTGGCAGTGGCTGGGGCCCGACCACGCAATACAACGCCGGCCCCAGCAAGAGCGGCGGCACGCCGGCCGCCAACGCCCGCGCCCAGGCCGAAGCCTGGACCCAGGGCTTCGAATTCCTGCGCCGCACGCTTGGGCCCATGCCCTGACGCACACCTGATGCACGCCCGATGCACGCCTGACGCACGCCTCATACAGGCCTGAGGCACCTATGCCGCACGCATGAAGCACGGATGAAGCGCGCTGAAGCACGCATGACGCACGCTGACACACGCCTAAGCCGCTGAAGTACGCTGAAGCATGCTGACGCAGGTCTGGCATCCCGGCATGATCGTTGTGCCCGGCATGCCCGGCATGTCCGGCATGCCCGACATAGCGCCCGGCCAGCCTTGCCCCCACCTGATTCGTCATGAAGCTCAGCCAACCGCGGCTGGGTCCAAAAAGACGAGCTTCATGCGTCCGTGCTTCATATTTCGCTCGGCGGGGCCTCAGTATCTCCTGACCCATTTCCATCGCGCTTGGCTGAGCTTCATGACCAATCAGGTGCCCCCAAGCGCTGCCAGCGCGCTGGCCCTGCGGGACAATGCCGGCGATGGAACTTCCGATCGAATGGCTGCCCGTTGAAGGCCCGCCGCAACAACTGATCCTGCTGCTGCACGGCTGGGGCGGCGACGGCACCAGCCTGGCGCCGCTGGCCCAGGCCCTGCGCCAGCAGTTTCCCCAGGCCGCCGTGCTGGCGCCCGACGCGCCCGACGCTGCCGACGCCCCCCACGTTGATACAGCCGGCCGCCCCGGCCCGGGCGGGCACCAGTGGTACAGCGTAGACGCACTGACCGAAGCGAACTGGCCCACGCGCGTGGCCGCAGTGCTGCCGGCGCTGCACCAGTGGGTGCAGGCCCAGCAGCAGCGCCTGGGCGTGGACCGCGCGGCCACTTGCCTGGGCGGGTTCTCTCAAGGCGCCATCGTTTCGCTGGCCCTGGCCAGCCTGGACGACGGCCTGTGCGGGCGCGTGCTGGCTTTCGGCGGCCGGTATGCCGAAGTGCCGCTGGCCGCCCCGCGCCACACCACCGTCCACCTGTTCCACGGCGGGCTCGACCGCGTCATCCCGGCACAAGGGTCACGCGATGCGCTCGAGCACCTGGCCGCGCTGCAGGGCGACGCCACGCTCGACATCGCCGATGGCGTAGGCCATGAAGTGCATCCGGTGCTGATCGACTGCGCGCTGCACCGGCTGAGCAGCCACATCCCGCTGCGCACCTGGCAGACCGCGCTGGGCGGCGGGCCGCGCTGAACGCGCATCGAAAACGGACACACGCCCATGCTTTTCTTGCTTTCGCCAGCCAAGACCCTGGACTACGAAACCCCCACCCCCAAGCCCGTGCTGCGCCGCGCCACAGAACCGCTGTTCATGCCGCAGGCAGCGGGTCTGATCGACATCCTGCGGCGCCAGTCGGCCGCCGACATCTCGGCCCTGATGGACTTGTCGGCCTCGCTGGCTGAACTGAACGTGGCGCGCTACCAGGCCTGGCAGCCAGAGGCCACGCCCAATAACAGCAAGCCCGCTGTGCTGGCCTTCGATGGCGACGTCTACGGCGGCCTTGACGCTGTCACTCTGTCCATTGCCGACCTGGGCTGGGCGCAGCAGCACTTGGTGTTGCTGTCAGGCCTTTACGGTGTGCTGCGCCCGCTGGACCGGCTGCAGCCCTACCGCCTGGAAATGGGCACAGCGCTGAGCAACGCCCGCGGCCGCGACCTGTATGCCTGGTGGGGCGACACGGTGGCCGAACACCTGAACCAGTGCCTGGACGGCGAACGTTCGCGCGTGGTCGTGAACCTGGCCTCGGTCGAATACGCGCGTGTGGCCTTGCGCCCGGCGCTGCAGGCGCGCGTCGTCGACTGCGTGTTCGAAGACTGGAAGGACGGCCGCTACAAAGTCATCAGCTTCTTCGCCAAGCGCGCCCGCGGCCTGATGGCGCGCCATGCGGTGCAGCAGCGTGCCCGCAGCGTGAAGGCGCTGGAAGCGTTTGACGCAGAAGGCTACGCGCTGGACCGCATGGCCAGCGAAACCGAGCGCCTGGTGTTTCGCCGCCGGGTCTAGCCGCATTCGTTGGCGGCCATGGAAAATAGCGGCATGGCCGCCATTGCACAAACGATCACCCCCGAACTGCGCCGCTGGATCATTTCCCAGGCAGAGGCCGGTTGTCGGCCCGAAGACGTGCTGCTGGCGATGAAGACCAGCGGCTGGGACGAAGGCGTGGCAGCGCTCGCGCTCGAACAAACGCTGACCGCACGCTTGGCCGAAGT
>JBBQAW010000244.1:0-6409 GCA_038316815.1 Burkholderiales bacterium
GACGCGCTGGGCCCGACCAAGCGCGGCTACGCCACAGAACTGGTGCGCCGCCTGCTCGAGAAGTACGGCAAGGGCGGCTTCCTGCACTTCGGCCAGGGTAAGTGGTACCCGGGCGAACAACTCCCGCGCTGGGCGCTGTCGATTTGCTGGCGCGCTGATGGCCAGCCCTGCTGGTCCGACCCCAGCCTGTTTGCCGATGAACGCGACCCGCACCGCTACACCAGCGAAGACGCCAACACGTTCATCAGCGGCGTGACCACGCGCCTGGGCCTGGACCCGAAGTTCGTGCAGCCCGGTTTCGAGGACGTTTTCTATTACCTGTGGCGCGAACGCCGGCTGCCGGTGAACGTGGACCCCTTCGATTCGCGCCTGGACGACGAGATGGAACGCGCCCGCCTGCGCCGCGTCTTCACGCAGGGCCTGGACGCCTGCGTGGGCTACGTGCTGCCGCTCAAGCGCGAATGGAACGTGGCCACCGCCGGCCCGGCCTGGGTGACGGGACCCTGGTTCTTGCGCGACGACCGCATGTTGCTGATCCCCGGTGATTCGTCGATGGGCTACCGCCTGCCGCTCGATTCGCAAGCTTGGGCGGCCAAGGGCGACTTGCCGTGGACGATGGTGCAGGACCCGTTTGCGCCGAAGCCAGAACTGCCCAGCCATGCCGCATTGCGCATGCAGGTAACAAGCGCGACGGGCGTGACGCAGGGCGCCACGGGCGAACCGTCTGAAGACATCAGCCCGGGCAGCGCAGGCCAAACTGTGAGCGCAGGCAGCACCAGCAGCAAAGGCCCCGAAAGCCTGTACGGCGCCGTGGCTGCAGGCGCCACGGGGCAGGCGGGTGATGCTGACGATGCATCGGCCAACAAGTTGGCTGACGGCGCCGCCGTGTCCCCCGGCCCCGGCCCCGGCCCCGGCCCTGGCGTGCTGCGCATGGCCACCGAACACGACCCCGTGTCGCCCTTCCCACGCAACGCCACGGCCACGCCGGGCCGTTTCGAGAGCGCAGGCGAACTGACCCGCACGGCGCTGTGCGTGGAAGTGCGCGACCCCCAGCGCGCGAACGGCCCGAAGGCTGAAAGCGCGGCTGAAAAAGCGGCTGAAAAAGCGGCCGAAAAAGCAGCCGAGGCCGCCGGGGGCAGCAACAGCGGGAACAGCGGCAACAGCGGGAACAGCGGCAAGAGCGGCATGCTCTACGTCTTCATGCCGCCGCTGAAGTTCCTGGAGGACTACCTCGAACTGCTGGCCGCACTCGAAGCCCAGGCCGCAGCGCAGGGTGTGAAGATCGTGCTCGAAGGCTATGGCCCGCCGCGCGACCCGCGCCTGAAGACCCTGGCCGTCACGCCCGACCCGGGCGTGATCGAAGTCAACATCCACCCCGCGCACGACTGGGCTGAACTCGTCGACCACACCGAATTTCTGTACGACGCCGCGCACCAGACGCGCCTGTCGACCGAGAAGTTCATGCTCGACGGCCGCCACACCGGCACCGGTGGCGGCAACCACTTCGTGCTGGGCGGGGCCACGCCGGCCGACAGCCCCTTCCTCCGTCGCCCTGACGTGCTGGGCAGCCTGATCACGTATTGGCACAACCACCCATCGTTGAGCTATCTTTTCAGCGGCATGTTCATCGGCCCCACCAGCCAGGCGCCGCGCTTCGACGAAGCGCGCGACGACCAGGTGTACGAGGTCGAGATCGGGCTGGCGCAGATCGACCGTGCGCTTGAAAAGCACGGCCTGAATGCCCACGGCTTTCCGGTCGAAGGGGCCTTGCCGCCGTGGCTGATCGACCGCACCTTGCGCAACCTGCTGGTCGACGTCACGGGCAACACCCACCGCAGCGAGTTCTGCATCGACAAGCTCTACAGCCCCGACGGCCCCACCGGCCGCCTGGGTCTGCTGGAACTGCGTGCCTTCGAAATGCCGCCGCATGCCCACATGAGCCTGGTGCAGCAGTTGCTTTTGCGTGCCCTCCTGGCCCGGTTCTGGAAGGAGCCGTACCGCGGCAAAGGCGCCACGCGCCTGACGCGCTGGGGCACGGGGCTGCACGACCGCTTCATGCTGCCCACCTTCGTGCAGATGGACTTCGATGACGTCATGGCTGAGTTGCAGCAGGCCGGCTTCCCATTCGACGCCGCCTGGTTTGCGCCGCATTTCGAATTCCGCTTCCCGATGGTGGGCGAGGTCAATGCCTTCGGTGTCGGCCTGACCCTGCGCAATGCGCTCGAGCCCTGGCATGTGATGGGCGAAGAAGGCTCGGCTGGCGGCACCGTGCGCTATGTCGACTCTTCGCTGGAACGGCTGGAGCTGAAGGTCACCGGCCTGAACGACAACCGCTACATCGTCACCGTCAACGGACAGGCTGCCCCGCTGCAGCCGACCGGGCGCATCGGCGAATACGTCTGCGGCGTGCGCTACAAGGCCTGGGCCCCGCCGTCGGCCCTGCACCCCAGCATCCCGGCGCATGCGCCGTTGACCTTCGACATCGTCGACCGCTGGCTGAACCGGTCGCTGGGCGGCTGCCGCTACTTCGTGGCGCACCCGGGCGGGCGCAATTACGAAGACTTCCCGGTCAATTCGTACACCGCAGAAAGCCGCCGCCTGGCGCGCTTCTTCCGCTTCGGGCACAGCCCCGGGGCGATGCAGGTGAAGCCGGCGCAGCCCAGCCGCGAATTGCCCTTCACGCTGGACATGCGGTTGCGCTAGCCGGTGCTGAATTCGCCCACGCCGCCCACGCCGCCCACGCCGCAGTTGCCGCCGTTGACGCCGATGCCCCTGACGCCGCCGCTGCCGTCGTTTCCGCCGTTGCCACCTACAGCCACGCAGATGCAAAGCCAGGGTGGGGGCAGGGGCGTGGGCGGGGGCGGGGGCAGTAATGCTGAACTGTCGCAGGCCAGCCTGCCGCTGGACTTCGCGCAGAACCCGGGCGCTGATGCGGCCCACCTGCTGCTCAGCCACGCGCACCCGGCAGAAGCCGGTGTTTGGGACGAATTGCGCCCGCCCACGGGCGGCCTGCGCGTGCCCTGGCAGGGTTTCGCCCGGCATCTGTCGACGCCACCGCATATTGAGAGGCCGGCCGACATGAACCGCCGCGTGGCCCAGGTGGCGCGGCAGATCCTGCACGACGGCGTCACGCACAACGTTTTCAGCGACGCTGCACCCGGCGGCGTGGCAGCGCGGCCCTGGTCGCTGGAACTGCTGCCGCACCTGATCGAAGCCGCTGACTGGGCCGTCATCGAAGCCGGTGCCATCCAGCGTGCCGAACTGCTGCAGGCCATGCTGGCCGACCTGTACGGCCCGCAGCACCTGCTGCGCGAAGGCCTGCTGCCGCCAGCGCTGCTGTACCGCCACAACGGCTGGTTACGCCCCATGCGCGGGGCCGATCCGCTCGGCGGCATGCGCCTGTTCATCGTCGCCTTCGACATTGCCCGCGGCCCCGACGGCCGCTGGTGGATGGTGGCCCAGCGCACCCAGGGCCCGTCGGGCCTGGGCTACGTGATGCACAACCGGCTGGTCATCTCGCGCCAGTTTCCGGATGCCTTCCGCGAACTGCGGGTGCAGCACATCGCCAGTTCCTACCGGCGCCTGCTTGACACCGTCGAACAACTGGCGGCCCAGGTGGCCGGCAATTCGACGCCGCGCGTGGTGCTGCTGACGCCGGGGCGTTTCAGCGAAACCTATTTCGAACACGCCTACCTGGCGCGTTACCTGGGCCTGCCCCTGGTCGAGGGCGGCGACCTGACGGTGCGCAAGGACCGCCTGTACCTGAAGACCGTCGAAGGCCTGGAGCCCGTGCACGGCGTGCTGCGTCGGTTGGACGACGATTTCTGCGACCCGCTCGAACTGCGCCCCGACAGCGCCCTGGGCGTGCCCGGCCTGCTGCAGGCGGCCCGCGCCGGCACCGTGGTGATGGCCAATGCCCTGGGCAGCGCATTCCTGGAAAGCCCGGCGGTGCAAGGCTTCATGCCCGCCATCGCGCGCCGGCTGGGGCAAGACAAGCTCTTGCTGCCGGCCCTGCCCACCTGGTGGTGCGGCGAAGCCAGTGCGCTGCGCGCGGTGCAGGGCGAACTGGACGGCAAGTTCCTGCGCAGCACCTTCCCTCGCCAAGGCCGCACTTCGCAGGTGCATGAACTCTCCAAGCTGGAAAGGCTGGCGGCCATCGAAAGCGACCCCGACGCCTGGACAGCGCAAACGCGCCTGCGCTTCTCACGCGCGCCGATCTGGGGCGAAACCGGGGTGGCCACGCGCCCGGCCATGGTGCGCATCTACGCCATTGCCGACGGCGGCGGGCGTTGGCACCTGCTGCCTGGCGGCATGACACGCGTGGCCCAGCGCGAAGACAGCAGTGTCAGCATGCAGCGCGGCGGCAGCAGCCTGGACACCTGGGTGCTGACCCCCGGCCCGGTCGACACCTTCAGCATGCTGCCGCAGCGGCTGCAGGTGGACGACATTGCCGGCCGCCGCCGCCCGGTCAGCAGCCGCACGGGCGAAAACCTGTTCTGGCTGGGCCGCTACACCGAACGCACCGAACAGGCCGTGCAACTGGCACGTGCCACGCTGCTGCTGATCGACGCCGACAACGATGCCACGCCGGCCATGCTGCAGGCCTTGTCGGTGCTGGCCATCGAGAGCGGCCTGGTGCCGCCCGGCGCGCCCAGGCTGGACCGCGCGCCGCACCACTTCGAACGTGCCTTGCTGGGCGCGCTGGCCGACGTCGAAGGCCAAGGCGGCGCGGCCAGCATCGCCTACAACCTGGCGGCTCTGGAACGTTCGTCCCAGGCCCTGCGCGAACGGCTGTCGTCTGAACACTGGGGCCTGATCCGCGAGATGGGCGAAAGCTTTCGCATGGCGCTCCAGACCCTGCCCGACGAACTGCCCACCCTGCCGCAAGTGCTGCCGGCGCTGGACCGGCTGGCCCTGCGCCTGGCGGCCGTCACTGGCGCGCAGACCGACCGCATGACCCGCGACCACGGCTGGCGCCTGCTGACCGTAGGCCGCCTGATCGAACGCCTGATCGGCCTGAGCGCGCGCATGCGCGCCTTCCTGAAGGCCGGCGCCCTGGGCAGTGCTGCCGGCATCGACCTGATGCTGGAACTCTTCGACAGCGTCATCACCTTCCGCGCCCGCTACCAGCGCCATGAAGACCTGCTGGCGCTGACCGACCTGCTGGTGCTGGACAGCGCCAACCCGCGTTCGCTGGCCGGGGTGATGCGCCGGCTGCGCACCGAAATCGGCAAGCTGCCGGGCGATGAAGCGAGCCTGGCGCCGCTGCTGACAAGGCTGCCTGCCGAAGGCGCGGGGCTGACGCTGGATTCGCTGCGCAGCATCGATGACGAGCATCTGCCAGGGATACTGGACGCGCTGGCTGAAAAGCTTTCTGCCGCTGCGAAGCTGCTGGCCGACGACATCGCCAGCCGCTACTTCACCCTGGCCCACGGGCTGGAACAGCGCGTCTGAAACGGCAGCCCCGGCAATGAGCGAAACCCTGGCCATGGACCTGGATGTCGTGCACGAGACGCGCTACGACTACGCCAGCGCGGTGTCGGTAGCGCAGCACCTGGCGCACCTGCAGCCGCTGCAGGACGAACACCAGCAGCTGTTGGACTTCTCGCTGGCCATATCGCCTTTGCCCAGCCACCAGACCGAGAGCAGGGACGAGCTCGGCAACGCGCAGTGCTATTTCAGCCTGGACCAGCCGCACGAACAGCTGTGCGTGCGCGCTACCAGCCGCGTGCGCGTCAGCGCCCGTTTCGCTGAGCTTCAGGCCGATGCTTCCCCGGCCTGGGACACGCTGGCCGCCAGCCTGCGCTACGTGGCGCGGGCACCGCTGCAACGGGTGGTCGAATACGCCATGCCTTCGCCCTTCGTGCCGCGCCTGGCGGAATTGCGCAACTACGCGCTGCCGTCCTTTCCGCCCGGGCGGCCGGTGGCAATGGGTGCGCTGTCGCTAATGCACCGCATCCATGCCGACTTTCGCTACGAGAGCCGCAGCACCGACATCGACACCCCGCTGGCACGCGCCTTCGCGCAAAAGCGCGGCGTCTGCCAGGACTTCGCCCATGTGATGGTGGGCTGCCTGCGCATGCTGGGCCTGCCGGCGCGTTACGTCAGCGGCTACCTGTTGACGCGCGCGGCCGACAGCGGCGAAGCGCTGGTGGGTGCCGATGCCTCTCACGCCTGGGTGCAGGTGTGGTGCCCGGGCACCCCTGGCGTACCGCAGCTCGGCCCGGGTGCGGGCTGGCTGGCCCTGGACCCCACCAACGACCTGGTGCCGGCCACCAGCCACGTGCGGCTGGCCGTGGGGCGCGACTTCGGCGACGTCACGCCGCTGGGCGGCGTCATTCGGGGGGGTGGGCACCACCGGCTGACCGTGGGTGTGACCACCCGCGGGCGGCCTGCCGCAGGCGTGCTT
>JBBQAW010000245.1:0-6398 GCA_038316815.1 Burkholderiales bacterium
CTGTCCGCGGTGCCAGCGTCTTTAACCAAGTGCCAGACTTCACGGAAGGCTGTTGGTGCGGCACCCGACTCTTCCACCACCAGGCCGGTGAAGCGCACGCTGACGATCTGGCGGCCATCTTCCTCGGCCACGTCCAAGACCAGGGCATCGACTTTCTGCACGTCGGTGGTCTGGGCGGCGCCGTTGCGGTCCTGGATGTCCAGGCGAACAGCGGCGAACATTTCTGGCGTGGTGAAGCGGCGCAGGTCGTTCAGGTCGCTGGCGTCGTTGGCGGTCTGCATGCGGATGAAGATCATCTTGGCAATGCGCTCAAAACCTTCGCTGTCGAAGCTGGCGGGCACAAAAGCAGCTGTCACGACCGGTCCAGACGCGGCAACCGGGTCAGCAGCAGTGAAGCTTGCAGGGGCATCAGCGACAGCAACCGGAGTCAGTGGCGCGCCGGCGAGAGGTGCTGGCTTGAAGGCAGCAGGACGCTCGTCGATCATCTCGCGCTGCACGGGGGCTTCGCGGCGCATGGCGTTGTTGGCGGCTGCACCACCGGCCGAACCGGCGGCTGCTGTGGCCAGTGCGGGGTCGTTACGCCGTGCGCCAGAACCAAAGCGGGCCATGAGGAAGCGGACCAGGAAGAAGGCCGCCACGCCCATCAGGGCCAGCATCACGAAGTTGGCCAGTTCGGCACCCAGGCCCATGCTGCTGAAAAGCGCTGCCAAACCCAGACCAGCGGCCAGACCGGCAATGGGGCCCAGCCAGGAACGCTTGCCCGCGGCTGCAGCCGTGCCCGCAGCGGCTGTGCCAGCGGCAGCGGCTGCCGGAGTGCCTGGCGTGGCACCTTGGCCGGGTTGCGCAGGCTTGGCTGGCGGCGCGTCAGGCGCCGTGCGCGCTGGCATGTCGCGCTGCATGCCCTGCGAACGCGCACCCCCCAGGCGCTTGGCCTCGGCGTCTTGCGGCAGAGCGGTCGTCAGCACCAGGGCTGTGCCCAGGGCCAAGCTGAGGGTGCGGATGATCCAGGTCTTCACTCGTTAATCCTTCGTGGTGTGACAGGTAATCAGACTGGCCATGCACCCGGAAACCAGGCACTTTGACCAACTTGTGCGCGAGTGTGCGCCATCCGTAGATGCGGCCCTGGCCTCGAGTTGCAAGGCCCCTCCGGTTGTGGGTGCAGCGCCCGGTCATCATCGGACCGCGCCGTTGTGGCGCGCCACCGTTTGTCTGCACATGACTGTTGCCTTGCTATGGACCTTGTCGGTCGCTTTGATCCTCATCGGGCTGGCCGGCACCGTGCTGCCAGCCTTGCCTGGTACAGCCCTGGTGCTGGGCGGCATCGTGTTGGGGGCCTGGATCGACGACTTCACCCATGTCAGCGTGACCACGCTGGTGGTGGTGGCGGTGTTGGCCGTACTGGCCTGGGGGCTGGACTTCGTCGCCGGCCTGCTGGGTGCGAAGAAGGTGGGTGCCAGCCGCCAGGCGCTGGTGGGGGCGGCCATCGGCACCGTGGTGGGGCTGTTCATGGGCATCGTCGGCGTGCTCTTCATGCCCCTGGTGGGCGCTGCCGCAGGTGAATATCTGGCCCGGCGCGACCAGAAAAACGCGTTGAAGGTAGGCGTGGCCACCTGGCTGGGCATCATGGCCGGGCTGCTGGCCAAGGTGGTGATCGCTTTCATGATGGTGGGCATCTTCATCGGCGCGCTGTTGCTGTAAGGCGGCCAACCCTGCCTGGATGCCGAGTTCCGCGCCGAGCCCCACGCTCAGGCCCCCAGCATGCGCCCAAACCATTCGTTCAGGATCAGCCGTGTGCCGGCAGCGCCCCCCAGGCTGGGGATCCAGGCATGCGCGTCCAGCGGGCCGCCGCCTCCCACGCCCATCGGCGCCAGCGTCAGCGTTATCGCCAAGCCACTGCCGGCAATGGCATCGCCGAAGGCGCGTGCGGCGCGCGGCATGTGGTAGTCATGCGTCACCAGCACGATGTGGCGCACGCCTTCGTCGCCCAGCAGGCGCACGCTGCGCGACGCATTTTCGCGCGTGTCACGCGACAGCCCTTCCTGCCAGCGCAGCTTGATGCCGAATTCGGTTTCCGCCATGCGGCCGGCGATGGCGGCTTCAGAAGGAATGTCTGACCCGACGCCCCAGCCCGCGCCGCCGCTGAAGGCCAGCGGCAGCCCGGTCTGGCGTGCCAGGTAGATGCCGTAGCGCAGGCGTTCGACGCCGCGCGGATGCAGCACGGCAACGCCGTATTCCTGCGCCAAAGGCCAACTGCCGCCGCCCAGCACCAGCACGGCGGTCTGCGGCGCGCGGCGCAGCGCCGCTATTTCGGCCGGCTGCAGCACCGGCGGCGGCTTCAGCACCCATTGGCGCAGGTAGTGGCCCGCCGCCGTGGTGTGCGTCAACCAGATGCCGGCACAGCCCAGCAGCACCAGCAGCCAGCCCAGACCCCGGCTGCGAAAAGTCAAGCGCGTGCCCAGCAGCACCAGCACCAGAAAGGGCACCGGCGGCAGCAGCAGGGCGCCGATGTAGGGCTTCCATGATTGGGCGCTTAGCGCCAGCAGCAGTTCGTTCATGACCTGGGCTAACGCCCCAAATCACGAAATGCAGCCACACCAGGAGCGCGTAGAACCAGGGCGCGCTTCAGAAGAAAGCCTGCAGCCCCGTCTGCGCGCGGCCCAGGATCAGGGCGTGGATGTCGTGGGTGCCCTCGTAGGTATTGACCGTCTCGAGGTTGATCATGTGGCGGATGACGTGGTATTCGTCGTGGATGCCGTTGCCGCCGTGCATATCGCGTGCCATGCGCGCGATGTCCAGCGCCTTGCCGCAGCTGTTGCGCTTGATCAGGCTGATCATCTCGGGCGCGGCTTGCCCTTCGTCCATCAGCCGGCCGACGCGCAGCACGCTCTGCAGGCCCAGAGTAATTTCCGTTTGCATGTCGGCCAGCTTCTTCTGGATCAGCTGGTTCTGGGCCAGCGGGCGGCCGAACTGCTGGCGGTCCAGCGTGTACTGGCGCGCGGCATGCCAACAGAATTCAGCTGCGCCCAGCGCGCCCCAGGCAATGCCGAAGCGCGCCTTGTTCAGGCAGCCGAAGGGGCCCTTCAGGCCGCTGACATTGGGCAGCAACTGGGCTGCGGGCACGAAGACGTCGTCCATGACGATTTCGCCGGTGATGCTGGCGCGCAGACTCATCTTGCCTTCGATCTTGGGTGCGCTCAGGCCCGGCATGCCTTTCTCGAGGATGAAGCCGTGGATGGCTTCCTGGCCGCCCGTCGTTCCCGAACCCGTGCCATCGTCCTTCACCTTCTTCGCCCAGACGATGAAAACGTCTGCAATCGGGCTGTTGGTGATCCACATCTTGCTGCCCTTCAGCACGAAGCCGGCGACGCCGTCGCGCACTGCGGGCGTGGCGCGCGTCAGCATGCCTGCCGGGTCGCTGCCGTGGTTGGGCTCGGTCAGGCCGAAGCAGCCCACCCATTGGCCGCTGGCCAGCTTGGGCAGGTATTTCTGGCGCTGTTCTTCGCTGCCGTAGGCGTGGATGGGGTGCATCACCAGGCTGCTTTGGACGCTCATAGCGCTGCGGTAGCCGCTGTCCACACGTTCCACTTCACGCGCCACCAGGCCGTAGCAGACGTGGTTCAGGCCGGCGCAGCCGTAACCTTCGATGCTACTGCCCAGCAGGCCGAGTTCACCCATTTCGGACATGATTTCGCGGTCGAACTTCTCGTGCCGTGCGGCCATCAGCACCCGCGTCTGCAGGCGTTCCTGGCAGTAGGTATGGGCGGCGTCGCGAACGGCGCGTTCGTCGTCACTCAGCTGGCTGTCGAACTGGAAAGGGTCATCCCACTGGAACTTGGCGGCCATGGCTACATCTTTCAGATAATCAGCGCACAGTGTAAAGAGTCAGGTGCATCTTTGACTGAGTCGCTGGTGACACGGCCTGTCCAACCCATCAACCAAAGAACTATGAACAAACAAGTCATCACTCTCGGCGGCGGCTGCTTCTGGTGTACCGAAGCCGTTTTCGAACTGGTCGAAGGCGTGCTGGCCGTGGAAAGCGGCTACTGCAACGGCCATGTCATGAACCCCAGCTACGAACAAGTGTGCAGTGGCGATACCGGGCACAACGAAGTGGTGAGGGTCAGCTTCGACGCCGAACGCATCAGCCTGCGCGAAATTCTGGAAATATTCTTCGTCGCGCACGACCCGACGACGCTGAACCGTCAAGGTAACGACGCTGGTACGCAGTACCGCAGTGGCATCTACTGGCACACGCCCGAACAAGAAGCCGTGGCGCAAGCGGTGCTGGCCGAGCTGAACGAACAGCTCAAGGGCCGCGTGGTGACTGAAATTCAGCGAGAAGACAACTATTCGCGGGCCGAGGCCTACCACCAGCACTACTTTGCCCAGCACCCGGGGCAGGGTTACTGCGCCTATGTCGTGGCGCCCAAGGTCGAGAAGTTTCGAAAGACCTTCAGGCACCGGGTCAAGGCCGCAGCCTGACTTGCGCCGTCTGGTTTCAGAGCGGGGCGAAGCTGCTGGGCGGTTCGCTGTCTGCGAAGACCGAATCGAGCCCGCGGCGCAGCATTTGGCGGCAGCGGCGGCGTTCAGGTTCTGCGCCTGACAGCACGGCGAAAACCGGGCCGCGCAGCAGCCACAGGTCCACCGGCTCTTCAGCCGACCGCACCTGGTTGCGCAGCCAGCCGGCGTCGCTGTCGGCCACGTCGGCCAAGGCCAGCAAGTAGGTCTGCTTCAGGTCAACGAAGACGCGCCGCGCCGCCATGCGGGCCATTCTGTCGCCAGGCAGGCCAGACCCGGGGCCCTGTGCGCCCGTGGTGTAGTGCCGGGGAGCGATGCTGTTGGCAAGCTGGAAGGCGCCGGCGGGCAGGGAAGCTGGCAGAGAAGCTGCCAGAGAAGTTGGCATGGAAGCTTGCATGGAGGCTTGCACGGAGGTGGCAGAAGATCTCATCAAAGGGTTCCGAACTGCGAACGCGGTGCGCGGGCGGGAAAGTGACGGTTCAGCAAGGCCAGGCGGCCTTCGGCTTCACGCTGGCTGTAGGCCAGGCCGATGACGCGAAAGACATCGGTGCGCAGGTGCCACAGCTCACGCAGCGAACGCGCCATCGCAATGCGGTTGCGCAAGTTGTCGGCGTCGTCGCCATCGACATCGGCCACGGCACGCATGAATTCCACGCGCACGGCAGGCACACGGTTCGAAGGCGGGGCCGCTTCGGCCGGGGCCGGGGCCAGCAGCCAGAAGAGCATGCGGCGCCAGGCCGACTCCGGCGCCTGCCGAAGCGACGGGGGACTGACGCCCAGGTGCGTATGGGTGCCCGGCCCCAGAGTGGAACGTCGGTTCCAGCGCGACATGATTTTCAGCGGTGTCATGGTGGTGATATCGGACGCGGTCGGGGATGACCTGAGGCCATGTTGACGCCGCAAGGGGCATGTGGAACGCGCGAGAAACGGCCCACAAGACCGCCAGTTCATGGCCCGGCCCGGGCCCGGGTGTCGCGCAGGCTTAGCGGACGCGGGGGCTACGCGGGGGCCGCGCCTGGCGCGGGTTAGCCTTGCCACCCGGCGCAAACGTTCACCGCTGTTCACGATCGTTCGCGCCCCATCGCCAATCTTGGAACCCGGGAGCTCTGCGCATGAAATGGATCCGTCGCGCCGCCTTTGCCCTTTTGCTGCCGCTGGCGTTGCTGGCTGCAGCGCTGTTCTGGTATGCCCAGCGCGTGCTGCCGGTGGTCGACGGCACGCTGAACCTGCCGGGTGCACGCGCCGAGGTGCGCATCGAGCGCGACGCCCAGGGCGTGCCCACCATCCGCGCCAGCAGCGAACACGACTTGGCCTGGGGCCTGGGGGTGGCGCATGCACAAGACCGGCTGTGGCAGATGGAAACCCATCGCCGCATCGGCGCCGGCCGGCTGGCCGAAGCCTTCGGCCCCGGCGCGCTGGCCAGCGACCGCTTCCTGCGCGCACTGGGTGTGCGCCGCGCGGCGCAGGCGCAGTGGAACCAGCTGGCGCCCGAAACACGCGCGCAGTTGCAGGCCTACACCGACGGCGTGAATGCCGTGCTTGCGGCCGGGATGCGCGCCCGGCCGCCCGAATTCGTCTTGCTGGGTGTGCAGCCCGAGCCCTGGACACCCGTCGACAGCCTGTCCTGGGCGCTGATGATGGCCTGGGACCTGGGCGGCAACTGGAACAGCGAGCTGCTGCGTTTGCGCCTGGCCCTGGTGATGCCGGTGCATCGCATCCAGCAGCTGCTGCCGCCCTACCCGGGCGAGGCCCCTCTGCCGGTGGCCGACTACGCGGCGCTTTATCGCGGGCTGAAGCTGAACACCAGCCCGCAGAAGCAGGGCTGGCTCGACGGGCTGACGCGCATGGCCGACGCGGCGCCGCCTTCGGGCGTGGAAGGT
>JBBQAW010000246.1:0-6377 GCA_038316815.1 Burkholderiales bacterium
CGCAGGTGAGCACGCCTTCGTCGTCGAAAGGTGCGCTGCCCTTGGCTTTCAGGATGTGCGGGTCTTCCGAGATGTCGATGTGCTTGGCCAGCACCGTCTTGCCCAGGCTGCCTTCCAGGAAGCTGGCCTTGCGGTAGAGCGCGCCGCCCGACGTGGCCTGCACATAGGCGCCCAGCAAGCCAGCTGCGGCGGTGGATTCGAACAGCACCGGCACCTCGCCGGTAGCCACGCGCACCGACTTCAGCCGCGCCAGCGCGCGCTGTGCAGCGTAGCGGCCCACGGCTTCGGCGTTGGCCAGGTCGGCGGCGTCGCGCATCGAGCTGTACCAGCCGTCGCGCTGCATGTCGCGGCCCTTGCCGGCAATTGGCGAGACCGAGATGTAGTGCCGGGAACTGGCATACCCGCCACGAAAGCCGCGGGTGCTGCCGGCCCAGAAGTGCGCCTGCTGCGCCGAGACACCCGCACCTTCGGAATTGGTGATCTTCTTGCTCACGCCCATGGCAGCGGCTTCGCAACGTTGGGCCAGTTCAGCCGCCGCGGCCGCGTCGATGGCCCAGGGGTAGAACAGGTCCAGGTCGCGACTAGCTTGCTCGGGCGTGGCCAAGTCATCGGCGTCTGGCAGGCCGGCGGCCGGGTCTTCGGCGGTGAAGCGTGCGATGTCGTAGGCGGCCTGCACGGTCTGCTTCAGTGCCGCGGCAGAAAAGTCGGAGGTGCTGGCATTGCCGCGTCGCTGCCCCAGGTAAACGCTGACGCCCAGCGACTTGTCGCGGTTGCGTTCGACGTTTTCCAGTTCGCCCTTGCGCACCGACACCGACAGGCCCACGCCTTCGGAGACTTCGGCGCCGGCGTCGCTGGTGCCAAGCTGGCGGGCCAGGGCGAGCGTGTCTTCCACGATCTGCTGGAACTGGTCGTTGCGGTAGGCAAAGCCCTGGTCGGGACGGGAAGATGACATCGTGTGGGGTGCGGCAAAAGCAGCGTGGCGGACAGGGGCGGGATGATAATCGGCGCCCCACCCGAGCACAGCAAGCGATACCCCCTTCATGAGCCGACGCGCCGCCCCTCACCGCGGGACCGATGTGCACTATGGCGGCGAACCCGATACCGGGGCCGACAGCAGAACCGTGGCCGACGCCGGTGCCGATGCCGATGCAGGCGTCGATGCAGGCGCCAACAACGACCCGGCCGTCGACCCGTTCGACATCCGCCCCAGCAAGACCCGGCTGAAACAGAAGTCGCACACGCTGCAAGCCCTGGGCGTGCAGCTGACCGAACTCTCGGACGAACGCCTGGACCGCCTGGAGATGCCCGATTCGTTGCGCGACGCGCTGGAAACCTACCGCCGCACCAAGTCCTTCGAAGGCAAGCGCCGGCAGTTGCAGTACGTCGGCAAGCTGATGCACAACGCCGACGAGGCCGCCATGCGCGAAGCCGTGGCCGAGGCCACCATCGGGTCGGCGCAGAACACGCTGGCCCTGCACCAGGCCGAGCAGTGGCGTCTGGCCCTCATCACCGACGACGAGGCCATGACGCGCTGGTTGCATGAACACCCCGCAACCGACACCCAGCAATTGCGCAGCCTGGTGCGCGCCGCCCGCCGCGATTCAGTCGGGCTGAAGGCCGAAGACCGGCAGCCGCGCAGCTACCGCGAGTTATTCCAGTTCCTGCGCCCGCTGCTGGCGTCGTCCTAAGGCCAGACCCACCATGACCGAACCTGCTGCGCCGCGTTTCGACCCCGTTCGCATCGGCCTGCTGTCGGCCAGCGACCGCGCTGCCAGCGGCGTCTATGTAGACCAGGGCATTCCGGCGTTGAAGGACTGGCTTTCGCGTGCGCTGCTCAACCCGGTGGAGTGGCATGAATATCTGGTGCCTGACGACGAAGCCCGCATCAGCGCCGCCCTGCGCACACTGGCCGACGACCTGCACTGCGATCTGGTGCTTACCACCGGCGGCACTGGCCCAGCCCCGCGCGACGTCACGCCCGAAGCCACCCTGAACGTGGCCGACAGGGTGATGCCGGGTTTCGGCGAACAAATGCGCCAGATCAGCCTGACATTCGTACCCACGGCCATTCTGTCGCGCCAGGTGGCCGTGATACGCGGGCGTACGCTGATCATCAATCTGCCGGGGCAGCCCAAGGCGATTGCCGAGACCCTGCAAGGCTTGCCCCAGGCCACACCACCCGTGCATGGCATCTTCGCTGCCGTGCCCTATTGCGTGGACCTGATCGGGGGGCCCTACATGGAGACCGACCCTGGGGTATGCGCAGCATTCAGGCCAAAATCGGCCCTGCGCACCGCACCTGCGGCCTGAGAGGCTGAGAGGCTGAGACCGCGGCAGATATCGCATTCGCGCCGCCCTAGCGCGAGCAATACCGCCAGCAACACCGCCAGCAACACCGCCAGCACTGACGCACAGCCTGCTCAAGTTGCAGCAAAGGCTGGCCGATAGACCAGGCAGAGAAATCTGCATTCCCCCTCATGGTCTGTCATGCCTGACTCCACCCCCCCTGCCCAGCGCTTGCTGCCCAACGTGTCGATCGTCGAAGAGACGATGCGGCAGGCCCTGCGCGCCGTGGCCTTGGTCCTGGTCTGCACGACCCTGTTGACGGCAACCCTGCTGGCTGAACGCCTGTGGTCTGGCGCACAGCTTGAGAACGCCGCCGATCGCCACGCCCAGGCCAACCGGCTGGCCGGAGAGATTCGCCTGGCCGAACAAGAACTGATACAGGCCGGCGAAAGCGCTGCCCTGACGGGCGAGGCCAGTTGGATCGAACGGTATGACCGACTGAGCGCGACGCTGACGCAAAGAGTGGAACACGCCAGCTTGCTGGTGCCACTGAGCGCGGCCCAGCGCTACCGCGAAAAAACAGCCCAGGCCAGCACCGAAATCGCGCAGATGCGTCTGTCGGCACTGAACGCACTGCAGTCGGGCGCGCTGGACGCCGCACGCACGCTGTTTGACGGCGATCGCTACACCAGCCGCACGCAGCTGATCCGCGAAGCGACTGAAGAGCTGACCGCCATTTCACTGGCTGCCACCGAGCACCAGTTGCGTGAATTGCGCACACGCTCGTACATCGTCGCCGCCCTGGCGCTGGCCGCCACCCTGGGTGGTGGACTCGTTTTGTGGCGCCGCCTGTCCAGCGGCCTCAACCAATCGCGCGGTTCGCTGCTGGACGCCGAGGTGCGCGTACAGCGCCTTGCCGCCAGCGACCTGCTGACCGGCCTGGACAACCGCGCCGCGCTGCACGATGCGATGCAAACCCGGCTGAACCGCGCTGAACGACACAAACAGGAACTGGCAGTGCTGATGGTCGACTTGGACCGATTCAAGCCCGTGAACGACCGCAACGGCCACATGGTGGGCGACCTGGTGCTCAAGGAAGTGGCGCGCCGCCTGGGCCGCTGCCTGCGCCAGAGCGACCTGCGCGCACGTTACGGCGGCGACGAGTTCGTGGTCGTCATCGACGAAGCCGACGGCACGCGCACCGCGCAATCGGCCGCCAAACGCATCATCGAAACCCTGTCCGAGCCGATGCTTTTCGGCGACCTCAGCGTCAACATCGGCGCCAGCGTCGGCATCGCACGCTACCCGCGCGACGCGCGCAGCGACGATGAACTCATCCGCAAGGCCGATTCAGCCCTTTACCGCGCCAAGAAGTCTGGCCAGGGCGGGGTGTGCCTGTACGACCCCCAACTCGACGAAGCCCAGGCCGAACGGGCTGCTTTGGAAGCAGAGCTGCGCGATGGCATTCAGATGGGACAACTGGTGCCGTACTACCAGCCCATCGTCAATCTCACCAACCGCAATGTGGTGTCGCTGGAACTGCTGTGCCGCTGGAAGCACCCCGCTCGGGGCTTGCTGACGCCGGACAAGTTCATCTCACTGGCCGAGAACACGGGTCTGATTGGCCCGCTGACCATGTCGTTGCTGCACCAGGCCTGCCAGGACATGATGAATTTTCCGGCGCATTGGCGGCTGAGCTTCAACGTTGCGCCGCAGCAGATTCAGGACGAAAGCCTGGTGCCGCAACTGCTGGCCGTGCTGAAAGAAAACCAGGTGCCGCCGCACCGGCTGGACGTCGAACTGACCGAGACCGCCCTGGTCAACGACACGGCACGGGCGCGCCAGGTCATCCTGGCCCTCAAGCGCGCTGGCATGACGGTGACGCTGGACGACTTCGGCACCGGCTACAGCAGCCTGTCCTATCTGGCCGAGATGACCTTCGACAAGATCAAGATCGACCGCAGCTTCGTGCGCACCCTGCGCGACCGGCCGGAAAGCACCAAGATCGTCGACGCCATCCTCGGCCTGTCGCGCAGCCTGGGCGTGGACACCGTGGCCGAAGGCGTGGAGACCGAAGAAGAAGCCCTGCTGCTGCAGAAACTGGGCTGCAAGAACGGTCAGGGCTATTTGTTCGGCCGCCCGGTGCGCGCCCAGGACCTGAGTCAGCGCATTGCACTGGCGCACGACCAAGTGCAGCCGCTGGACAGCCGGATGATGGTGGACGTACCGCTGTAGCGCAGCGCCTTGGCCGCACCGGACCAGGCGCAGCAGGGCCGGGGGCTCTACTTCACCAAACGGTTCAGCTTCTCGGCGTCGAAGTTTTCGGTCGTCTGCGCGCCGCTGGGCACGCAGTCTTCAAGCGGCAGTTCACGTGCGCGCGCCGAAAGCTTTTCGATTGCCTGCCACAGCAGCGTGATCTGGTGTTCTTGGCTGGCGGCGTTGTCGATCAGGCCCTTCATCGCCTGCGAAACGGGGTCGTCACCCTGGGTCAGGCCATAGGCCGAAAATCCCATCTTGGCCGCAGCTTCCTCGCGCTTCGAATCGGCTGCGGCCTCGATGATGCGCGCCGGGTTGCCCACGGCCGTGGCTCCAGGCGGCACGGGTTTGACAACCACCGCACTGGAGCCGATGCGCGCGCCGTCGCCCACAGTGAACCCGCCCAACACCTGCGAATTGGCGCCCACGATGACGCCCTTGCCCAAGGTAGGGTGGCGCTTGGCCCCACGCTCAAGCGAGGTACCGCCGAGCGTCACACCCTGGTAGATGGTGCAGTCGTCGCCGATCACGGCCGTTTCGCCCACCACCACGCCCATGCCGTGGTCGATGAACACACGGCGGCCGATGGTGGCACCCGGATGGATCTCGACGCCTGTCAGAAAACGCCCTGCCTGGGAGATGAATCGCGCGGCCCAGAACCAGCCACGCCGGTAGAGCGCATGCGCTGGGCGGTGCAGTATCAGGGCGTGCAGACCGGGATAGCAGGTCAGCACCTCGAAGCCGGAACGCGCCGCGGGGTCGCGATCCAGGATGCAGCGGATGTCTTCTCGCAGACGGCCGAAGAGAGTGCTGAGCATGATGTGCGCAGTGTAGCGAGCGCTCAATCGCGCTGCCTTTGAGCCTTCGCGTCCGCCGCGCTGACGGCGCGGGCAATGCCGCGCAGGATGTGCACCTCTTCCAGCGTCAGTTCGGCGCGCTGCACCATGCGGCGCAGGCGCGGCAGCAGCTTCTTCGGCGCGGCAGGGTTCAGGAAGCCGCTGCCGACCAGCACCGCCTGCCAATGCGCCAGCAGGCCGTCGACGGCGGCGCCGTCGGCCCGTGCAGCGGCCGGCGTGCGCGGCACGACATCGAACCCGCCCAGGGCCTGCCGCCAGTCGTAGGCCAGCAATTGCACGGCCTGCGCCAGGTTCAAGGAACCGTAGTCGGGATGGGTCGGAATCGACAGGCAGACATGGCAGCGGTAGACGTCGTCGTTACTCAAGCCCGTGCGTTCGGGCCCGAAGACCAGGGCCACGGCCTGCCCCTGCGGCACGAGGGTCTCGAAATGCGCGCGCGGCGCGGCCGTGGGCGGGCCGAAGTCGCGCGGCGTCATCGCCGTGGCGCAGGCGTGTGTAATGCCGTGCAGGGCCTCGGCCAGCGTCGGCAGCACACGGGCGCCCGCCAGCACGTCGGAGGCGCCGCTGGCCAGGGCCTGGGTCTCGTCGAGCTGCAGCACGTCGGCCCGGCGCGGGTTCACCAGCACCAGGTCGTGGAAACCCATCACCTTCATCGCGCGTGCGGCGGCCCCCACGTTACCGGCGTGGCTGGGTTCGACAAGCACGAAGCGCGTGGTCATGAAAGGTAAACTCCGGGTTTGTGCTGAGGCTCTTGCCAGCCGATTTTCAGCCGCTTTCAAGCTGATCGTCAGCCAATCGTCGGCGCCCACAGCACCTGCTCTTTCCCCCCGTTGCCCCACCCCTCAACCCAGGTTGCCCCCATGTCGCAAGCGCTTCATCCCATGCTCAACATCGCCATCAAGGCGGCGCGGGCAGCAGGTTCCATCATCAACCGGGCAGCGCTCGACCTGGAAGTGTTGAAGGTGGGGCAGAAGGGCC
>JBBQAW010000247.1:0-6365 GCA_038316815.1 Burkholderiales bacterium
CTGACGTCGTTCTTGGCCAGGCTCGCCAGCCAGGCGCCGACAGCCAGAAAGGCCATCGGCAGCAAGGGGTCCAGTGCCAGCATTTGCGTGGTCCGTCGGTCATGCTCAGGCCATCGGCGGCGATATCAAGTCGGCTCAGCCGTTGTCATTTGGGCATCAGGACCGTATCGATTGCGTGGATGACACCGTTGTCTGCGGCCACGTCTGCTGCCACCACCTTGGCGTTGTTGACCATCACGCCGCCCTTGGTGGCAAGCGTCAGCTGCGCGCCCTCCAGAGTCTTCACCTTTCCAGGCTTGATGTCAGTGGACATGACCTTGCCCGACACCACGTGGTACGTGAGCACCGACTTTAACTTGGCCTTGTTGGCCAGCAGCGCATCCAGGTCCGCTTTCGGAATCTTGGCAAAAGCATCATCGGTGGGCGCGAAGACCGTAAACGGTCCCTTGCCCTTGAGCGTGTCGACCAATCCAGCCGCCTTGAGCGCCGTCACCAGGGTCTTGAAATTGCCCGCAGCCACGGCGGTGTCGACGATGTCTGCAGCCTGGGCCGACAGTGCAGCCAGCGCGAGGGCGGTAGCAGCGAGGAAGTGCTTTTTCATGAGGTTCTTTCGCTAGAAGGCTGTGGCGCCCCAGTGCTTGACGACGCCGGAGCGGTTGATGGAATTGTCGGGGTCAGGCCGGCGGCAGCAGCACCGCATCGACCACGTGGATCAGATCACGCCATTGCTGCAGTCGATGTCGGTCTTGGTGACGTTTACGGTGCCGTAAAGCTTCACACCGCCTCGCGCGCCGATCTTCAATTCGGCGCCGTTGACCGTCTCGGCCGACTTGCCGTCCATCTTCATCACATCGGCGGCCATCACCTTGCCGCCGACCACGTGGTGGGTGAGGATGCCCTTGAGCTTGGGCACGTCCTTGGGCAGTATGTCCACGGTACCGGCTGGCAGCTTGGCTAAGGCCTCGTCGGTGGGCGCAAACACGGTGAAGGGGCCTGTGCCCTTGAGCGTCTCCGCCAATCCGGCGGCCGTCAAGGCAGCGGCCAAAGTCTTGAAATTGCTGGCGGCGACAGCTGTGTCGATGATGTTGTGCATATCACTGTCCTGGTGTGGACGGGCGGCTCAGCAGGATGTCAAGCGCGTCCGATGCCAGTGGCAGGCACCAGCAGGGCGCGATGTTGGGTGCCGCGCTGCAATAAGTCGGTATGGCAGCCCACATAGCAGCCAAGCGGTTCAATGTGGGGTCAGTGGCTGGCCGTGGCTACACGGGAACCCTTCATGGAAAGCGTTCCCACCACGGTATCGCCCGGCTTTAGACCCGAAATCTTCGTGCCCGCCGCCTCCAATATTCCCGTGAAATCCGTGGCGATCGCTTGAGGAGAAGTTGAACTCCCCCAAAGCAGCACGATGTCGGCGAGTGCCAGAGCGTCGTAGCTCCACGCAAAGAAGAGCCATGTCCACAGGGCGTTCACCGCCAGCTGCAGCAGAAACAAGGGCGATGTTGCCCGGGTGAGGCGCAAGCTGTCGGCGCGCCAGACCAACCACGCAGCTACGACCATCAACGCGTAAAGGATGGTCCACCCCGGTCCGAAAACTGAGGACGGCGGTGCCCAACCGGGCTGAACCAGCTGCCCATATAAAGGAGCGGCGCGTATCGACGCCACGGCACCAATGCCAGACGCCACAAAACTGATGGCAAGCCAAACAAGCAAGCCAACAGCTTGCTTCGGCTTTGAACGGGTTGATTCGCGAACAACTGGGCCCAACATGCCGCGAAGGGAGCGTTGCTTGGCAGGTGCGCTCATGGAGCATCCTGGCTTGGTGACGCCGATTTGCCTGCGACAGGGCAAGCGCGGTTCGGCAACTTGTGTACCCTGTGCTTTTCCCGTGCTTTTGTCCGTGTGTTGGCGGACGCAATCAGCTGCGTGAAGAATCCAAATTTGGCTGGGCTGGTATCGCCTTCAGGCCCTCACGCACGCTGCGGCCGGCGATCGGGTGTTGCAGGTTCAGCGACTCGAAGGTGTCGAACACGACCTGCGACAAGATCAAGCGCGTATTGTTTCTGTCGTCTGCGGGCGTCAGGTACCGGGTCGAATCAGCGGTGCTCGCCGCATTCAGGCCCGCTTGTCGGGCAGACACGTACTGGGGCCAGAACTTGCGGTCCCGGGTGTCTGCGGCTTTGAACTTCCAATTCTTTCGCGGGCCGTCGATGCGCTGGATGAAGCGCTCGCCCTGCTCGTCTTGCGACAGATGCACGAAAAACCTGATGACGGGTGTGGCGTTGACGAGCAGGTGGTGCTCAAGGCCGACGGTGGAAGGGTAGCGGTCTTGCCAGATGTCCTGCTCGTGGCTGTTGGCTGGCGGCCAGTGCCGGATATCGTAGCGCCCTACCCCGACCGCTTGAGCATGACAACATGGGAAACGCTTGCGATTGAACGACCGGAGCCAACGATGTAGCTTTCGAACTCGGGGCCTGAGCTAAAGAATTGAGCGACCGCGAATTGGCCTTGGTACTGCCACCGACTTGATGCGCTCTTCAAGAACACAGGAATCGCGATTTTCTGGCGTGCGAACTGTCCACTGACAGGACTTGTGCGTGCGCCTCGGCCACAAAGTACGACTTCTGGCGCCCGAGGACTGAACGCTTTTCTTAGACAAGCCGCCACGATGGCGCCGTTGCGGGTGGGCAAGCACGCCACGACGCTGCCGCCGAGTTGTGCATGAATCTCACCCCGTGTGTACTGGCAGCCGATCGTGAACACTTGAACACTACTTCTTGGTTTTCCTGGTTTTCCTGGGCTTGGCGGTCTTCTCGGACTTCTCAAAGTCCTTGGTGCTGGGTGCGCCCGGCTCTGAGGGCTTGCGCATGTGCTCTTTGCTGCCGTGGGAAATACGTTCCTTTTTCGCGCGGATGTTTGCGTACAGGCCGGGCTTGGCGGTAGTCATGTAGCGTCCTTCTTTTCGGTCTGCGAATGGGTAACGAGCAGAACTGCTTGATCTGAGGCACACGCACCCACAGAATCGATAGTACGTCCGCAGGCAGCCCTTGCTCGAGTAGCAGATTGCCAGAGGTGCCGTAGAACCAGGGCGCGGACCGCGCCCAGCTGATCCAGTTTGCTTCAAGCGCCGCATTTGCAATGTCGACCAACGTACCCGCGATGTCCGCCATGCCGACCGGACTGTGCCACAGCAGTGACGACAGCCCAGGTATTCGCCGCCGCGCGCGCGGCAAGGGCTTCTCGTATCGCAACGACAACGGGCAAGCCGTATCTGGTCTGGCTGAACGTGAACGTCTGGCCAAGCTGGCAATTCCACCGGCCTACCGCGACGTCTGGATTTGCCCGTCGCCGCAAGGGCACATGCAGGCTACCGGACGAGATGCGCGGGGCCGAAAACAGTATCTGTACCACCCCGACTGGCGGGCTGCTCGCGACGAAACCAAATTCGACCGCATGGCCGCGTTCGGCGCTGCGCTGCCACGCATTCGCGCCGCAGTCACGCGTGATCTGGCGCAGCCTGTGGGTGCCCCTGTCAACCGGACCGCCGTGACGGCGGCGCTTGTGCGTCTGCTCGACACCACCATGGTCCGGGTGGGAAACGACGAATACGCTCGCACCAACAAGTCGTATGGCCTGACCACGTTGCAGAAGCGGCATGCAGCGCTGACGGGCGACAAGCTGCGCCTGAAGTTTCGGGGCAAATGCGGGGTGGAGCATGAGGTTGCGCTCAAAGACAAGCGCGTAGCGCGCATCGTCCACCGCTGCCAGGCGCTGTCTGGGCAAGAGCTGTTCAAGTACCTTGACGACGCCAGGCAACTGCACAGCGTCGGGTCTGCCGATGTCAACGACTACGTGCGCGTGGCTGGCGGCGGCGAATTCACGGCAAAGGACTTTCGTACCTGGCACGCAAGCGCCACTGCACTGGCGTTATTCATGCGTCTGGGCGAAGCGGCGCAGCAAGCGATCACGGCTACTGTCGCCAACCAGCTGATTGCAGAAGTGGCAAAGCTGCTTGGCAACACCGTGGCGGTATGCCGCAAGTCTTATGTTCACCCTGAAGTGTTGGCGCTGCTGATTAAGACCAAAACCATTCCAGAGGCGTTGAAGGCAGCGCAGGCCAAACGCAAGGCCAAACGCAAGGCCGGGCTGACCACGAGCGAGCGTGCTTTTCTGGCTTTTCTTCGCGCGCTGAAGTAGTTTCGTTCAGGCGAATAGGGCATCGGTCGCTTCGAAGGCTGATTTCGCCGCAATTGCTCGGACGGCAAGTTTCGCCTAAAGGCGTCAAAACTCGTCGAACAGTCTAGACCCGCGCCGACGTCGCTGGCGGCTACGGCAGCCGCTTCGGCGGCATCCCCGACGGCCCCAGCTAACCCGGCCAGCCTTCACTGATCGCCTTCGGCAAACAAACTGCAGACGGAATACCCAACCTGAAGCAACAGACGCAGGAAGTTCGCGTTCAGTCCAGCACCAAAGCCCCGTTGCAATGGCTGGCCGGCTTGTACTACTTCGACGAAACTCAGCAGATCGACAGCTTCAACTTCGACTCATTTGCACCCGGTGACCCGCAAAATGGCTGTGCCGTGCAGCGCCAAGCTTCCCGCTTGTGGGCCGCGTTCGGCAGCCTGAACTATGCTGTCAGCAGCGACTTGAAGTTACGAGGCGGCATTCGCTGTACCAACGACAGAAAAGACTTCGTCGCTTCGCGCACGACCACACCCTTTGGCGGCGAAAAGTTCAGGCCGCTGAGTGCCAACCAGAGCGGCACCAATACCAGCGTCGACTTCGGCGTCAGCTACAATCTCGGCAAGAACAGCAGCGTGTTCGGCCGCGTCGCCACCGGCTACCGCCCATCCAGCATCCAGGGCCGGGTGCTGTTCGGTGACACGATATTGATGGCCACCCCGGGGAAGGCGCGGTCCGTCGAGGCTGGTTACAAGGTCGACCTGATGGACAACACCTTGAGTGTCGGCGCGACCTTGTTCAGTTACGAGGTAAAGGACCTGCAACTCACCGCAGGCAGCGGTAGTGTCAACCAGAACCGTCTGGTCAACGCCGCGAAGGCCACCGGCAGTGGTTCGAGCTTGTTCTACAGGCAATCCTGTCGCGCAACTTGCGCACGACGCTGGCCCTCAGCTTCAACGACGCCGAGATCAAGGACAGCCGTCTGTTTGTTGCACCATGTGGCCATGCCAATTTCCAGTTCCTGCAGGCCGGCACCGGTTGCACGGTACTGAACCGCCAGGGGGCCTTGGCCGCAAGCCAGGTGGCAGATCCAGGCGTGAAGTCACTGGCTGGGTCGTTTGACGGTCACTGTGTCGGTGTCGGCCACTTTTGTCGATGAGTTGCAGGCGAGCCGTTCCACCCGGCGCGGCCGCATGAGGCTGTCCTCTGCGCGTCCGACGTTCGCAAGCCCTGCCGAATGAACCATGGCTGTGTGCCGGGGTATCCATGCACCTGCCATGCGACACCGTCATCGTCCAGACCGCTCGCCGGTGGTTCGCCAGCGCAGCGTCTGCATCCAATTCAAACCCGAGGATTCCCACATGTTCAGCCGTTCCCTGCTGTGCCTGGCTGCCAGCACCTTCCTCTTGCCTGCACAGGCCCAGTTTCGCGTCAATCCGTATTTGCAAAACCCGTCCAGTGACGGCATGGCGCTGACCTGGTTCAGCGAATTTGCGCAGGCCGGCACCTTGCAGATCACGGGCCCTGGCCTCGCCGGTGCGTTGGAGTTCGCCACCAGCCCCAGTCTGCAGAGCGTGCTGGCCTACACCACCGCCGAACGCAACCAAGCCATCGCCGGACTGGCGCAGGGCTCGTGGTTGCTGGGCAACGACAGCCACAAGCATGCTGTGGATGTGCGCGGGCTTCAGGCCAACAGCACCTACCAGTACACGGTGCAGCAAGGGGGCCAAAGCTTCAGTGCCAGCTTCCGCACCGCGCCCACCGCCGGCGCCTGGAGCAGCGTGCGCTTCATCGCCATGTCTGACAGCGAGACCGAACCGCTGGGCCGCAACAACCGGCGCGAGTGGTCGGCCGGCGCGCTGGCCGACGGCAGCCTGGCGCGGCCGTCCAGCGCCACGCCCACCAGCAGCCTGTGGGCGCAAACCTTTGGCACGCGCACCCTGTCGGGCGCACCCGTGCTGAACTACGCCATGACCGAGGACGAAGGCTACAGGCGCAACCTGGCGCTGGTGAACAGCCGCCAGCCCGACTTCCTGCTCATGCCCGGCGACCTGGTGCAAGGCGGCGGCTACCAGCCCGGATGGGATGAGTTCTGGCGCCACAACGCCGGCAGCGTGGGCAGCGGCCTGTCGCGCATGCCGATCCTGCCTGCGCTGGGCAACTGGGAGAACTTCGCTGCCATCAAC
>JBBQAW010000248.1:0-6323 GCA_038316815.1 Burkholderiales bacterium
ACTGCGCCGGGGTAGGGCTGAGCCCATCCGCAGCCCGAGGCGCGGTTTGCAATGATGGGGCGAAAATTCTGGGGGATTCAGACTGTCATGTCAGGGAAAACCCGTTTTTTAAGGACGGTTTTGGGTGCGATACTTGGCTTCATGCGGTTGAATTTCCTATCCGTAGCTCGGGCCAAGGCCACGCGCTGCGCCTGACCGCCAGAGAGTTGCGCAGGCAAGCGGCCCGACAAGTCGGCCACACCCAGTGCTTGCAGCGCTTCATGAATGCGCTGTGCATCCTCAGACCCGCCGCTGGCCCATTGCGCCAAGGCCAGGTTTTGTTGCACCGACAGCGCGGAACTCAAATGCAATTTTTGCGGTAAAAACCCGATAGCCTTTGCGCACCATGCGTCTACCGCTATCTTTTTAATATCAATCAAGGATTGATTCGCGACCGTCAGCGCGCCCGTCGTCGGGGCCACTAAGGCGGCGACCAGCGCCAGCCAGATCGATTTGCCGCAGCCCGACGGACCACTGAGCAGCAGCACCGTGCCCTGCGGAACATCCACGTCAGGAAATGTCAGCGTCGGGCCGGTCGGGTAGTGGTAACTCAGGTTTGGCGGGCGGATCAAGACGTTTCCTTTTGCTGGCCTGAGACTTCAGCGGACGTGGCGCAGTCTGCGCACACGCCCCGCACCGCCAGGTCCAGGCTCAAACCCTGGTAGCCCAGGGACTTGAGTGTCTGCAAGGCGTTTTGCGCGGCCAATTCCAGGTCAATCGCACCGGCCTGCAAAGCGCCCACCAGCGGACTGTCCTACCCGGGTTCCAGCCTTCCTGAGCTGCCCAGTCCATGACCGCCGCCAGATCGGCGGGGGTCATGCGGGTGATGCTCAGGTCGTTCATGTGGAGATGTCGATGACGGTGGTCTCTTCCATCAACGCGTGGGTGAACGACTGCGGCGCGACGCGCCGACCATTGCCGGTTTCAACGTTCTCCATTTCACCCACCTTGGTGTAGGCATCGATCACGAACGGCACGGCCATAGACCAGATGAAATCGTGCGCGTCGGTGACCTGAAAGTGCAGGTGCGGTGCTTTCGAATTGCCGGAATTCCCCACCAAGGCGAGCAGGTCACCCTTGCGCACGCGGTCGCCTTTGCGAACCTTGATCGAACCCGGAATGCAATGCGCATAGCCCGCATAATGTCCGCCGCCGATATCGAGCAGCACGGCGTTGCCGGCGAGCTCATCCAGGGTGTTGATCTTCAGGTCAGCGGCAGTACCGTGGTTCTCGGGCTGACCGTCAACGGTCTGGACCACCACCCCGTCGGCCACGGCATACAGCGGCAAACCATAAATGAAATGCGAGGTGTTGACGGTCGGGTCGCCGGCATAGAACAGCGATAGCGCATCGTCGTACTGAATGGCATCAAACGCGTAGCGCTCAAACGTGTAGATCGTCCCCTGGCGGGGAAACATCATGTTGTAGTGGTAGCCCATGGTCGACTGGTGGGCAAAGACCAGGTTCTTGGCCGCAAGCGGTGAGCCGATCAGCCGTGGTTGGTCGACCGTGCGCAGGCGCATTGCACCGCCTTCGACGACGCGTCCGTTGGTAAAAACCAGGCGATGCACGATCGCACGCGGTGGGGTTCTCTCTAGCGGCACAGCCAGCCGTGGCGACATCAAGTAGCGCGTCAAGGTGTCGAACTGAACGCCGTACAGCCAGCCCAACTCGCCACGGGTGATCGAGGGCAGCTGGGGCTGATCGACGGTGCGAAGCGTGTCGCCGGTGTCCATGTCGACGATGATGATCTTGTCCAGTTTCAGTCCCTCCCGCTCGAATTCCCAGGTGGACAGCATGTAGCCGAACAACATGTTCTTCTCGGTCGGGTAGGGGACGTCGTTGTAGACGACCTCGATCGGCGCGGCGTCGCTGCCACCGCAGCCCGAAAGCACGGCTGGCAGCAATGCCGAGGCGCAGGCCAGCCCGCTCAGGCGCAGGAGGTCGCGGCGGGTGTTGCCAGATGGATACGTTGCTGCTGGATGCGCAGAATGGGGCTTTGAATTGCGGTGCATGGTCAGTCCTACCTGGTAAAAAAAAGCCGATCACTGCCGAGCAGCCTCAGCGCGCCGCCCTGGCGCCCAACAGAGTCTGGATCATGTCCCGCAGTTGCTGCACCCGGGCTGGTTCGGCCGGCAGGTCTGTCGAACGGTTGGTGCTTGCAGCCATGCGCGCCAGAGGGGCCAATGTGCCGGCCGGCGCGCTGATGTCCGCAGCCAACGCCTTGCCCTGGCAATGGGTCTGGCGCGGCGGCTGTGTACCCGACAGGAAGTACTCGGCCACGAGACGATCAACGCAGTCAATCCCGTAGGGCAGCAGCAGGCCATGGGTGTAGTCATCGCCATCGACCTGAACCAGACTGGCGTTGGGCAGCGCTGCAAAGGATTTCAGCGCGCCCTCCAGCGGTGTCTGCGGGTCGAGTGTGGTCTGCAGCATCAGAATGCCGCCGGCGCGACCCGCATTCAGCAACGCCGGGCGCGTCACCGTCGGCTCACCCCAGTAAAGGCAGGAATAGTCGGTCCACCGGCCGCCACCCAGCGGGTAGCGTGCCGCATCGCTGTTGTTCAGATCGACCCAGGCCTGCAGGCCCAGGCGCATCGGTGCGTCGTTGCAGGAAAGGGTATAGGCCATGGCAGAACCGGCCACCAGTTCGACGCTGCTGGTCTGGCGATTGAGCCTGGCGAAGTAGATCTCGCTCAACGCCAGTGCCAACTCGCGTGCCTGCGCATTCAGATCAGGCAGCGGGACGAACGTCGTGCTGGCGATCAGCGCGCTGATCGCCTGCGCGTCCACCCCAGGGGTCTTCAGCAGGGGTTCCAGCAGCTGCGCCGAGCGCAGTATGAGTGCGGCGCTATCCGCTTTGGCCGATTGGCCCAGAATGCTCGTCAGCCTGTCTGCGGTGGCATCCTGCAAGTGCAGGGGCAAGTCGCGCAGCAGTTGCCGCAGGGCCGCGGCGTCGCTGCCGAGCGCAAAGCGTTCAGGGTGGCGCGCCGCGTAAGGTGCAATCACATCGTCGAACACACGCTGGTAGCCCATCGACTGCGCGATGTAGGTCTCCTCCAGGCCGGTGGTGAGATCAACGACGCCGGTCAGCAGCATGCGCCCAACGCGCTCGGGAAACAGGCTCGCGTACCAGGTGCCGAGCCAGCTGCCGTAGGAAGCACCGTAGTAGTTGAGTTTCTCGTCGCCGAGCAAATGACGCACCAGGTCCATGTCGCGTGCGGTGGCGTCGCTGTTGATAAAGGGCGTCAGCGGATTCTTTTTGCAGGCATCGGCTTTGAGCCTGGCGTTGAACAGCATGGCCGCGATGTTGTCCGGGCTGCGGTCGGCCGCCGGGTTGGCGACGAAGCGCAACTGCTCGTTGGAGCCGCAGTACAGCCGTGTACTGGCACCGGTGCCGCGGGGCGAGAAGCCGATCAGGTCGTAGCTCTGCGACATCTGCTTGAGCAAGTGACTGCTGTCATGCGCCGGACTGGCGTTGGCCCACGCGCTCCACAGATCGGCAAACAGCGGCGCCAGGGGCAAACCGTCGCCGCCGGGTCCGCCGGGGTTGAACAGGATAGCGCCCTGGCGCTGCCCTCCCGGCTCGGCGCTCACCCGCAGCAGCGCCACCGCGACCTCACCGCGCGACGGGTTGGCGTAGTCCAGCGGCGCGCGCATCGTGGCGCACTGGGCGCGCCCGGCGAGCCTGGCCATCGTGTCGGCAGAGGTGGCAGGAACAATGCTTGGGTCGCAGGCCTGCCAGGCCAGCTTCTGAGCATCCCAAGCCCCGGACAGGGAGTCGCCGCTGCCGCCGCAGGAGACCAGGCCGGTACCGGCTGCCATCAGGCTCGCCAGAAGGCCGATTGTTGGCAAGGTTTTCATCAAGTTCATCAGGGATTCTCCAGTGTGTTGTGGTCCGCCAGTGCCTGGGGCAACGCGGGCTCAGCTTGTGCGTTCATCACAGCGTGACGCTGACAGCGCCACCCGCAGTTCCGTACAGCAACAGGTAGGCGTCTGCGGGCGCTGCGGCGCCGAGCTTGCTGCCGTTGATCGACTGGTCAAGCAGTTGCAGTGACTCTCCATCGTCACGGTAGAGCTTCCAGCCGCGGCTGGCCGCGATTGACAGCTGGCTTGCGCGCACCGGCAACCGGCGCCACTGGGCATGGCCTTCAGCGCCGATCGCCACCGCGTTGGCGCCCGGCGTGAGCAGGGGAATCGATTCGAACGGGCGAAATTGCGTGCTGTTCCATTCAAGCCAATCCTCGGCACCGGTGGCCGTCGCAAGCGTGCGCACGACCAGGTCGGCAAGGTCGCGTCCGGTGTCGATCAAGGGCAGCTTCAGGCACATCAGGGCCCGCTCAGCACTGGCGCGCGGATCGAGCACCTGGTCTGCAACCTGAAGCGCCGGAATCGACAGCATCACATAACTGGGCAGCAAGGGAACTGCTTGCAGCGCCAGATGGGGCGAGTTGCCATCCGCCAGCGCGGTGAGCGAAGGATCAAAGGTGACCGCGACCCAGCGGCGACCGACGCGGGCCTGCCATGCAGGCAACAGCGTGGCCCCAACCGTATCGACGATTCGATGCGCCAAAGGCAATTCATCAGCACAGTATCCATAACCGCTCCTGGTGGACGAGAGCAGGTAGCGCCGACCGTCGGCAAGCGCAAAGCGGAACAAGGGATAGGGCGCGGCGTCGAAGGAGAACCTGCCGTCTTCGTGGGGCACCAGAAGACCGTAGACGCTCCATTGCCCGGCACGCCACGTGGCCATTTCGAGCCGATCGTCCGAAGTCGTGCGCAGCCGGTAGATTGCGCGCGACTGTGCGTAAACGCCGCTCAGTGCCGCGAGTTCGTCGCCGCTGGCAGTGCGGACCGGACTCGCTGTCGGCTGAACCTGCGCGGGCATGGCCGCGATGGAGCCGCGCTCGACCAAGGCACGCATCACAATCTCGGTGGCCAGCGCGTGGGCGTTGTAGGATTCCGAGCTGCCCATCACCATCAGCGCAAGCCCCTCCTGGGGCAGGACAAGCATTTGGGCCGATTGCAGGTAGGTGGCCCCGTTCTTGTGCCAGCAATCAATTCCCTGCTTTGCAAGGGCACCCTCGTGCACGCCGTCCCAGCCCAGACCGTAGTGCATCTGGTTGTCGGTGGCGGGGTTCAATGTCAGGCCACGCGTCTGGTCGGTGGCCATTCCTGCGATCGCCAGTTCCGACAACAGGCGGCGCTGGCCGACGCGACCACCGTTGAGCAGCATTTGCGTGAGTCGGCACATGTCCTCAGGGGTTGAATACAGGCCGCCCGAGGCGTAGACGTTGATGCATTCAAGTGGCCAGGGTGTGCCGTCCTCGTGAAACGCCGGTGCATAGGATCCGGCTGAGAGCGCGGCGCTCGTAAACACCGAATGGCTCATGCCAAGTGGCACCAGAATCTCGTCGCGGACGAAGTCCGTGAACACCTTGCCGGTGACAGCCTGCACCAGTAGTTCGATCAGCGTGAAGCCGTCGTTGCAGTACACGGCCATCTGCCCCGGCGTGTGCTTGAGCCGCCGTGACGCGAGTCCGCTCAGCACCTTCTGTGCATGATCTGGCAGCGGCGCCAGGGTGCTGCCGTTCGGATAGTCGTCGCCCGGCAGTCCCGACGAATGCGCCAGCAGCATGCGCACGGTGATGTCGGTGTACTCGGGCGATTGCATCCTGAACGCGGTGACATAGCGGACGAAAGGCGCATCAAGGTCGATCAGTTTGCGGTCCACAAGAATCATCGCCGCCACGGTCGTGACGATCTTGCTGACCGAAGCGATGGGGAATCTGGTTTCAGTGCTGGGCGCCATGCCCGCCGCATCGATGCGCCCGAAGGCCTCGCTCCAGATCACGCGCTGGTCGTCGACCAGAGCCACGGTGATGGCTGGCGTAGCCGTATCCGCGAGCAGTTTGCCAATCAACGTGCGGGCATCGGCGATGGTGGCGCTGTAGCTCAGCGATGCGTCGCTTCCGCCGCAGCCCGTCAGCCAGGCGGGTGCCAGCGGCGTCAGGGTGCCCAAGGCGGTCAGCTGCAGCCATTCACGGCGCGTGAAGTCAGCTTCCCGAAAGTCGCCTGGCGGGGACATATTGGCTTGCTTCATGGGGTTCGCCTCTTGTTTGTTAAAAGGATAGCATAAATCAAAGGATAAGAACTCCAACCGCATAAGCCGAAGGTAACTATTCGGTAAACCCGTAGCGACCTAAAAAAATTACTGGACACAAAACCTTTTTTCCAGTACCGTCGCGCTCATGCTCAGTGCGCAACAACCAGACCAAACCCCT
>JBBQAW010000249.1:0-6234 GCA_038316815.1 Burkholderiales bacterium
GCTTCGAACGCGACTACCTCGTCGGCCTGCTCAAGCTGAGCGACGGCAACGTCGCCGACGCCGCGCGGCTGGCCGAACGCAACCGCACCGAGTTCTACCGGCTGCTGCAGAAACACGGGCTGACGCCCGGGCGTTTTCGCGGCGACGTGCCGGGCAGCGACGACGCTGTCGCTGAATAGCGACGGCCCGCCCCGGGCCCGTTTTGCCTGGGCAGGCCGGACTTGCAGCGCCTGGGCCGGCCCCAAAGTTGTCGCCAAACAGCGACGCTTTGGCAGGTGAAGTGCCCCTGACCCGACCGTAGATCTGTACCAAGTCATTGATTTCATTGATTTTTTGACACATGGCCCAGGGTTTGCACTTAGACACCCCGAGGGCGCCGTATCCGCGCGCCTGAGGACCTGCCACAGCGGATGCAATGCCGATTTCTCGCCACCCTTCTCATCGCCTTGGCCAGTGGCCTGTTCCTGGGCACCAGCCCGGTGCAGGCCTTCGGTTTCGACGACGTGGCCGAAATCGCCCGCCAGCAGTCCGAGCAGCCCTACCAGGCCCCGGACGAGCGCTTGCCGGCAGGCCTGTCGTCACTTGGCTACGACGCGTTGCGCGACATCCGCTACCGGCCAGAGCGTTCCGTCTGGCGCGCTGAAGGCCTGCCCTTCGAACTGCAGTTCTTCCACCTGGGCGGCGGTAACCGCGCGCCTGTGGCCGTGTATCAGGTCGACGCCGGGCAGGCGCGCGCGCTGACCAACGACGCCACGGCCTGGGACTACGGCCGCAACCGGCTTGATGCAAGCGCCTTCGGCGAACTGGGCTACGCCGGCTTTCGAGTGCATTACGCGCTGAATGGCGCATTGAATGTCGCGCTGAGCGGCGCACTGAGCGGCGCACCGAATAACCCGTCGAACGACACGACGAACGACACGCTGAAAACGCCGCCCTACAAAGACGAACTGGTCGTCTTCCTGGGCGCCAGCTACTTTCGCGCACTGGGCCGTGGCCAGCAGTACGGCCTGTCGGCGCGCGGCCTGGCCATCGACACCGTGGGCGGCTCGAGCGGCGCAGCCGAGGAATTTCCGCGCTTCAAGGCGTTCTGGATCGAACGGCCGCTGGCAGGCGCCACGACGTTGACTCTCCACGCCTTGCTTGATTCACCGCGTGCCACAGGCGCCTACCGTTTCGTGCTGCGCCCGGGTGAGTCCACGCAGATGGACGTGCAGGCGCGGCTGTTCCTGCGCGCAACGCGCGACGGGACTGCGCCCATCGCCACCCTGGGCATCGCGCCGCTGACCAGCATGTTCCAGCACGGCGAAAACCAGCCGCGGGCCAGCGATTTCCGCCCCGAAGTGCATGACTCCGACGGCCTGCTGGTGGCCGGAACAGGGGCCGGAAGCAGCGCTGGAATCAGCGCCGGATCAGGCGGCGGAACAGACATAGGCTCGGGCTCGGGCTCGGGCGCCGGCACGCGCGCAGGCTTGATCTCAGTCACAAGCGACGCCTCCACCGAATGGCTGTGGCGCCCGCTGTTCAACCCGCATCAGCCGCTGGTCAGCAGCTTTGCGCTGCAGCGCCTGCAGGGTTTCGGCTTGATGCAGCGCGACCGCCGCTTCGCCGCTTACGAAGACACCGAAGCGCGTTACGAACGCCGCCCCAGCGCCTGGGTCGAACCGCTGGGCGACTGGGGCCCGGGCCGGGTTGAACTGCTGCTGCTGCCCACGCCTGATGAGACGCACGACAACGTTGTCGCTTACTGGGTGCCCGCCACCCTGCCTGCCCCGGGGCAGGCGCTGAACCTGGCCTGGCGTCTGCACTGGCAGGGCGACGCGCCCACTGCGCCGCCCCATGGGCAGACCGTGCAATCGCGCCGCGGCTTTGGCTGGGTCGATGCGAGAACACCCCCGCCAGCCGGCGAAATGCAGTGGCTGATCGACTTCGACGGCCCCGCCCTGCGCGCCCTGCCCGCAGACGCTGCCGTGCAAGCCGTCGTCAGCGCCCCGCCCGTGGCCGGCCGTGCCGTCGCGCAAGTGATTGAGGCCCGCGCCTACCGCCACCCGCTGGGCGGCTGGCGGCTGCAGTTGCGCGTGCTGCGCAACGACCCCAAACAGCCTGTCGAACTGCGCGCCTTTCTGCGCCAGACCGAAGGCGCCCTGACCGAAACCTGGACCGCCCTGATTCCACCGGAAACGCCATGAACACCACCCGACTGGCCCACGCCGCCCTGCGCCGCTACACCCACGGCGCAGCCCCTGCGCTGCAACGCGGCAGCATGACGCCTGTGCCCTGGCGGGGCTTCGTGGGCAGCGTGAAGTCCGCGCTTCGGCGCGGCACAGTTGAAGCGGCGCCTGCAGTGAACACCCCACAGGCCGCAGAAGGCACACCAGCGCAAGCCACCCAAGCCGCCCCAGCCGGCCCGAGCGAAGCACGCGCGCCCGCTGGCCGAGCGCGCGGTTGGCAACGCGCGGCTCATCAGCGCCGCAACGCCCTGGTAGTGCTGGTAGGGCTGTCGGCCAGCCTGGCCGCTACCCTGTTGATGCTGACCCAGCCTCTTGAAGCACAGGGCGCAGCGCGCATCGCCCAGGTGCTGCTGTTCACTTTGCTGTTCGGCTGGGTGGCGGCGGGCTTCGTCACCGCGGTGATGGGTTACCGCGTGCTGCGCAACGGCGACGTGCGCGGGCTCAGCCACGCCCGCGTGGCCGGCCGGCAGATTGCGGCCGACGCCCGCACCGCCGTCATCATGCCGATCTGCAATGAACACGTGCCCACCGTCATGGCCGGCCTGGCAGCAACGGCCGAATCGCTGGTGGCCGCCGGCGGCGCGCGCCTGACCGAAATCTACCTGCTGTCCGACACCTCCGACGTGCCCACGCGCATTGCGGAACGCCAGGCCTGGGCACAGCTGCGCGACCGGTTTGCAGGCAGCGGCCTGCGCGTGCACTACCGCTGGCGGCTGCGCCGCACGCACCGCAAGGCCGGCAACGTGGCCGACTTCTGCCGCCGCTGGGGCAAAAAGCACCGCTACATGGTGGTGCTGGACGCCGACAGCGTGATGAGCGGTGAAGCCATCCTGGGCCTGGTGCGCTTGATGGAAAGCCAGCCCACAGCCGGCATCATCCAGTCCGCACCCGTGGCCTGCGGCCTCGACACAGTGCATGCGCGCACGCAGCAGTTTGCCGGGCGCGTCACGGGCCGGCTGTTCGGCGCCGGCATGCAGTTCTGGCAGCTGGGTGAATCGCATTACTGGGGCCACAACGCCATCATCCGCATCGAACCCTTCATGCAGCACTGCGCGCTGGCGCCGGTGCAAGGGCGCGGCGGGTTGTCGGGCGACATCCTTTCGCACGACTTCGTCGAAGCCGCGCTGATGCGCCGCGCCGGCTGGCATGTCTGGCTGGTGCCCGACCTGCCCGGCAGCTACGAGCAACAACCCCCGCACCTGCTGGCCGAACTGCAGCGCGACCGCCGCTGGTGCCGGGGCAATTTGCAGAACGCCCGCCTGATGGCCGAACCCGGCCTGCACCGCGTGCACCGCGCGATGCTGGGCACGGGTGCGATGAGCTACCTGTCTGCCCCGCTGTGGCTGGCCTTCGTGCTCGTGGGCGTGGGCCTGTGGCTGAACGGCGGCCATTTGCTGCAGGTGGCCAACCCGCTGCTGGCGCCGGCCATTGCCGGCCTGTGGGCGGCCACCCTGGGCATGCTGCTGTTGCCGCGGGCGCTGGGCGTGGCCCTGGTCATTCGCCAGCAGCAGCAGCACCTGTACGGCGGGGTTTCGGGCCTGGTGCTCAGCGCCGTGCTGGAAGCCCTGCTGTCGGCCCTGCAAGCGCCGCTGCGCATGGCAGCGCACACCCTGTTCGTGGTGGGCGCGCTGACGGGGCTGAATCTGGAGTGGAAGTCGCCCCCGCGGCAGGCCGAACGCCTGGCCTGGGGTGACGCCGCGCGCGCTTGGGGGGGGCTGTCGGTGCTGGCTGCGCTGGCCCTGGCCGCTGCCTATGCCGCCAATGCCGGCATGGCACTGTGGCTGGCCCCGATGACATTGCCGCTGCTGCTGGCCGTGCCTTTGGTGGTGTGGTGCGGCCGGCCCGAACTGGGCCGCGGCCTGCGTCGCCTGGGCCTGCTGCTGACGCCCGAGGAAGTGGCGCCGCCGCATGTGCTGCAGCGCGCCTGGTCCGGCGCCGCGCAGGCGGCTGCAACGGCGACCTTGCCCGCACCGTTCGCGGCACCGTCCGCGGCGCCGTTCACCGCACCGTTCACCGCAGCATTCGCCGAACCATTTGCCGCTGCCGTGCTGCCACTGCGTCGCACCACGCGCGCGCCCTGGCAGGTCGACCGCCGCCTGCGCCCCCGCGCGGTGCTCTGAAGCCTGCAAGGGGCGCCGGGGTGCCCCGGGGCTGCGCTACCTGAACACCGTCACCCGCTTCGTCATCAGGCCGGCAACTGCGCCCAACCGGGCCCGGGTGCAGGGCCCAGCCACAACACCCGCACAGGGCAGACGAAGCTGGCGCTGCGCGCACGCAGCGCGTGTGCAAGGCGCTGCACGTCGGCCGCCGCAGCGCTGTCAACGACGATGAGGCTGGGCCGGCGCGGCACGAAGCGCTGCAGCGCGGCGTGCGCAGCCGCGGTGGGCGGCACCCGGCCGCTGTCCCACACGCGCCCGTCGGGCATGCCGCCGCGCAGGTCTTGCCACTTCACCCGCAAGCGCAAGGCCAGCTTGGCCAGCGGGCCGCGGCCGTCCATCAGGAGCCGGGTGCCGTCCAGTTCCAAGCCCACGGCGGCTGCCCTTTCGGCTGCGGTGGCGCGGGCTTCGGGCGCGGGCACGGCCAGCAGCAGGGGCTGATTGGGAGCGGCCAGGCACCAGTGGCGCAAGGTTGGCCATTCAGGCCATTCAGGCCATTCAGGCGAGTCAAGCAATTCAGGCAAGTCAGGCCCCGGCGCCGGCCAAGGGAAGGCTTGCAGTGCCGCCGTGTCGAAGCCCGCGGCAACAGCGCGCAAGCGCGCTGGCAGCGTCATCCCGCCGCGGCCAGCGCACGCACTGCGCGGCCCACACCGTCGCCCAGCGGCAGGCCCTGCGCACGCAACGCTGCTTCGATGGCCGCAATGGCGCCCAGCATGCTGGCCGGGTTCTGGTCGCCCAGGTGCCCGATGCGAAAACCCCGGCCTTGCAGCGGCCCCAGCGCGCCGGCGAAGGCCACCTGGAAATCTTCACGCGCCAGCGCGCGCAGGGCGTCGACGTGGGTGCCCGGCGGCACGGTGATGGTCGTGACCGCGTTCGACCGGCAACTGGCTTCGCGGGCGAAAAAGCCCAGCGCACCGCCTTCAGCCCAGCCCTCCACCGCTGCATGCACCAGGCCGGCCAGCCGGCGGTGCCGCGCCAGTACCTGGGGCAGCCCTTCTTGTTGCAGCAGACCCAGCGCCACGCGCAACGCGGCCAACAGGTTCTGCGGCGGGGTGCCACAGAACTTGCGGTAGGAAAGATCGCTCTTGCGCGCCACGATGTCCCAGTAAAAACGCGGCGCCGGGTTGCGCTGCGCCGCGGCAAACGCACGCGCGCTGGTGGCCACGAAGCCCACGCCAGGCGGGCACATTAGGCCTTTTTGAGACGCGCCCACCGCCATGTCCACCCCCAGGGCGTCGAAGTCGAAGGGCTCGGCCGCGAGCGAGGCCACCACGTCGACGACAAATAGCGCCGGGTGGCCACTGGCTGTCAAGGCTGCGCGCAGCGCGGCCAGGTCGCTGGTAATGCCGCTGCTGGTGTCGGTGTGGACCACGAACACCGCCGCGATCTCGTGCCGCACGTCGTCGCGCAGGGCCTGCGTCAGCGCCGCAGGGTCGATGGGCAGGCCTTCGACCCAGGGCGTGCGCATGACCTTGCGGCCCAGAGCTTCGGCCTGCACGGCCCAGCCTTCGCTGAAGTGGCCTGTGCCTGGCACCAGCACGGCGCCGCCGGGCGGTACCAGGTTTTCGATCGCAGCTTCCCAGGCGCCATGGCCGTTGCTGATGAAGAAGAAAACGTCGCCATGCTGCGTCTGCAGGACTTGCTTCAGCCCGGCTTCGCAGGCGGCGATGGTTTCGTCCACGCGCGGGTCGCCCATGTCCATGCACTGTCCCATCAGGGCGTGCAGCACGGCGTCAGGAATGGGCGTCGGGCCGGGGCTTTGCAGCAGGCGGCGGCCGGGGATGCGGGCGTCGAGGAAGGGGGTTAGGGTCATTCGCCAATGCTAGTGCCCTTGGCCCTTGGCCCTTGGC
>JBBQAW010000250.1:0-6233 GCA_038316815.1 Burkholderiales bacterium
CTGGCGCGTGGCGCCGGGGCCCGACTTCGTGCTGGTGCTGTGGGTGCCGGCCATGCACGCGTACCAGGCCCTGGTGCAGCGGCTGTTGACGCAGGACGCCAACGTGCGCAACGTCAAGGCCTACTTCAGCGTCAAGCGGGCCAAGTTCGACCCCCGCATCACCCTGCCGCAGACTTCAGCAGTGCCAGGCCCTTGAGGTACTGCCCTTCCGGGAATTCGATCGTCGTCGGGTGGTCGCACGCGCCTTCCAGGCGTTGCAGGATGCAGGCGTCCACCCCCGCGTCCAGCCCGGCGCCGGCCACGATCTTGTGAAACAGCTCGGGCCCGATGCCACCGCTGCAGCTGAAGCTGAGCAGCAGGCCGCCGGGCTGCAGCAGGCGCAGCGCCAAGCGGTTGATGTCTTTGTAGGCGCGCGCCGCCCGTTCGGCATGCGCGGCCGTGGGCGCGAACTTGGGCGGGTCCAGCACGATGCAGTCGTAGACATCTCCGCGCTTCAGGGCTTCGCGCAGAAACGCGTTCACGTCGGCGTCGGCCACGCTGCTGCGCGCAGGGTCGAAGCCGTTCAGCGCCACATGCGCCTGCACCCTTGCCAGCGCCGGGGCCGATGAATCGACGCTCGTGACGTGCGCCGCCCCACCGGCCAGCGCGGCAATGCTGAATCCTCCTGTGTAGCAATAGCAGTTCAGCACGCGCTGCAGGCGGAAGTGGCGCACCCAGCGGCCCAGCAGGGCGCGGTTGTCGCGCTGGTCCAGGTAGAAGCCGGTCTTGTGGCCGGCGGCCACGTCCAGGGTCAGTTGCCAGCCGTGTTCGGTGATGGTGGCTTCGGTGCTTGCTGGGGTGCGGGCGGGGGTGCTGGCTGTGTCGCTACCTGGGTTGCCGCCGTTGGTAGTGGCGTTCGTGCTGCCGTTCGTGCTGCCGTTCGTGCCCGTGTTCATGACACTGTCCCCGCGCAGCCAGCCGGTCACCGGTGGCAGGCCTTCCAGGCCGCGGACGCTGCTGTCCGAACGTTCATACAAGCGCGTACAGCCGCTGGCCCCCAGCAGCGCGTCGGCAAGGGTCTGCTTCCAGCGTTCAGGCCCGGTGGCGTTGAATTGCGCGCTCAGCAGGTCGCCATAGCGGTCCACCACCAGGCCGGGCAGGCCATCGGCTTCGCCATGCACCAGGCGCACGCCGGTGCTGGCCACGGGCAGGCGGGCGCGCAGGGCCAGCGCACGGTGAATGCGGCGTTCGAAGAAGGCGGCGTCGATGCGTTCGGCCTCGATGAAGCTCCAGGCGCGCACGCGAATCTGGCTGCTGGGGCTGTAAGCGCCCCAGGCTAGAAAGCTGCCGTCGGCCGCTTCCACGCGCACGGTCTCGCCAGCGTCGGCCGCGCCCTTGGCAATACTGGTGTGGAACACCCAGGGGTGGCGGCGCAGCAGGCTGCGGTCTTTGCCCTCGCGCAGTCGAATGGTCTTCATGGCGCGGGCTTGCGTTTGGCGCGCGGGTGGGCCGCGTCGTAGACCTTGGCCAGGTGCTGAAAGTCCAGCTTGGTGTAGACCTGGGTCGTGCTGATGCTGGCGTGGCCCAGCAGTTCTTGCACCGCGCGCAGGTCGCCGCTGCTTTGCAGCAGGTGGCTGGCAAAGCTGTGGCGCAGCATGTGCGGGTGCACGTGGGTGGGCAGTTCGGCGCGCTGGGCCTGGGCCTTCAGCCGCGCGCGCAGCTGGTTGGGCACCAGGCGTGTGCCGCGCTGGCTGACGAACAGCGCCATCTCGCCTGCCGCTGCCAGCTGCGGGCGCAGGGCCAGCCAGGCCTGCACTGCCACCAGCGCCTGCCTGCCCACCGGCACGCTGCGGCGCTTGCTGCCTTTGCCCAGCACATGGGCGGTGGCGTCGGGCAGGTCGACCCAGCCGGCTGCGCTGGCGTGGGCAACCGTGTCCAAGCCCAAAAGTTCGGCAATGCGCAGCCCGCTGCCGTAAAGAAGCTCAACGATGGCGGCGTCGCGCGCGGCCAGGGCCGGCGTGTTGGCGCGGTGGGCGACGCGCAGGTCTGTCATCGCGCCGGGGTGGTCGGCCAGGGCCATGGCCTGGTCGACGGCCAGGGCCTTGGGCAAGGGTTTGGCAGCCTTGGGCGGGCGACTGCCTTCCACCGGGTTGGCCAGCACCACGCCCTGCCGGCCCCACCAGCGGAACAGCCCGCGCCAGGCCGCCAGGGCAATGGCGATGCTGCGCGGCGCCAGCCCGCGTTTGCGCAACTGGCCCACCCAGGCGCGAATGTGCAGCGGCGTGGCTGCCCGCAAGACCACGCCGTCTGCCGCTGCGCTGGCTTGCAGGCGCAGCAGCGCTTCGCTGTACATGGCCAGGGTACGTGCCGCCAGGCGCTTTTCCACCTGCAGGTGGGTGATGAAGGCCTGCAGTTCGGGAGAAAGTGCCGGCGCTGCGCCTGCAAGCGGTGGCTTGGGCGGGGGCGGGGCCAGGGGCGGGGACAGTGCCGGGGTAGGGGTCGGCACCTGGGTCGGCACTGGGGTCGGTACCTCAGTTGGCACTGCAGTCGGCTCCGCAGTCGGCACGGCAGTCGGCACGGCAGTCAGATCAGCGCCGGGCCGCAGGCCGGGGTTCACGCCGGGGCGGCAGGCGCAGGCATCAGGCGCGACAAGGCCGCGCTCGCCACTTCGCCAATGCGCTGCAAGAAGTCTGTGCCCATCTCGGCCGCGTAGCGCGTGGGGTCGGGCGAACCCAGCACCAGCAGGCCGAAGCAGCCGTCGCCCTCAGCCGCGCCCTGCTCGCGCGTCAGGCGCAGCGGAATCATCGCCAGCGAAGCGACAGCGCCACGCTTGTGGTCATCGTCTTCCAGCCATGCGCTGGCTTCGAAACCGCTGTTCAGCCCGCAGTACGGCAGGGCCAGGCTGCCGCTGAAGGCGCGCAGGTCAGTCGTCACCGGCTGCGAATACGGCTGGGCTGCATGTTCTGGCGCCAGGTCCCACAGCCGCACGGCGGCTTGCGGGATCAGGAACTGGTGCTTCATTTCATCCACCATCACCTGCGGCAGCGCGGTGGCCTCGGTCGTCAGCAGGATGCTGCGCGTCCAGCGGTGCAGCCGGTCGGCAATGGCGACGTTTTCCTGGCTGTGCCGGATCATTTCCATGACCCGGCTTTCCAGCCCTTTGATGCGTTCGCGCAGCATTTCCATCTGCCGTTCCTGCAATGACACGGCGCGCTGGCCATGCGGGCTGGTCAGCTGCACGCTGGCCAGCAGTTCGGCGTGGCGTTCGAAGAAAGCCGGGTTGTTGGCCAGGTACTGGGCGATGTCGCTTTCGGTGATGCCTTGAATGGCGCCTTGAATGGCGCCCTGGATGGGGCCTTGGTTGCTGCTCACAGCTCGATTTCTCCTTCAAACACGGTTTCGGCCGGGCCTGTCATCAGCACCGGGGCATGGATTGGCGAACGTTCATCTTGCGGCGATTCATCTTGCGGCCATTCAAGCTTTGGCCATTCAACCTTTAGCCATTCAATCAGCAACTGCCCGCCACGGGCCTGCACTTCCACGCGCCGGGCCAGCCAGCCCAGGCGAATGCCCGCCACCACCGCGGCGCAGGCACCGGTGCCGCAGGCCAGGGTTTCGCCGGCGTCGCGCTCATACACACGCAGCCGCACAGCATCGCGCGACAGTACCTGCATGAAGCCCACGTTCACGCGGCGCGGAAAGCGGGCGTGGCTTTCGATCAGCGGGCCGAGGGTGGCCACGGGGGCGCTGTCGACATCGTCCACGCGCAGCACAGCGTGCGGGTTGCCCATTGACAGCACTGCCAGCGGGTGGGCTTCAGCGCCTTCGATGCGCCATTGCTCAAAGCTGCCCTCGGTTTCTGGCTGCAGGCCGTGGCTGTCGAAGGGCACCTTCGCCAGTTCGAAGACGGGGCGGTTCATGTCCACCGTCACGCGGCCGTCGGGCTGCAGCTGCAGCGTCAGCAGGTTGTTGATGGTTTCGACGCGCACGGTAGTCTTGTCGCTCAGGCCACGGGCGTGAACGTAGCGCACGAAACAGCGCGCGCCGTTGCCGCAATGTTCGACCTCGTCGCCCGTGGCGCCGTTGAAGATGCGGTAGCGGAAATCAACGCCCGGCGTGGCGCTGCGTTCGACGGCCAATATCTGGTCTGCACCCACGCCGAAACGGCGGTCGCCCAGGCGCTGCAGTTGCGCCTTGCTCAGGGCGATGGGCGCGGCGAGACCGTCGAGCACGACAAAGTCGTTGCCCGCGCCTTGCATCTTCGTGAAGCGCAGTCGCATGGTGCCGAATTATCCGCGCCACGCGACAGGCGGCCGGCCTAGTGCCGAGTTCGATGCGGTGTGGAACTTGAGAAAACCGATGGATTGGGTTGTCTGGCCAGGCGCAAACCACAACGATGCTCTTTTTCATCGCGCGGATTTGCAACGACGCCAGGCGAACCAAGACGCGGTTTGATGTTCCGCATCGCGTCGAACACTGCACTAGCTGCGACGGCGCATCGCAGCAGCCAGCAGGCCCAGGCCGGCCAGCAGGCTCAAGGCGGTGGCCGGCTCGGGCACGGCGGTCACGGACATGTCGAAGACATAGGTGGACACGCCAACGCCCGTTTCCTGCACCCAGAAGGTGTACTGGCCAGCAGGCAGCGGCGGTGTGAAGCCGCTGGAGCCCTCAGTTGGGCCGGCCATGAACAGCAGGACGTCACCGCCAATGTTGAATTCGTCGAACAGTGACCAGCCCAGCATGCCGGCGGCGCTTGCGGTGTCGGGCGGAATCGGGAAGGTGTTGCCGCTGACCAGGCCGATGAAGCTGCCGAAGCCGATGGACAGGGTGCCTGCAAGCACTTCCATCGTGTTGAGCTCGAAGCCATCTGGAATGGTGATGGTGAAGTAGTCGCGGTCGACCTCAAAGGTCGTGGCATTGCGGCCAGAGTTGCCCCGCAGCGTGTTGCTACCGCTGACCAGCGTGACAAAGGTGGGGGCCAAGCCCTCGTTGGATAGGTCGCCGTTGACGCTTTCATTCCACCCGCCAGCAACGCCGAGAGCGGCACTGGCCGTGGCCGGCAGCAGCGCTGCCATGCCGACAAGGGAAGAAACCAGAAGGACTTGCTGCCATGGGTGGCGGGAAGTAGGGGACATCGAAGGCTCCTCAGTTCAATGGAAACAGAATACCCGCTGCAAGCCGCTGCCCGCAGCATTGCAGGGCCGGCGCACCCCCCCGTTCTGCGGGGTGGACGCAGGGTCGAATTTTTGGGGCATGGCGGGTCAATAGAGGGGCGCTTCGCCTGGCGGGCGGCTCTTGAAGCGCTTGTGCACCCACAGGTATTGCGCCGGGCAGCGTCGAATCTGTGCTTCTATGAAGCGGTTCATCGCGGCCGCGTCGGCTTCGGCATCGTCGGTGGGCCAGTCCGTCCAGGCGGGCAGGAAACGCACCACATAGCCCTGGCCGCCGGGCAGCATTTCGGCCACCACTGGCTGCACCACCATGTTCAGGCCGCGCGCCATGCGCGAAGGCGCCAGCAGCGTGGCTGCCGGGTGTCCGAAGAAGGGCACGAAAGCCGCGTCTCGCGGGCCGAAGTCCATATCCGCCGGGTTAAAAAAGGCCAGGCCGCGCTTGATGGCACGCACGACGACGCGCGCGCCGTCCTGGCGGCGATAGAACTCGTCATGACCCAGGCGGCTGCGGCCGCGCAGCAGGGCGGCGTCCAGCACCGGGTTGCTTTGCGGGGCATAGATGTCCACACCCGGCCGCGACTGATGAATCTGGCAGGCGGCGCCGGCCACGTCCACGCCCAGGAAGTGGGGCACCAGCCACAGCGTGGGGCGCTTTTCTTCATGCCACAGGCGTTCGGCCAGCGTGATGTCGCCTTCGACCCGAATCAAGCGCTGCAGCCGCGCCTTGGAGGCATGCCAGAGCAGCGAACGTTCCAGCAGGCTGCGCGCCAGCCACTGGAAGTGTTCACGTGCCAGCGCGGCACGTTCGGCTGCCGACTTTTCAGGAAAGCAAAGTTCCAGGTTGCGCAGCGCCACGCGCCGGCGCGCAGGGGCCAGCCGGTACAGCACGCGCCCCAGCAGGCTCCCCAGGGCCGCGAGAACACCCAGCGGCAGCCAGTGCAGCAGCCACACGCCAACCAGCAGCAGCCGTGCCAGCGCGTTCATCAGCATGGCGCGGCCTTGCAAAGATATTTCAACGACTTGCAGGTCATGCCACTGGCCCCTCGGCCGGGCGCGGCTGTTTGTAGCGGTGGTAGCCCCACA
>JBBQAW010000251.1:0-6200 GCA_038316815.1 Burkholderiales bacterium
TTCTGGTGCGGCTGGCAGGAATCGAACCCACGACCCCTTGGTTCGTAGCCAAGTACTCTATCCAACTGAGCTACAGCCGCAACTTAGCCTTGCACTATAGCACGGTGTTTTTAGTCGATCGCCGCAGCTGCGCGGTCACACTCGCCAGCGCGGGCGTCCTGCCCTTGCTGGCGCGCCAACATGGCCAATTGGCGCCAGGCAGCGCGTCGGGCGCGGCTTGGCAGGCTGGCAGCTGCTGCCGCTTGCTCCAGCAATTGGCGGGCCTTGCCCCACAGCTGGCGTTCGGCATAGGCCTGGCCCACAGCGGCCACCACGGCTGGTTCATGGCCAAAGGCCTGGGCTGCGCTCTCCAGGCGCGGCATCCAGTCCGGCCCGATGCCGGGGCAGGCTTCGACCAGGGCCAGGGCCACGGTTTCGCGCTCCTCGCGACTCAATTCGGCCAGGCGGTCCCAGAAGGGCCGCAGCCACTGCCGGGCATCTTCGTGCGCTTGCAAGTGCACCGCACGGGCGGCCGCGCGTGCGGTGACGAAGGCGTCGCGGCGGTCAGAAGCGTCGAACTGGCCCCAAAGCCGTTGCAGTTGCTGGACATCATGCGCCTCCTCAAGCGCCTCGCCCGCCAGCGACCGCAACAAGCTTTGCCCCACCACGGGCGAAAAGGCCTGGTGGTTGGCCAGCAGCCGCGCCGTGTGCAACGCTTCTACGGGCTGACGCGCCAGGCGTGTGGCCTTCAGCTTCAGCCGAAGGGCCTGGGTACGGCGCGCAGCGCCCGGTGGCAACTGGCCCAGCATGTCCAGTGCGCGGGTGGCGTCACGGTCTTCCAGCGCCCATTCGGCAGCCAGCATGCGCGCGGCGTCATCAGTGGGCTGCGCGTTGCCAGGCTTGCGCTGCGATTGCAAGGCCAGGTCCAAAAACCGGTCGCGCTGGACCCGGTCCTGCAGGCGGTGCAGGCTGCCCGCAGCCAGCAACTGGGCAAGAAGCCTGAAGTCAGCATCACCCTTCAGGGCCGGCGTGTCGTCCTGAATCGCCAGCGCCCTTTCCGCAGCTTTGCGCGCCCTGCCGTACCGGGCACTGAAAAATTCCGCCAGGGCTTCGCGAAAGGCCCCTTGTGCGGCCTGTTCGCGCCGTTGTGCCCGCCACTCGCTGGCGCGCCGGGGCAGGCTCCACAACACCGTCAAGGCCTGCACGGCAGCCACGCCCAGCACACAGCCGCCGACGAGCAAGATCACGAACAGGTTCAGCGACAGATCGATGCGCCAGCCATGCCAGTACAGCGTCACCAGTCCGTCGTTGCTGCCCAGCAAGGTGGCGGCCACCACGGCCACCGTGAACAGCAGCACCAGCCAGACGATGCCCCGCATGCGCGTTTCGCCTCTTTATCGCCCGGCCGCAGCCGTGGCGATGGCGGCCAGCGTGGCGTCGGGCCGCGGCACCGTGACCGCGCGCGCCTCAGCCGCCACCTGCTTGAGCAGCTCGCTGCTTTGCTGCACCCGGCGTGCGCCGCGGTCGAAGTAGCGGTCCATTGCTGCTTGGGCGTCGCGCAGGTCAAGCTGCGCGGTATCGAACTGCCGCGAAAGCAAGGCCAGGCGGGCATTCAGCAGCCGCAGCTTGAGGTTTTCGCGCAGGTACCAGGCCTGTTCCGGTGCCAGCAGCATGGCATCGGGTGACTCGATGCTTGTCACGCGCACCAGGCCCTTGATTTCGGCCCAGACATGCGCAAAGACGTCGCGGCCGCGCTGGCCGATCAGGCGGCCCCAATGGCTGTCGCCAGCGCCAGCCGAAGCGGCAGTTTCGGGGCCGGGCGCAGCCGATGCAGCCGAAGCAGCTCTGGCGGCCGTAGCGGCTTTGGCAGCATTGACAGCAGTAGCAGCATTCGCAGCACTGGCTGCCATGGCTCCTGCCCGCGGGGCTGCCCGGCCAGTACGGCGTTCAGCCTGCGACACCATCGGCAGTTCGTCGACCAGGCGGATCAATTCGTCCAGGCGCTGGGTCAGCACCCCGACATCCGAGCCGCCCGCTGCAAGCACGCGGTCCAGGTCTTGCGCCACGGCGCGGCGCACCCTTTCCAGCCGCGGCTGGTTGTGGCGGGCCAGGCGTTCGTCGGCCTGGCGCAGGGTCACGACCAGAGGATCGACGCTACCCGTGATGGCCGCCTGCTGCAGGGCCACACGCAGCGCCGTGTCGATATCGGCCAGCACGTTTTCGTCGCGTGAACGTGCCAGCGACTGCACCAGGTCTTCGAACTGCGTGCGTTGCAGGCTGCTCTCGGCCACACGGGCGTCCAGCAAAGCCACGCGGCCAGCCACTTCCCGGGCCACGGCTTCGGCCTGGCGTGCCAGGGTGCGGGCTTCGGTGGCCTGGCTGCCGCTGTCTTGCTGCCGCTTCACCAGCTCGATTTCCAGCGCCTTGACGCGCTGCTGGGTGTTCCATGCGAAAGCCATGGCCGCGCTCGCCAGCGCGGCCAGAAGCACTGCGCCAGCGGCTATCCAACGCCCGGCCCCAGGCATGGCCGCGGCGGGCGCAGGCGCTGCACTGGCCCCGGAAGGAGCCGCTGAAAAGGGCTCAGGCTGAGAGGTGTCGGCTTCGGTCACGGGCGCGGGCGCAGGGCATGGGGCCGATTCTAGGGACGCCGCTGCTTCTTGCGCGGGACGTCCGGGCTGGCCAGCCAATCGGCAACGGCCTGCACGTTGGCAGCGACCTCCTGCACGCTGCCGAAACCGGCATCGCGTGCCGTCTGGGCAATGCGCGGGTGCGAGGCCAGCGCGCGGCTCAGCGGCCAAGCGGCCGGTGGCCGGTGCAAGCGGCCCAGCTGCAGAAGGTAGCCGATGGCCTCGCTGCTGCTGAAGTGCCAGACATGGCCTTCGGGTTCGGCAAGGGCTTCGTCCAGCAACACACGCCCGGCGCCATCCAGCCGCGGCGGACACCGCCGGTAGGCGGCCACGAACTCAACTTCGGCGCCGCGTGCGCGCAGGGCGTCGGCCAGCCAGTCACGCCCTTCTTCGCCGCGTACCACCAATACGCGCTTGCCCGACCAGGGCCGGAACTGCAGCTCTTCCCACAGGCCTTCGGAATCGTAGTTTTTAGCGTCCGGCGGCGGCTCGACCAGCGCCGTACGCCCCACGCCCACGGCCAGCAGCGCCGCAGTCGTACCCGGCCCGGTCGATCCGGCCCAGACGCCGGCAGGCCAGCGCCCGGGGTCGCCAGGCCGCACGCCCGGTGCCGCAGAAAAGAAATATTGCACCGCATTGGCGCTGACGAAAACGACCATGGCGTAAGAAGACATCCGCGCCCAGGCCTGACGCACCGGGGCAGCGTCGCCCAGCGGCTCGATCTGGATGAGCGGCAGAGCCTGGGCTTCGACCCCCAGGGCTTGCAGCCGCGTCACCCACGGCGCGGCCTGGCCGAGCGGGCGGGTGACGATCAGTTTCACGGCCCGGGCGACAAGTAGCTGCCAGCGCCCAGCGCGCGCAACGCCATGGCGGCCTCTTCGCCCAGGCGGCGGGCTGCCGCTTCGCTGTCGACTTCCAGCGCGATGTCGGCCTGCACCTGGGCGTGCAGCAGCGGCCGCTTCAGGTCCACGCTGTCGCCCAGTGCCGCCACCAGTTGCAAGCTGCCGCCGTGCCAAGTGCCATGGGCCGCCAGCGGCATGCTGCAGCTGCCACCCAGTGCGCGAGAAACGGCCCGTTCGGCGTGCGCGGCCAGGAAGGTGGGAATGTGGATGGTCTGGCGCAACAGCGCACGCAGCGCCGTGGCGTCTTCGCGCACTTCGATGCCTAGGGCGCCCTGACCGGCGGCCGGGATCATCTGGCCGGGCTCAAAACGCGAACGGATGCGTTCGGCCAGCTTCAAACGCATCAACCCGGCGGCGGCCAGCACGATGGCGTCGAAGCCGCCTTCGTCGAGCTTGCGCAGCCGGGTGTCCAGGTTGCCGCGCAGGGGTTCGATCTGCAGGTCGGGTCGCAGCGCCAGCAGTTGCGTGACGCGGCGCAGGCTGCTGGTGCCGACAACGGCACCCTGGGGCAGATCAGCCCAGCTGGCGTAGCGGTTGCTGACGAAGGCATCTCGCGGGTCTTCGCGTTCCCAGACGGCGGCCAGCGCAAAACCTTCAGGCAGGTCCATCGGCACGTCTTTCAGCGAATGCACGGCCAGCTGGGCACGGCCTTCCTCAAGCGCCGTTTCCAGTTCCTTGACGAACAGGCCCTTGCCACCCACCTTGCTGAGTGCGCGGTCCAGGATCTGGTCGCCCTGGGTCGTCATGCCCAGCAGTTCGACGTTCAGGCCGAAGCGTGCCGTCAGCGCGTCGCGCACATGTTCGGCCTGCCATAGGGCCAGACGGCTTTCACGGGTGGCAATGATGGTGGGGGTGTCGGGGCTCATGGACCTGATTATCGCCAGCGCCACAGCCGCTGCCGGCACGCGGCTTGCGTGCATCATCTGTAATCTGGTTACGCATTCATGACAGCGCCATGCCCAGCACCCGCAACGCCGCCAAGACCCTGAGCAAGCCCGCTGGCGTGCAGGCTCACATGCCGGCTCGCAAGCCCGATCACATGCCAGCTCGCAAGCTCGATCACATGCCAGCTCGCAAGTCTGCTCACAAGCCCCGGACTACCCACGAAAACGGCGACGCAGCGGCAAAGAACAAGCCCCTGGTCGAAGACATTCGTTTGCTGGGCCGCATCCTGGGCGACGTCATCCGCGAACAGGAAGGCCTGGAAGCCTTCGATCTGATCGAACGCGTACGGCAGTTGTCGGTGGCCTACCGCTTGAAGGCCGACGCCAGCGCCGGCCGTGTTCTGGACCGGCTGCTGAAGAACCTTTCAGCCGACCAGACGGTGACCGTGATACGCGCCTTCAGCTACTTCAGCCACCTGACCAACATTGCCGAAGACCGCCACCATGTGCGACGCCGCGCCATCCACGAACGCGAAGGCCACCAGCAGGAAGGCTCGCTCGCCGTGGCCTTTGAACGCCTGCACCGCGCCGACCACCGCGCCGCCGACATCGCGCAGGTGCTGCAGGGCGCCTACATCGCCCCGGTGCTGACGGCCCACCCGACCGAGGTGCAGCGCAAGAGCATTCTGGACGCCGAACGCGCCCTGGCCGAACTGGTCGAGTTGCGCGACGAACTCAGCCCGGCCGAACGGCTGGGCGGGCGCGGCGCTGACAACGAAGCGCTGATCCGGGCCCGCATCACGCAACTCTGGCAGACCCGCATGCTGCGCACCACCAAGCTGACGGTGTCTGACGAGATCGAGAACGCGCTGACGTACTACGACGCCACCTTCCTGCGCGAAATTCCGCGCCTGTATGGCGAGATTGAACGCGCCCTGCCCGGCCATGCCATCGCGCCTTTTCTGCGCATGGGGCACTGGATTGGCGGCGACCGCGACGGCAACCCCAACGTCAGCGCCGGCACGATGCGCAATGCCCTGTGCCGGCAGGCCGAAGTGGCGTTGCGTCACTACCTGCGCGAAGTGCACGCCCTGGGCACTGAACTGTCGATGAGCGGCACCCTGGCGCCGGTGTCTCCTGACATGCTGAACCTCGCCAGCCGTTCGCCCGACCAGAACCCGCATCGCGCGGACGAACCCTACCGCCGCGTGCTGGTCTACATCTACGCGCGCCTGGCTGCCACATTGCGTGCGCTGACGGGCACCGAAGCGCTGCGCCATGCGCTGCCGCCACAAGACGCCTACACCGCGCCCGAAGAGTTGCTGGCCGACCTTCAGGTGATTGCACGTTCGCTCAAGACCCACCACGCCGCAGCCCTGGTGGGCCCGCGCCTGACGCCACTGATGCGCGCCGTGCAGGTGTTCGGCTTCCACCTGGCCACGCTGGACCTGCGCCAAAGCAGCGACAAGCACGAAGCGGTGGTGGCTGAACTGCTGCAGGTGGCGCGCATTTGCCCCGACTACATCGCGCTGAACGAAGCCGGCCGCCGCGCCCTGCTGCTGCAGTTGCTGAGCGACGCGCGGGCGTTGCGGGTGCGCGGGGCCGTGTATTCCGAACTCGTACAGGGCGAACTGGCGATTTTTGAGTACGCGCGCGAAGCCATCGGCCTCTTCGGCCGCGAAGCGCTGCGGCACTACATCATCAGCCACACCGAAGAGGTCAGCGACCTGCTGGAAGTGCTGCTGCTGCAGAAGGAATGCGGGCTGATGCTGGGCATGCTGGCAGAGGCAGACGAAGTACCGGCATCC
>JBBQAW010000252.1:0-6191 GCA_038316815.1 Burkholderiales bacterium
GTGCGCGCGGCATTGCTGAGGTCGGTGGCGTGCACCTGCCCCTGCGTCAGCCGCCACAGCAGCCAGCTGTCGATGGTGCCGAAAGCCAGATGGCCGGCTTCGGCCTTCGCGCGTGCGCCGGGCACGTGGTCCAGCAGCCAGCGCAGCTTGGTAGCGCTGAAGTACGGGTCGATGACGAGACCGGTGTCGGCGCGCACCGTGTCCGCCAGCCCGCGCGCGCGCAAATCACTGCACAGCGCTTCGGTGCGGCGGTCTTGCCAGACGATGGCGCGGTGCAGCGGCCGGCCGCTGGCGCGGTCCCACAGCACCGTGGTTTCACGCTGGTTGGTGATGCCGATGGCGGCGATGTCGGCCGGCTGCAAGCCGCTTTGCGCCAGCGCCTGCTGCGCCACGGCGAACTGAACGTCCCAGATCTCGTCCGCGTCGTGCTCGACCCAGCCCGGCTGCGGGAAATACTGTGTGAATTCGCGCTGCGCCAGAGCGTGGATGCGACCACTGCGGTGAAAGACGATGGCACGGCAACTGGACGTGCCCTGGTCCAGGGCGAGCAGAAATTCTTTCTCCATCGGGGCCGGTCTCCTTGCAGCTAACCCCCCCCGTTCAAGGGGTGGGCATCAACAAGGATTGCAGCACAACATCGGCGCAGGTCCAGCCCTGACTTTCCACACGCAGGAGTCCCGCACCATGACGCACACTGTTTTTAAAACTGTTGCCAGCCTGGTGCTGGTTTGCGCCCTGCCCGCAGCCCAGGCGGCGCTGGGAACGCTGTATGCGGTGGATTCAGCGCGCGGGCTGTTCACCATCGACCCGGCTACAGGCACGCGCGTGCAGGTGGGCACCATCAGCACCAACGCCGGCACCACCGCCGGGCTGGCCTATGACCCGGCCAGCAACACCGTTTTCCTGACGAGCACGAACAACGACTCGCTCTACACGCTGGACCTGGGCACCGGCAACGCCACCCTGGTCGGCGGCTACGGCACTCCCGTCGTCATGCATGGCCTGGAATGGGACAGCAGCACCGGCACGCTGTACGGCGCGTCGTCCACACCCAACAGCTTCTACAGCATCAGCACCGTCACCGGCGCAGCCACGCTGGTGGGCAGCATCGGCTTCACTTCGTTCAACAACCTGGGATACGACTCGACGAACAACGTCATGTACATGACGAATTCGGGCACCGATTCGCTCTACACCATCAACCGCGCCAACGGTTCGGTCGCCTTGGTCGGGTCGCTGTTCGGGTCGACCAACCCGAACGGGCTGGCTTACGCCGCCGACCTGCAGACCATGTTCCTGGTCGACAACAGCACCGACCAGCTTTATTCGCTCAACCTGGTCACCGGTGCAGCCACTTCGATCGGCTCCACCGGCGCAGGCAATTTGCTGGGGCTGGTGTACGTGGCGGTAATTCCCGAGCCTGCCACTTACGCGCTGTTCGGCCTGGGCTTGGCCGGGCTGCTGGCCTGGCAGCGGCGCCGGCGCGTGACCGCCTGACTGCTTCACTGCTTCACTGCTTCACTGCCTTACTGCATCACTGCCTGTTCGGCTGGTTCGCCAGGTTCGCCGGCACTCTTCAACCGGCGGCCCCAGCACTGGAGAAGGCGCACCCATAAAAGTCGAAGCGGCAACACCAGCAGCGCTCAGGCGACACTCACGGGCTGATGCCCCACCGCCACGCCCTGCTCACTGGAACCCTCTTCGCCCTGGCCGCCGGCCTGATGTGGGGCCTGGTCTTCGTCGTGCCCTTGCTGTTGCCGCAATACCCGGCGGCGCTTCTGTCATTCGGCCGCTACCTGGCTTTCGGCCTGATCGCCCTGCCCCTGGCCTGGCTGGGCCGCCAGCGCATGCGCCAGCTCACGCGTGCCGACTGGCTGGAAGCCACCAAGCTGGCCCTGGTGGGCAACCTGCTGTACTACCTGTGCCTGTCCGCGGCCATTCAGCGTGCCGGCGCGCCCTTGCCGACGATGATCATCGGCACCCTGCCGGTCGTCATTGCATTGGTCAGCAACCGGCGCGACGCCGCGCGCGACGGCACCCTGCCCTGGGCGCAGCTGCTGCCTTCGCTGCTGCTGATTGCCGCCGGCATCGGCCTGGTCAACCACGTCGAACTGCAGCAGCTGCGCGTCCAGCCCCAGGCCGACCTGTCCCGCTACGCGCTGGGCGCCCTGCTGGCCGTGGGCGCCGTGGTCTGCTGGACCTGGTACCCGCTGCGCAATGCCGACTGGCTGCGCGCCCACCCCGACCGCAGCCCCGGCACCTGGGCCACGGCGCAGGGCATCGCCACCTTGCCGCTGGCGCTGGTGGGCTATGCCGGGTTCTGGGCCTGGACGGCATTGGCTGGTAGCGGTTCGACTGCTGCTGTGGCCATGCCCTTCGGCCCCACGCCCGAGCGCTTCATCGCGCTGATGCTGGCCCTGGGGCTGCTGGCGTCCTGGCTGGGCACCCTGTGCTGGAACGAAGCGAGCCAGCGCCTGCCCACCACCCTGGTGGGCCAGCTCATCGTCTTCGAGACCCTGGCCGCGCTGACCTATGCCTTCATGCTGCGCGGCCAGGCGCCCGAAGCGCTCACGATGGCAGGTATCGGCCTGCTGGTTGCGGGCGTGCTGCTGGCGCTGCGGCGCAAGCCGGCACTCGCCGGCTCAAGCGGCGGTGGCGGGTTGACGCAGCGTCAGCCGTAAACGTTGCGCAGCGTGCCCAACCCGTCGATGTCGACTTCGACCGCCGTGCCCGGCTTCATCGGCAGCACCCCCAGCGAGGTGCCACACAGGATGAGGTCGCCCGGCGCCAACGCCATGTCTTGCGACAGCCGCCAGACCAGTTCTTCGGGCCCGAAGAACATGTCCGAAAGCGCGTAGTTCTGGCGCTCCCGCCCGCCCACCCGGGTGCGCAACAAGGCACTGGCGGGGTTGAAGCCGGTGTCGATCCAGGGGCCGAAGGCACCAAATCCAGGAAAGCTCTTGGCGCGCGTCCATTGCGGAAAACTGGCGTCGCGGTTCAACAGTTCGATGGCTGTGACGTCGTTGGCGCAGGTGTAGCCGAAGATGGCGGCTGCCGCGTCTTCCCGTGCGATGCGATGCACCGGCCGGCCGATGACGATGGCCAGTTCGCCTTCATAAGCCACGCGTCCCACGTCAGCCGCTACCGCCGAAATGGCCTGCTCGTGCGCGGCCGCGCTGTCGGGCGACTTCAGAAAGTACAGCGGCTCGGCTGGCTGCGCCCAGCCGTTCTTTTGAGCTGCAGCGCGAAAGTTGTTCCACAGACCGACGATCTTGCCCGGCACGCAGGGCGGCAACCAGGCCAGGCCGGCGAGGGGCAGCACCTCGCCAGTGGGCTGCGCATCGGCCCAGGGCAGGCCGGTGTGCAGGTGCACGCTGTCGCCCTGCACGCTGCCGTGCACGGCTTGGCCGGCGTGTGTGAAGCGGGCCCATCGGGTCATTCGCCAAGTCTCCTGTGTGTGCTGTTGAAATGAAGATGGCGCCTCAGAGGCTGAGCGTCGTTCGAGCGGGATCGAGCAGCGCGTCAAAAGGCGTCCGGTCCACGCGCAAAGCACAGCCATAGCTCTCGCTATGGCGCGCATTTGCAACGACGAGCGGGCGTCTTCTGCCGTGATGAGTGGGCATGATCGAAAGACTCTCAGCCTCTCAGGCCAGGGCTTCGTCCAGCACTTCCACCCAATGCTTCACGGGCGTGGCCGTCCCGCTTTGCAGGTGCTGGATGCAGCCGATGTTGGCGCTGATGATGGCTTGCGGCTGCAGCGGCGCCAGGTGGCCCAGCTTGCGGTCGCGCAACTGCGTGGCCAGCACAGGCTGCAGCACGCTGTAGGTGCCGGCGCTGCCGCAGCACAGGTGGCTTTCGTTGGTGGCCACGCTGACATCGAAGCCCAGGGCCTGCAGATGGGTCTCGACCCCGCCCCGCAACTGCTGCCCATGCTGCAGCGTGCAGGGCGGATGGAAGGCCAGCTTGCGCGGCGCTTGCCCCTTGCGCAGCTTGCCCTTCAGCGCAGCGGCCAGGTCGGGCAGCAGTTCGCTCAGATCGCGCGTCAATTCGCTGACGCGGCGCGCCTTGTCGGCATAAGCCTCGTCGTGCGCCAATGCGTGGCCATAGTCCTTCACGGCCACGCCACAACCGCTGGCGTTCATCACGATCGCTTCGACCCGGCCTTCTGAAGTCAGCCCGTCGACCAGGGGCCACCAGGCGTCGATGTTGCGCCTGGCATCCGTCAGGCCGCCTTCAGCGTCGTTCAGATGCGTGCGCAGGGCGCCGCAGCAACCCGCACCGTCGGCCACCAGAGTCTGGATACCGGCAGCGTCCAGCACGCGCGCGGTGGCGCTGTTGATGTTGGGCATCATCGCCGGTTGCACGCAGCCCAGCAGCATCAGCACCTTGCGCTTGTGGCTGCGTGTGGGCCACTGGTGGGCGCGCTTGCCCTGGGGCGCGGGCACCTTGTTCTGCAGCGCTGCGGGCAGCAACGGGCGCACCATCTGTCCCACTTTCATGGCCGGGCCGAAGAGCGGTGATGTCAGCCCTTCCTTCAGCAGCCAGCGCAGCGACTTTTCCTTGAACGGCCGCTCGACGCGTTCTTCGACGATCTTGCGGCCGATGTCTACCAGGTGCCCGTATTCCACCCCGCTGGGGCAGGTGGTTTCGCAGTTGCGGCAGGTCAGGCAGCGGTCCAGGTGCAGCTGGGTGCTGCGCGTGACGGGCGCGCCTTCAAGCACCTGCTTCATCAGGTAGATGCGGCCGCGCGGGCCGTCCAGCTCGTCGCCCAGCAGCTGGTACGTCGGGCAGGTGGCGTTGCAAAAACCGCAATGCACACACTTGCGCAGGATGGCCTCGGCGGCCTGGCCGTCGCGCGTGTCCTTGAATTCAGGGGCCAGTTGGGTTTGCATGGGTTGGGGGTCAGGGGGACAACATGGAAAGGGCCGCAGGCATCAGCAATGCGGCCAGAAGAACCTGCAGGCCCAGTGCCAGCGCAGCGTAAGCACCGGCAGCGGGGTGAACCTGCATCGCGCGCGCCGCGCCAATGCCGTGCGACGCCGTGCCAATGGCAAAGCCGCGCACTTCAGGCGCGCGCAGGCGCAGCAGGTCGAACACCGGCTTGGCCAACAGCGCGCCCAGCAAGCCCGTGAGAACAGCGAAAACAGCTGCCAGCGCCGGGATGCCACCCAGCTGCTGCGCAATGCCCATGGCCACCGGCGCCGTCACGCTTTTGGGCGCCAGCGAGGCCAGCACCGGCGTCGGCAAACCCAGGGCCCAGCCCACCGCCACGGCCGTGCCGGCAGCCGCGCTGCCACCCACCAGCGCGGCCAGCAACAGGGCCCACCAGCGCCGGCGCAGTTCAGCACGGCGCTGCCACAGCGGCCAGGCCAGCGCCACGACCGCCGGGCCGAGCAGGAAGTGGATGAATTGCGCGCCCGCGAAGTAGGTCGGGTAGGGCGTCCCGGTCAGCGTCAGCAGCGCGGCCAGGCCCAGCACGGTCCAAAGCACGGGGTTGGCCAATGGCGGATGGCCCAGCTGCTGCGATACGCCCTGTGCCAGCACGTAAAACACGAGCGTGGCCGTCAGACCGAACAGCGGCGTGGCTGAGAGATAGACCCAGAGCTCGACGAAGTTCTGCATGCCTTCAGCCCCCGTCCTGGGCAAAGCCGTCGGACCGCAGCAGGGCCTGCAGCAGGCCAGCCGTCACCACCAGCCCGACCAGCGTGGACAGCAGCAAGACGATGCCGATACGCAAGCCATATTCAGCCACCACCGCCACGTGCGTGATGACGCCCACACCCACTGGCACGAACAGCAATGACAAATGCTGCAGCAAGGCATCGGCGGCTTCGGCCACAGGTTCACGCACCGCAGGCACTGCCAGCAGCCCCAGCAGCAGCAGCATGCCGAGCACCGGGCCTGGCAACGGCAGGCCCAAGCCACGCGCCGCGGCCTCGCCGGCCGACTGGCAGAGCAGTAACAGGGCCAGGCCTTTCAGAGCTTGCATGGTGTTGGGGCTGGGGCTGGGGATGCGGTGAAGTGGAGGGCTGCTTGCGGCCCATTGCGGACGTTCATTTGTCCGTCCGTCGAGGCGACCTTGAAGAGAAACTGAATGCCACAGATTTGCCGGTGGATGAGCTTCAACGATTGGCCCGCTGCTGACGTTTGCTCGTCTGTCCGTTCGATGTTTTCCGTTTGCTTGCTTGGTC
>JBBQAW010000253.1:0-6159 GCA_038316815.1 Burkholderiales bacterium
CTGCAGGCGCGCGCCGCCAGCCTGCCCGCGGCCCTGCGCGACAGCCTACCCACCGCAGCCAGCACCGTGCACCGCCTGCTGGGCGCGACCGACGAACCCGGCCGCTTCCGGCACCACGCTGGGCAGCCGCTGGCCATCGACGCCCTGGTCGTCGACGAAGCCTCGATGCTGGACCTGGCCCTGGCCCGGCGCCTGCTGGACGCCGTGCCGCCGAATGCCCGCATCGTGCTGCTGGGCGACAAGGACCAGCTCGCGGCGGTTGAGTCAGGCGCCGTGTTCGCCGACCTCAGCGCCAGCCCGGCGTTGAGCGAAGCCACCCGCCTGGCCCTGGCCGCCCTGTGCGGCGTGCCGGCTTCGGCCATCCAGCCGCCCGCCAGCACAGCCCCGGCGGCCTTGCCCGACAGCGTGGTGTGGTTGACGCAGAACCACCGCTTCGCCGCCGATTCCACCATCGGCCGCCTGGCCACCGCCGTGCGCCTGGGCGACGCGCGCGGCGCCCAGGCGCTGCTGCAGGCCGGGGGCACGGCGCTCGCACTGTCCGCACCCGGCCCAGCCACGCTGGCGCACGCGCGCGAGGCCTACGAACCTTATCTGGACACCTTGCTTCAGCACCCGGCCGACCCCGCCCAGGCGCACGCCGCACTGGCCCGCTTTCGCGTGCTGTGTGCCGTGCGCGAAGGCCCGCAAGGCGTGACCACGTTGAACCAGCAACTGGCGCAACACGCCCGGGACCGGTTGGCGGCGCTGCAACCCGCAGGCGCCGACGCGCTGTCGCCCTGGTTCGCAGGCCGCCCCGTGGGCGTGCGGCGCAACGACCCGACGCTGGGGCTGTTCAACGGCGACATCGGCATCGCCCTGCCTGCAGCCGATGGCACCGGGCTGCGGGTCTGGTTCGCAGACGCGCGCCAGCCCAGCGGCTGGCGCGCCATTGCGCCAGCGCGTCTGCCCGTGCACGAAACCGCATTCGCGATGACCGTGCACCAGTCGCAGGGTTCGGAATTCGACGCCGTGCTGGTGGCCCTGCCCGCCCATGCCAGCCGGGTGCTGACGCGTGAACTGCTCTACACCGCCGTCACCCGCGCCCGCCACCATGTGGCGCTGGCGGCAACAACGGCAGCGGTGGCGAGCGCGGTGGCGACGCCCACGCAGCGTCATTCGGGGCTGCAGGCGCGGCTGCGAGAAGCGGCAGCGGCCATGGCGACCGCAGCGGCCCCGGCGGACGAATCGGCCGCAGGTTCAGCGATAGCAGCCGATGCGGCAGATGCGGCAGATGCAACCGACACAGCCGCTTGAGAGTTTTGAGCCGCTTTAGCAGTTTGAGGCGTTTGAGGCGTTTGAGCTGTTTGAGCTGTTTGAGCCGTTAGAACCCTTTGAGCCCTTTAAGCCGCGCGCGCCGCTACCCCGCCAGACTAAAGCTGCTTGACGTCAAAGGTGTTGCACTGCTGCACGCTGCCGCTGTCCAGCCCGCGCTTGAACCAGCTCATGCGCTGCTGGCTGCTGCCATGCGTGAAGCTTTCGGGCACGACCGTGCCGCGCGACTGGCGTTGCAGGGTGTCGTCGCCAATCTGCGCTGCGGCATTCAGGCCTTCCTGGATGTCGCCCTGGTCATAACGAATCTTGCCGCCCTGCGACAACTTGGCCCAGACGCCGGCGAAGCAGTCGGCCTGAAGCTCGACGCGCACCGACAGTGCATTCATGTCGCGTTCCGAGATGCGGCCGCGCATCGCATCCACCTTGCCGGTGATGCCCAGCAGGTTTTGCACATGGTGGCCAACCTCGTGCGCAATGACGTAGGCCTGGGCGAAATCGCCCGGCGCGCCCATGCGGCGGGCCAGCGTGTCGAAGAAGTCCAGGTCAAGGTAGACCTTCGAATCGCCCGGGCAGTAGAACGGGCCCATGGCCGAATCGCCCGTGCCGCAGGCGGTGGGCGTGCTGCCGCGAAACAGCACCAGCTTGGGCGGCTGGTATTGCTGGCCATTGGCGCGGAAAACCTGCTGCCAGGCCAGTTCGGTGTCACGCAGCACCGTGCTGACGAATTGCGCCATCTGGTCGCTCTGTGGTGGTGCCGGCGCCGGGCCTGCAGGGGCCTGCGCCTGGATGGGCGCGCCGCCGCCGCCGCTGAGCAGTCCCAGCACGGTCATCGGGTTGATGCCGAAGATCCAGCCCGCTACCAGGGCGATGGCGATGGTGCCGATGCCCACGCCTCTGCCGCCGATGCGCGGTAAGCCGCCGCCTCTGCCTCTGCCTCTGCCGCTACCGTTACCGTTACCGCGGCGGTCTTCGACATTGCTGCTGCGTTCCTGGTCTTCCCACTTCATCGCGCGCCTCCGTTTGTTGGCTGCGATGCATTGTGCTGCCGCCCTGCTGTGGCTAGCCCGCTTTCGGGTCGGTAACGGTGCTCAGTGATCAGTGCTCAGTGCTCAGTGCGCTGCGCCCAGCGCGGCGTTGCGGTCGTAGGTGGCAAACAGCGCCAGCGCGGCGCGGCGCAGGCCTTCTTCGGCGCTGGTGTGCGCACACGCCAGGCAGTCGAAGGCGTATTGACGGTCCACGCACATGCGGGCCAGGTCCACGCTGTGGCCTTCACGTGCCATCAGGCGGCGGAAGCTGGCCATGGCGATGATCGGCAGGGGCATGACCGGGGCGCATGCTGGGGCAGCTATCGCAGTGGCACCGAACTCGCGGTCTTGGGCGGCTGACATGGGCATCTCCGGGACTCGGCAGTGCTTGCCGACGTGCACCGCATCTTGGTCCGCGCGGGCCGAAGACAAGCCTTGAAAAGAGGGGCGAAATCTGCATAAGGGCGAAATCCGACTCAAAGTAGCCCCAACCAGGGCAAAGCTGCGCACCCGAAGGCCTGAGGTTCCCAGCCGCCCAGCCGCCAAGGCGCTCAGGTCTTGGGCAACGTCACGCCTACCTGGCCCTGGTACTTGCCGCCGCGGTCTTTGTAACTGGTCTCGCAGACCTCGTCGCTTTCGAAAAACAGCACTTGCGCGCAGCCCTCGCCAGCGTAAATCTTCGCCGGCAGCGGCGTGGTGTTGCTGAATTCAAGCGTCACATAGCCTTCCCATTCGGGCTCTAAAGGCGTGACGTTGACGATGATGCCGCAGCGGGCATAGGTCGACTTGCCCAGGCAGATGGTCAGCACGTTGCGCGGAATGCGGAAGTATTCGACCGTGCGCGCCAGCGCAAAGCTGTTGGGCGGAATGATGCAGACATCGCCTTCGATGTCGACAAAGCTCTTCTCGTCGAAGTTCTTCGGGTCCACCACGGTGCTGTAGATGTTGGTAAATACCTTGAACTCTCGCGCACAGCGGATGTCGTACCCGTAGCTGCTGGTGCCGTAGCTCACGATGCGCTGGCCGGCTGGCGATGTGCGCACCTGGCCGGGTTCGAAGGGTTCGATCATTCCGTGTGCCTGGGCCATGCGGCGAATCCATTTGTCGCTCTTGATGCTCATGTCATCTCGATCCCGGCTTTCATTTTGATTTGGCGCTGTTTTGGCGTGCTGTTTTGGCGTATTTACTGCCAACCGATTCTAGAAGCCCGCGCTAAAGTGGGCCCAGCAAGGAGAGACCCACCATGGCCAGCCCGTTCCGAAGCGCCAGCACATTGCTGCAGCAGTACGCCCAGTACCACCGCGACCAGCGCAACATCGTCACCCACTTCGTCGGTGTGCCGTTGATCGTTTTCGGCCTTGGCGTGCTGCTGGCCGGGGCGCAGTTCGTGGTGGGCGGGCGTGCCGTCACCCTGGCCTGGGCCGTGTATGCCGTGATGGCGCTGTGGTACTTGAGCCGCGGCCACCTGGGCATTGGTGCGGCCACCACAGTGGCCGTGGGCGTGCTGCTGCTGCTGGCGCACCAGGTGCCGAATTCGCCCTGGGGCGTGTGGCTGGCCTGGGGCCTGGGCGCTTTCGTGCTGGGCTGGGTCATCCAGTTCATCGGCCACTATTACGAAGGCAGCAAGCCAGCCTTCGCCGACGACCTGGTCGGCTTGCTGGTCGGCCCGATGTTCGTGACCCTGGAAGCCCTGGCGCCGCTGGGCTGGTTCAAGGGCCTGATGGCCGACATCGAACGCCACGCCGGCCCGACCATGCTGCGCAACCTGGCGCACCCGGTACCGAGGTAGCAGGCCCTGTAGCGCGCCTCTAGCAAGCCTCTAGCAGGCCTCTAGCAGGCCTCTAGCAAGCGTTCGCAAGACGTCCGCAAGGCGAAAGGCGATCCCAAAGCGGCCGGCAACCGCGACGCGTGGCGGCGCCCAGCTGGCCCGCCTAAACTTCGTGGATGACCCGCAAGCTCTTCGTCACCACCGCCCTGCCCTACGCCAACGGCCCGCTGCACATCGGGCACGTCATGGAATACATCCAGGCCGACACTTGGGTGCGCTTTCAGCGCATGCGCGGCCACGAAGTGCACTTCGTCTGCGCCGACGATGCCCATGGCGCGCCGATCATGATCGCAGCCGAAAAGGCCGGGCTCACCCCGCAGGCCTTCGTGGCCCAGATCGCCGCCGGCCGCATGCCCTACTTCGACGGCTTCCACATCGCCTTCGACCACTGGCACAGCACCGACTCGCCCGAGAACCACGCCCTGGCCCAGGCCATCTACCGCGACCTGAAGGCCAACGGGCTGATTGACAGCCGCGTGGTCGAACAGCTGTTCGACCCCGAAAAGGGCATGTTCCTGCCCGACCGCTTCGTGAAGGGCGATTGCCCACGCTGCGGCGCCCCCGACCAGTACGGCGACAACTGCGAAGTCTGCGGCGCCGTCTACGCCCCCACCGACCTGAAGAACCCGCGCTCGGCGCTCAGCGGCGCCACGCCCGTGCTGCGCAGCAGCGAACACCTGTTCTTCAAGCTGTCCGACCCGCGCTGCGTCGAATTTCTGGAACGGTGGACGCAAGACGGCCGGCTGCAGACCGAGGTCGCGAACAAGGTCCGGGAATGGTTCGTGCGCGACGAGTCCGGCAAGCCGCTGCTGGGCGACTGGGACATCAGCCGTGACGCGCCCTACTTCGGCATCGAGGTGCCCGACGCGCCCGGCAAATACTTCTACGTCTGGCTGGACGCGCCCGTGGGCTACCTGGCCAGCCTGCACGCGCGTTTTGCCGCCCTGGGGCTGGACGTCGATGCGTATCTGGCCGACCCGGCGCTGGAACAGATTCACTTCATCGGCAAGGACATCGTCACCTTCCACACCCTGTTCTGGCCGGCGATGCTGAAGTTCAGTGGCCGCAAGACGCCCGACCGCATACACGTGCACGGCCACCTGACCGTCAGCGGCGAGAAGATGAGCAAGAGCCGCGGCACCGGCATCAGCCCCTTGCGCTACCTCGAACTGGGGCTGAACGCCGAATGGCTGCGCTACTACCTCTGCGCCAAGCTCACGTCGCGCGTCGAAGACCTGGACTTCAACCCCGATGACTTCGCCGCCCGCGTCAACAGCGACCTGGTCGGCAAGTTCATCAACATCGCCAGCCGCAGCGCCGGGTTCATCAGCAAACGTTTCAATGGCGTGCTCAGCGCCGACCTGGGTGTCGAAGGCAGGATTTTGCTGGACGGCCTGCGTGCGCCAGCCGAAGACATCGCCGCGATGTACGAGCAGCGCGAATTCGCCAAGGCCCTGCGCGACGTGATGGCCCTGGCCGACCGCGTCAACGAATACGTTGACCAGCACAAGCCTTGGGAACTGGCCAAGAACCCTGAAGCCGCCGCCGCGCTGCACGACGTGTGCAGCACCTGCATCGAAGCCTTCCGGCTGCTGACCCTGTACCTGAAGCCCGTGCTGCCCGCCCTGGCCGCGCAGGTGGAAGCCTTCCTGAAGATCGACCCCCTGCGCTGGGCCGACGCCCACCGTGCGCTGGGCACACATGCCATTGGCACGTATCAGCACCTGATGCAGCGTGTCGACCCGAAGCTGCTGGAAGCGCTGATGCCCGCCGCCCCGGTAGAGGCACCGCCCGCGCACCCTGGCGGCGAGGCCATCGCGCCCACCATCGGCATCGACGACTTCAGCAAAGTCGACCTGCGCGTGGCGCGAATCATCAAGGCCGAGGCCGTGGAAGGCAGCACCAAGCTGCTGCGCCTGACGCTGGACGTGGGCGAGGCCTTGCCGCGCAATGTCTTCAGCGGTATTGCTGCCAACTACAGGCCGGAAGAACTGA
>JBBQAW010000254.1:0-6144 GCA_038316815.1 Burkholderiales bacterium
GCGCACCGTGAAGGCCAGCACGCCGGCTGTTTCGCGGTCCAGCCGGTGCATGGGCACCAGTGTGTCGAGGCCCAGCAGGCGCTTCAAGCGCACGAGCACGGTTTCTTGCAGATAGCGACCGCTGGGTGCCACGGGCAGGAAGTGAGGCTTGTCGACAACGACGAGGTGTTCGTCGTGGTGCAGAAGTTCAAGCTCGAACGGCACCCGGGGCTCGGGCGGCAGGTTGCGCCAGTACCAGAGCACGGCGCCGGGCTCGGCCGCGTCGCTGGCCGCCAGCGGGTGACCCGTCGCGTCGAGCACGTCGCCGCGCGCCAGGCGCTCTGGCCAGTCGGCCACGCGTGGCAGCCGCTGGGCCAGGAACTGCAGCACGCGGGTCTGGCGCTGCGTGTTCACTGCCACGCGGCTGGCGCTGACGCCGTCGCGCGGCGGCGGCGTCCACAAAGGGCGCGGGCGGGCCATGGGGTTGGGGTCGCGTCGGCTCTCGCGTCAGTAGCCGGCCAGCCGCTGCGCGCGCTGCAGACGCCAGGCCTCATCGCGTTCTGCGGGGTCGAAGACCTGTTCGGCACGGGTGGCGGTCTCGTGCAGGCTTGTGTCGAGCGCGATGCGCTTGTCGAACACGAAGCACTCGCCTTGCCAGTCGCGTTCGGCGTCGGCCAGCGTCGCGAAGTGGTTCAGGATGCCGCCTTCCAGTTGCAGCACCTTCAGCCCCAGGCTGCGCAACCAGGGCGCCGTCTTGTCGCAGCGGATGCCACCGGTGCAGTACATCGCCACGGTGCGGCCCTGCTCGCGCCAGACCGGGGCCTGTACTTGCACCCAATCGACGAGTTCGCGGAAATTCTGCACCTGCGGGTCGGGCGCACCGCGGAAGTGGCCCAGCCGCCATTCGAAGCGGTTGCGGTTGTCCAGCAGCACCACGTCATCGCGGTCCAGCAGTTCGCGCCACTGCGCTGGCGCCACATGGCTGTCGTCGTGTTCGGTGGGCGGTGGCAGGTGGTCGGCAGCGGGCAGACCGAGTGCCACGATTTCGGGCTTGACCAGCACTTTCAAGCGCGCAAATGCGGGGGTGATGCCGTGGCTGTGCTTGAAGGGCATGCCGGCCAGCGCGCCGCCCAGGCAGGCCGGGTCTTGCAGCGCCGCCTCGAAGGCCTGCATCGACGCTGCTGGGCCGCAGAGCGCACCGTTGATGCCTTCGCAAGCCACCGTGATGAGGCCAAGCAGCCCTTGCGCCAACACCCGCAGCGTGTGCGCCGCGGCCGTGGGGTCGGCCAGTGGGGTGAAGCGGTAGAAGGCGCTGTGCAGCAGGGCCGCGGGTGCAGGGTTGGGTGGGCTCATGGCGGGCCCATTCTCGCTGTCATCGGCGACCGGGTGGCCCGACATGAATCAAGTCACGAATCAGGTCACCAGCGGAAAGGTCAACGCAATGAACCAGGCAAAGGCCAGCGCATTGGCTGTCGCGGCCACCGCCGGGCTGGCGGTACGCGCATGAACCCAACGGCTGAACAAGCCGTAGATCACGAACAGCAGCAGGATGGCCGGCACGATGATGGCCAGGAAGAAAAGGCGTGATGGGTTCAGCGCAATCGCCAGCACCAACGAAAGCAAGAACGCCACCTTGCTGGCGAAGTAGGCGCCGCGTGGCGCGCCGTTGCCGCGCGTCAGCCATTCATCGGCCAGGAAGTAAGGCAAGGTGCCGGCGCACAGCGCCAGGATGATCGGCACGCGCACGGCCTCGGGCTGCAGGTTGAACAGGTAGCGGTCGACCGGCACGCCCACCGCCAGCAGCGCATAGGCAGCGGCGCCCAGCATGGCCACCGCCATCGCCGCAGCCTGCGGCGGCGTTGGCTTTGACGGCCGCCAGCCGAGGCGCCACAGCCCCGCCAGCGTCAGCAGGCCGAAGAGCGCGAAGTGCAGCAGCAGGTAGTCGCCCAACAGGATGGGCAAGATGTTGCTGGGCAGCTTCCACAGCAGCAGCGGTGTGAGCAGCGCAGGGGCGATGGTCAGCAGCGCCTGGCCGCGCCAGCCCCACCAGCGCCGGCGCGGGGCCTGCAACGCTGGCGCAGCGCCCACTGTGGTCACACGCGGCAGCAGCGAAGACAGCGGCCAGGCCAGCGCCAGCACCCCCAGCAGCAGCAGCCCCAGCGCCGGGCCGCGGGCGTCGATGAAGGGCTGCGTTGGCGCTGTGCGAACGAAGGCCGCGTTCAGCCAGGACAGCGTTTCGGCCTGGGTGTGCGCGCTGTAGAGCACGCCGATGTGTTCGACCCCGGGCGACAGCGTCGCGCGTCTGGCCGTGCCTTCATCGAAGCGGCCATAGGTGGTGTCGAGCGTTGTGCCCGGGCCGACCACGCGCAGCGCTTCCTTGGCCATCACCCCGGGTTCCAGCGCACCGCTGATGACGAGCAGGTTGCGCGGGCTGTTGGCCGGCGTATCGGCCTGGATGCTGGGCGCGAACAGTGAGACGCCGACGCTGGCCACCACGGCCGGGTCGGTCTGCGCGTGACGCACCACGATGTCCGAGGCCATCGAATGACCGACCAAGGCGTATGACGCACCGGGCCCGGCCAGGCTGCGCGCATAGGCGCCGAGTTCGGTCATCGAGGCCAGCAGCACGCGCAGGCTCTCGTCCTGATCGGCCAGCCCCCCGCGCATTGGTGTGGGGTTGCGGCCATGGCCGGGGTAGTCGAAAGTGATGGCAAGGAAGCCGTTGCGCGCCAGGGTCAGCGCGAAGGGTTGCATCAGCTGCTGCGAACCAGCAAAGCCGTGCGCGATCAGCACCACTGGCGTGCCGACGGCGCCCGCAGCGCCCGAAGTGCCCGCTGCAGGGCGAAACACCGTTACCGGCGCGGTGCCCAGCCGGCGCGTTTCGACCTCGACGCCGTTTCGCAGGCTTTCCAGCTGGACGACGGCGGCGGCAATCGCCAGCATGGCCAGCAGAGCCACGGTCCAACGCCACCCAAGCAGCCCGGCACGCCCGTGGCCCCGGGGCTGTGCGGGCCCCGGCACTTCCACAGCGCCCTTCACGCCAGGCCGACGAACCGTTCGCTCAAGTCCCACAGGCGGCCGGCCCGGGCTTCATCTTTGGCCTTGGCCGACAGCGGTTGGGCAAAGGGCTGCCGGCCTTCCTTCTGCCGGTTGCCCCAGCTCCAGTGCACGCCGGACTGCGCGAAGGCCGGATCAATCACCACCTGCGCCACGCGCTCGCCGGCCAGTTCCTGCGTCACGTAGCCCTTGGTGATGTTTTTCTGGAACCAGGGGAAGATGGTGCGGAAGGCCTGCGGCGTGTCGCGGAACAGGGCCGTGTCGGCCACGCAGCCCGGGTAGAGAGTGTTGAAGACAATACCCGTTTCAGCGTGGTAGCGGCGGTGCAGTTCGCGGCTGATGATCATGTTGCACAGCTTGCTGTCCTTGTAGGCCTTGCCGGGCTTGAAGGGTTGGCCATCGATCATCGCCACCGGGTCCTTGAAGCCGGCTTCCAGGCCTTGCAGCTGGCCCAGGTCGGCGGGGGCGGGAATCGGCACCTTGCCGCCGAATTCCTCTGAATTCGCGGTCACCGTGCCCAGCGTCACCAGCCGGGCACCGGGCAGGCTGGCGCGCTTCAAATCGTCCAGCAACAGCAGGCTGAGCAGGAAGTGGCCGAAATGGTTGGTGGCCACGCTGATCTCGAAGCCTTCGGGCGAACGTTGCGGCGCCTTCAGCCGCGGCAGGTAGACGGCTGCGTTGTTGACCAGAGCTTGCAGCGGCCGGCCCAGGGCACGAAAGTCGTCGACGAAGGCGCGCACGCTGCGCTGCGAGCCCAGGTCGATGGTCAGCACGACATGGCGGTCGGCAGCGATGCCCTGTTCGCGGGCAACGCGTGCCGCCTTGACCGGGTCTCGACAGGCCATGACGACAAACCAGCCGCGTGCCGCCAGCGATTTGGCGGCATACAGGCCGACGCCGGACGAGGCGCCGGTGACGATCACGGTGGGTGCGGAAGAGGCGAGAGGGGCGGTGGGGGATGTGGGCTGCAGCATCCGCGCATTTTGATCTCAGATCGGCCTTGAGACGGCGTGTTCGAGCAAAGTCAGGGTGCCAGCGTCGGCGTCCATGCGCGCTGTCACGCCCAGCGGGAAGGTGAGCTTGCGCTTGACGTGGCCGAACATCGCGCCGCTGTAGACCGGCACCTTCAGCGGCAGGAAGTAGTCGGCAAACACCTCGTCCAGCGTGAGCGTGCCGTAACTTTCTTCGCTGGGCTTGCAGTCGGTGAAGCCGCCCAGCACCACCCCTGCCACCTGGTCCAGAACGCCGCCAAGCAACAGTGTGGACAGCATGCGGTCGACGCGGTAGATGTATTCGTTGACGTCTTCCAGGAACAAAACGGCGCCGGCAAAGGACGGCAGGTAGGGCGTGCCCGCCAGCGAGGTCAACACCGCCAGGTTGCCACCCAGAAGCGGACCCTGTGCCGTGCCGCCGCGGATGGTGGCGGGCAGGCCTGTGCTCGGGACCAGTTCGTCGCTGGGCAACACATCGTTGCGCAAGGTGTGGGGCGGGCCATCAGGCGCCACCACGGCCTGAAAGTTGGCCACTGAGAATGCGTTCCACTCGGAACGCGCCAGCGGGCTGTGAAAGGTCACCAAACCGGTCTTCACATGCACAGCCGTGATCAGGGCGGTCAGGTCAGAAAAACCGCCCAGAAACTTCGGGTTGCGTTCGATCAGTGCGTAATCCAGATGCGGCAACACGCGGTTGGCGCCGGACCCCCCCGTCATCGCCAGCACGCCGGCGATGGTGGGGTCGGCGAAAAGCGTGTGAATGTCGTCAGCGCGCTGCTGCGGCGTGCCCGCCATGTGGCCGTAACGCGCGTGCAGGTGCGGGGCCTCACGCACCCGGTAGCCCATGGCCAGCAGGCTGCGGTGGGCGTGCTCGTAGGGTGCGGTCTCGAATACGGCGCCCGAGGGGTTGAACAGGCCGATGGTGTCGCCCGGGCGCAAGGCTTTGGCGCGGATCAAAGCTTTGGCCATGGCGTGGGGCGTGTCAGTGGGTGGTGTTGTGTTGCGGTGCCAAGCGCTACCTCAGGGCGCGTTGTGCGCCTCGATGTCTACAAACTCGAACCAGTTGTTCCAGAAGAGTGGCCTGCGAAAACCCACCAACCAGGGTTGTGTGAGCGAGGTCGCAGCCAAGTGAGTGCGCAGTTTGTAGGGCATCCAGACCACAGTCAGGCGTTTGGCGTGGTCGAACAAGGCGTCGCGCTCAGCACCGTCGGGCAGGGCCAACAGCCGCGCCAAGGTCTGGTTCATCTCCGGCAGGTTGAAGCGCGACAGGTTGACGCCGCCCGAAGCTGCACCGTCATAGCGCAGCAGGCCCTGGATGCCGTCGGGTGCGCTGGCGCGGCCACTCACCGACCACATCATCAGCTGGCCGGCCCGCGCTGCCTTGTATTGCTCGGGCCACTGCGCGGGTTTGAAGATCATGCGCAGACCCACCGCCTTCATGTCGCGTTTCATCAACTCATCGAAGCGGCGGCTCTCTTGCGCCGTCTGCGTGGCCATTTCCAGCACCAGGGCCTGGCCTTCAGGTGCTTCGCGCCAGCCGTCGCCGTCCCTGTCCTTGTAGCCGTACAGGTCCAGCAAGGCGCGCGCCCGGGCCGGGCTGTACTGGCTCATCTCACTGCGCCAGGCGGGGTCGTAACCACTCAAATGAATGGACACCGGGCTTTGGGCCGCGATCGCCGAGCCGTGACGCAACAAGCTGATTTCGCGCTCGACATCGATGGCCAGTGCAATGGCCCGGCGCAGCGCCACCTGCGGGGCTGCATAGCCGCCCACCAGCGGGTGTTCCATGTTGAACATGGTGTAGTAAGTCGACGGCAATACCACCTGTTCAGCGCGCATGCCGCGCTTGGCCAGGTTCGGAGCCAGCTTGCCGCCGGGCATGGCCACGGTGACAAAGCCGTCGGGCAGGTCCACCCAGTCAGCCTCGCCGTTCAGGAAGGCCAGCCAGGTGGGCTGCTTCTCATCGATGATGGCTACCTCTACCCTGTCCACCATGGGCAAGCGTTGGCCCTTCAGCCGCTTCAGGATGGCCTGGCCTTCGGCGTCATCAGGCGCCGGGCTGGCGTCGTAGCGCACTTCGCGGTAAAGCGGGTTGCGGTCGAGCACGATGCGCGAC
>JBBQAW010000255.1:0-6135 GCA_038316815.1 Burkholderiales bacterium
AGCACTTTGAAGGAGTAGACCTTGAGTCTGAATCGCAGTGAGAAAGAAGCGGTCATTTCCGAAGTGACCAGCCTCGCCGCAAAAGCTCAAACGCTCGTGATGGCGGAATACCGTGGCATCACGGTCGCGTCCATGGACAAACTGCGCGTGACAGCCCGCAGCAGCGGTGTGAGCCTGAGCGTGTTGAAAAACACCCTGGTTCGCCGTGCGGTGGCTGGCAGTGCGTTTGAGGTGGCCGCAGACCAGATGACCGGTCCGCTGATCTATGGCTTTTCCGAAGACGCCGTGGCCGCCGCAAAGGTGGTGGCCGAGTTCGCGAAAACCAACGACAAGTTGGTGATTCGCGGTGGTGTCTACGCCGGGAAGGTTCTGGACGTGGAGGGCGTGAAGCAGCTGGCCAGCATCCCATCGAAGGAAGTGCTGTTGGCCCAGCTGTGTGGCTTGCTGATGTCGCCGATCTCCCGCACCGCTGTGGTGCTGGGTGCACTGGCGGCCAAAAAAGGCGAAGGCCTTGTCGAAGAAACTCCGGCAGCTCCCGAAGCTCCAGAGGCTCCGGCAGCCGAAGAAGCACCTGCCGCTTGAGCGTGCAGTGGGCTTTAGTTAAACCAATTGTTAGGAAATTCAAATGGCATTCGATAAAGACGCATTTTTGACCTCGCTGGACAGCATGACGGTCATGGAACTCAACGACCTGGTGAAAGCCATTGAAGAGAAGTTTGGCGTGAGCGCGGCCGCCATGGCTGCTCCCGCAGCCGGTGGTGGCGGTGCCGCTGCGGTTGTTGAAGAGAAGACCGAATTCAACGTGGTGCTGCTGGAAGCCGGCGCCCAAAAAGTGCAGGTCATCAAGGCCGTGCGTGAACTCACCGGGTTGGGCCTGAAGGAAGCCAAAGACCTGGTCGACGGCGCACCGAAGAACGTGAAAGAGGCTGTGGCCAAGGCCGACGCCGACGCCGCACTGAAGAAGCTGGTGGAAGCTGGCGCCAAGGCAGAAATCAAGTAATCGGATTTTTGCCGAGGCTGGAGCGCCCGAACGGGCCTCCAGCCTTTGGTGCTCTCAGAGAATATCCACGCCGGCTCATTCGCTGGCTTGCGGATGTGTTGACGAAACACCGCTCAGGCGACTCCAACGAGTCTCTTGCGCTGTGTTTTAAATGAACACCAACAAGCAGGTTCTGACCAGCCTGCTTGTTAGTGTTTTCTGACCCCGACTGCAGAAAACCGACTTGGTTCGGGCCTGTGTGCAACGCACAGGCCGTCCGCCAATGGTTGGTAGAGGCCAGCCACCAAGCAAGTCACCGGGTGTGCCCACCCGATTGGCCAGACAGTCGCCGCAGACCTCAAGCCGGAGATCTCATGGCATCAGCTTCCCCCTATTCCTACACCGAGCGCAAGCGCATCCGCAAAAGTTTTGGCACGCGTGAAAACGTGCTTGAAATTCCTTACCTGTTGCAGATGCAGAAAGACGCGTACACCGCCTTCCTGCAGGCCGGCCTGCCACCCAAAAAACGTTCCAATGAGGGTCTGCAAGCCGCATTCGAGGCTGCCTTCCCGATCGTCTCGCACAACGGCTTTGTCGAGATGAAGTTCGTTGAGTACAACCTCGCCAAACCTGCGTTTGACGTGCGAGAGTGCCAGACGCGAGGCCTGACGTTCTCCTCAGCCGTGCGCGCCCGCGTTCAGCTCATCATTTACGACCGCGAGTCGTCGACCAACCAGTCCAAGGTGGTCAAGGAAGTGAAGGAGCAAGAGGTCTACATGGGCGAAGTGCCGCTCATGACCGACAAGGGCTCGTTCATCATCAACGGCACCGAGCGCGTGATCGTGTCTCAGCTGCACCGTTCGCCCGGCGTGTTTTTTGAGCACGACAAGGGGAAGACCCACAGCTCAGGCAAGTTGCTGTTCTCGGCCCGGATCATTCCCTATCGTGGCTCCTGGCTCGACTTCGAATTTGACCCGAAGGACATCCTGTTCTTCCGCGTCGACCGTCGCCGCAAGATGCCGGTCACCATCCTTCTGAAGGCCATCGGCCTGACGCCGGAGACCATCCTGGCGAACTTCTTCGTCAACGACCACTTCCGCGTGATGGACAGCGGCGCGCAGATGGCGTTTGTGCCTGAGCGCCTGCGCGGCGAGGTCGCCCGCTTTGACATCACCGACAAGTCGGGCAAGGTCATCGTGGCCAAAGACAAGCGCATCACCGTGCGCCACACCCGCGAGCTGGAGCAGTCGGGCACCACCCACATCAGCGTGCCGGAAGACTTCCTGATCGGCCGCGTGATCGCCAAAAACATCGTGGACGCCGACACTGGCGAGATCATCGCCAAGGCCAACGACGAGCTGACCGAAGCCCTGCTGAAGAAGCTGCGCACCGCGGGCGTGCATGACCTGCAGTGCCTCTACACCAACGAGCTGGATCAGGGCGCCTACATTTCGCAGACGCTGCGCGCTGACGAGACCGCCGACGAGTTCGCCGCCCGTGTCGCCATCTACCGCATGATGCGCCCTGGCGAGCCACCGACCGAAGACGCAGTGCAGGCGTTGTTTCACCGGCTGTTCTACAACCCGGACACCTACGACCTGTCGCGCGTGGGCCGCATGAAGTTCAACGCCCGCGTGGGCCGCGACGAATCCACTGGCGCCATGGTGCTGTCCAACGAAGACATCTTGGCCGTGGTCAAGATTCTGGTGGACCTGCGCAACGGCCGCGGTGAAGTCGACGACATCGACCACCTGGGCAACCGCCGCGTGCGCTGCGTCGGCGAGCTCGCCGAAAACCAATACCGCACCGGTCTGGCACGGATCGAGAAGGCCGTGAAAGAGCGTCTGGGCCAGGCCGAGCAAGAGCCGTTGATGCCGCACGACCTGATCAACTCCAAGCCGATTTCTGCGGCACTGAAAGAGTTCTTCGGGGCTTCGCAGCTGTCGCAGTTCATGGACCAGACCAATCCCTTGGCCGAGATCACCCACAAGCGCCGCGTATCGGCCCTTGGCCCGGGCGGTCTGACCCGCGAGCGCGCTGGCTTCGAGGTGCGCGATGTGCACGTGACCCACTACGGTCGTGTCTGCCCGATCGAGACGCCTGAGGGCCCAAACATCGGTCTGATCAACTCGCTGGCGCTGTACGCACGCCTGAACGAGTACGGTTTCATTGAGACCCCGTACCGTCGCGTGATCGATGCCAAGGTCACCAACGAGATCGACTACCTGTCCGCCATTGAGGAAGGCAAGTACGTCATCGCCCAGGCCAATGCGGCACTCGACGCCGAAGGCCGTCTGACGGGTGATCTGATTTCCGCTCGCGAGAAGGGCGAGTCCATCCTGACGCCGTCCGACACCATTCAGTACATGGACGTGTCGCCTGCGCAGATCGTTTCGGTGGCTGCTTCTCTCGTGCCTTTCCTGGAGCACGACGACGCCAACCGCGCGCTGATGGGCGCCAACATGTCGCGCCAGGCAGTGCCTGTGCTGCGGCCTGAAAAGCCGTTGGTGGGCACTGGCATCGAGCGCGTCGCCGCGATCGACTCTGGCACCGTCGTCACTGCCAAGCGCGGTGGCGTGGTCGACTACGTGGATGCGACCCGTATCGTGATCCGCGTAAACGACGCCGAGGCGGTGGCCGGTGAAGTGGGCGTGGACATTTACAACCTGATCAAGTACCAGCGTTCCAACCAAAACACCAACATCCACCAGCGCCCCATCGTGAAGAAGGGCGACCTGCTGGCCAAGGGGGATGTCATCGCCGACGGCGCGTCGACCGATCTGGGCGAGATCTCGATCGGCCAGAACATGCTGATCGCCTTCATGCCCTGGAACGGCTACAACTTCGAAGACTCGATCCTGATCTCCGAGAAGGTCGTCTCGGAAGACCGCTACACCTCGATCCACATCGAGGAACTCGTTGTCATGGCGCGCGACACCAAGCTGGGCGCGGAGGAAATCACCCGCGACATCCCCAACCTGGCCGAGCAGCAGTTGAACCGCCTGGACGACAGCGGCATCATCTACGTCGGAGCCGAAGTGCTGCCGGGCGATGTGCTGGTTGGCAAGGTCACGCCCAAAGGCGAGACCACGCTGACGCCTGAAGAGAAGCTGCTGCGCGCCATCTTCGGCGAGAAGGCCAGCGACGTGAAAGACACCTCGCTGCGCGTGGACCAGGGCTCGCAAGGCACCGTGATCGACGTGCAGGTGTTCACCCGCGAAGGCATCGTGCGCGACAAGCGCGCTCAGCAAATCATCGACGACGAGCTCAAGCGCTTCCGTCTGGACCTGAACGACCAGTTGCGCATCGTGGAAGCCGACGCGTTCGACCGCATCGAAAAGCTGCTCAACGGCAAGGTCGCCAACGGTGGCCCGAAGAAGCTGGCCAAGGGCACCAAGATTGACAAAGCCTACCTGGCCGATGTCGAGAAGTTCCACTGGTTCGACATTCGCCCGGCAGACGACGAGGTCGCCGCTCAGCTGGAATCGATCAAGAACTCGATGGAGCAGACGCGCCACAGCTTCGATCTCGCGTTCGAGGAGAAGCGCAAGAAGCTCACGCAAGGCGACGAGCTGCCTGCCGGCGTGCTGAAGATGGTGAAGGTCTACCTGGCCGTGAAACGCCGCCTGCAGCCAGGCGACAAGATGGCCGGCCGCCACGGCAACAAAGGTGTCGTGTCCAAAATCACCCCGGTCGAAGACATGCCTTACATGGCCGACGGCACCCCGGCCGACATCGTGCTCAACCCGCTGGGCGTGCCTTCGCGCATGAACGTGGGCCAGGTGCTGGAAGTGCACCTGGGCTGGGCCGCCAAGGGCATTGGTCAGCGCATCGGCGACATGCTGCAAGCCGAAGCGAAGGCCAGCGAGATGCGCGCACTGCTGGAGACGGTCTACAACCAGACCGGCAAGAAAGAAAGCTTGTCCGCCATGTCGGACGCCGACGTGATGGAGATGGCCGGTAACCTGCAACACGGCGTGCCGTTTGCCACACCCGTGTTTGATGGTGCATCGGAAGACGAAATCCGCACCATGCTCAAGCTTGCCTACCCGGACGACATTGCCGAGAAGAAGGGCCTGACCGCCACCCGCACCCAGGCGCAGCTCTACGACGGGCGCACCGGCGACGCGTTTGAGCGCGTGACCACGGTGGGCTACATGCACTTCCTGAAGCTGCACCACCTGGTCGATGACAAGATGCATGCCCGTTCGACTGGCCCGTACTCCCTGGTCACACAGCAGCCGCTGGGCGGCAAGGCGCAGTTCGGTGGTCAGCGTTTCGGCGAGATGGAGGTCTGGGCGCTGGAAGCCTATGGCGCCTCGTACATCCTGCAGGAAATGCTCACCGTCAAGTCCGACGACGTGCAGGGCCGGACCAAGGTCTACGAGTCCATCGTCAAGGGCGAGCACTCGATCGAAGCGGGCATGCCCGAGTCGTTCAATGTGCTGGTCAAAGAGATCCGATCGCTCGGTATCGACATCGAGCTGGAGCGAAGCTGATGACCTGTCCCGCCCCCGCGCCGCGCTTGCAGCGCGTCACCCTCTCACGGGGGCAACACCTGCGGCCCGGCAAAGCCGGTTCCGCGGTGTTCTGGGTTAGGTCATCTCTTTCCTCTGACGCTGTTTTTAAAATTTAAGGAAGTTCTCCATGAAATCCTTGCTAGACCTGTTCAAGCAGTTCACGCCCGACGAACATTTCGATGCCATCCGCATCGGCTTGGCGTCGCCCGAGAAAATCCGTTCGTGGTCTTTTGGCGAAGTCAAGAAGCCCGAGACCATCAACTACCGAACCTTCAAGCCCGAGCGTGACGGCCTGTTCTGCGCCAAGATTTTTGGTCCCATCAAGGACTACGAATGCCTGTGTGGCAAGTACAAGCGCCTGAAGCACCGCGGCGTGATCTGCGAGAAGTGCGGCGTTGAAGTCACGCAGACCAAGGTGCGCCGCGAGCGCATGGGCCACATCGATCTGGCTGCACCGTGCGCCCACATCTGGTTCCTGAAATCGCTGCCCTCGCGTCTGGGCCTGATCCTGGACATGACGCTGCGCGACATCGAGCGCGTGCTGTACTTTGAAGCCTATGTGATCGTTGATCCGGGCATGACCCCGCTGAAGAAATTCGCGATCATGACCGAGGACGACTATGACGCCAAGCGCAA
>JBBQAW010000256.1:0-6117 GCA_038316815.1 Burkholderiales bacterium
GACGGCGGCCCCTGCCGCAACGGCAGTTGCGCGCCCGCGCCACAGCCCATCGACAGCGAGACCTTGCTCGAACGCCTGCCCGCGGCGCTGTCAGAACGCCTGCGCCCCTGGGTCAGGCAGCCGCGGGTGCGGGCGCTGCGCGACGAAAGCAAGCTGCGCCTGGGCCGCCTGATGCAAAAGACGGCCAAGGCGATGGCCAATGGCACCTGCACCGAAGCCGGGGCGCTGCGTTTCATCGACTGGCTGGAGCCCTTGCTGCGGCGCGAAAGCTACCTGGCGCTGTTGCTCGAGCGCGCCGAAGTGCATGGCCGCCTGCTGCGTGTGCTGGGCATGGCGCGCTGGCCCATGCAGTACCTGATGCGCCACCCGGGCGTGATCGACGAACTGGCCGACGAACGCCTGCTGCACCAGCGCTTCGAGCCCGTGGCCTTCCGCGCCGAGCTGGAAGACCGGCTCGAGGGTTGGCAGCGCAGTGGCGAGGATGACGACGAAAAGCTGCTGGACACGCTGCGCCATGCCCACCACGCCGAGGTCTTCCGCACGCTGGTGCGCGACGTCGAAGGCGAGATCGGTGTCGAGCAGGTGGCCGATGACCTGTCGGCCCTGGCCGATGCGGTGCTGCACACCGCCATCCGCTGGGCCTGGGCGCGACTCAAGCAGCGCCACCGCGACCAGCCGCAGCTCGCCGTCATCGCCTACGGCAAGCTGGGCGGCAAGGAACTGGGCTATGGCAGCGACCTCGACCTCGTGTTCCTGTACGACGACAGCGACGAGCCCGGCGAAGCCGGCCGCCAGCATGCCCAAGAGGTCTACAGCGCCTTCGTGCGCAAGCTCATCACCTGGATGACGCTGCGCACCGCCGCCGGCGAATTGTTCGACATCGACACGGCGCTGCGGCCCAACGGCAATTCGGGCCTGCTCGTCACCAGCATCCAGAGCTTCGACAACTACCAGCGCCGCCGCGGCAGCAACACCGCCTGGACCTGGGAGCACCAGGCGCTGACGCGCGCCCGCTTTGCCGCCGGCGCGCCGCGCATCGGCGTGCGTTTCGAGGCCACGCGCCGCGCCGTGCTGTGCGCGCCGCGCGAGGCCGTGGCGCTGCGCGACGAGGTGCATGCGATGCGCGACAAGCTGCGCGCCGCGCGGCCGGTGCCGGCGGGGCAGTTCGACGTCAAGCACAGCCCGGGTGGCATGGTGGACGTGGAGTTTGCGGTCCAGCTGCTGGTGCTGACCCATGCCTGCGACCACGCGCCGCTGCAGGACAACGCCGGCAACATCGCCCTGCTGCAACGGGCCGAGGCCCAGGGCTTGCTGCCCCCAGGCGTGGGCCGCGCCGCAGCCGACGCCTACCGCGAACTGCGCCGCGCCCAGCACGGCGCGCGGCTGGATGGCAGGCCGACGCAGTTCGACCCGGTGCTGCACGCCCCCCAGCGCGAGGCCGTGCTGGCGCTGTGGCATGCGGTGTTCGGCTGAACGCCCACGCCCGCGCCCACGCCGAAACCCTGCCGCCGACGGTGCGCCTGCTGCAGCGCCCCGGCATGGCCTGGCTGGGGCTGTGTGCCTTGCTCGCATTGGGCAGCGCGCTGGGCTGGGCCCTGCCCAAAGAGCAGCTCGACTGGCAGCCGGCGCTGGCCCTGCAGCAGCCCTGGCGCGCCTTCACTGCGGCCTTCGTGCACTGGAGCGCGCTTCACCTGGGCGCCAACCTGGCCGGCACATTGGTGCTGGCGGCGCTCGGCTGGGCCGCACGGGTGCCGTGGCCGCTGGCCGTCGCCTGGTGCGCCGCCTGGCCGCTGTCGCATGTGGCCCTGGGCTGGCAACCGGCGCTGCTGCATTACGGCGGGCTGTCGGGCGTGCTGCACGGCGGTGTCGCTGCGGTGGCGGTCTGGGTGCTGGGCACCGAACGCAGGCGTAGGCCCCGCGCCCTGGCGCTGGCGATTCTGGTCGGGCTGCTTTTGAAGCTGTGGCTCGAACAACCCTGGGGCCCGGCCCTGCGGGAGGTGGCGGGCTGGGACGTGCCGATCGCGCCGCTGGCACATGCCACCGGCGCGGCGGCCGGCGCCTTGCTGGCGCTGGGCGTGGCGCTGCACGCGCGCCGCGTCGCGCAGCGGACAGGCCTGTGGCCCGGCGGCGCCCACAATTCGCGCCGCTGAGACCCCGCTGAGACTGCCAGTGCCTGACTTGATCGACGACCGCAAGACCCGCCTGGACCCCTTGGCCATCAGCCTGCTGGTGGGTTGCACAGCACTGTGGGGCTTGGCCCAGGTGGCCGCCAAGGTGACGCTGGCGGAAGTGCCGCCGCTGCTGCAAGCCGCCCTGCGATCGGTCGGCGCGATGCTGTTGCTGCTGGCCTGGGCCCGCTGGCGCGGCCTGGCGCTGTGGCATCGCGACGGCACCTGGCGCGGCGGTGTGCTGGCCGGGCTGCTGTTCGGCGCCGAGTTCGCCTGCATCTTCATCGGCCTGCAGTACACCAGTGCGTCGCGCATGGCGGTGTTCATCTACATGGCGCCTTTTGTCGTGGCGCTGGGCATGCCGCTGCTGAGCCGCAGCGAACGCCTGTCGGCGCAGCAGCTGGTCGGTCTGGCAGAGGCCTTCTGTGGCGTGGTCTGGGCCTTCGCCGAAGGCTTTGTCGCGCCCGCTGCCGGGCCCAAGCAGTGGCTGGGTGACGCGCTGGGGCTGCTGGCGGCCGTGCTGTGGGGGTTGACCACGCTGACCCTGCGCGCCACGGCGCTGAGCCGCGCCCTGCCCGAGAAGACGCTGCTGTACCAGTTGGGTGTGTCGGCGCTGGCCCTGGGCGCCGCCTCGGTGGCGGCAGGGGAGGTATGGCCCGCGCGCATCAGCGCCGCCGCGGCCTGGCCGCTGGCCTTCCAGACGGTGGTCGTGACCTTCGCCAGCTATCTGGTCTGGTTCTGGCTGATGCGCCACTATCCGGCCACGCGCCTGGCGGCGTTCACGCTGCTGACGCCGCTGTTCGGCCTGCTGGCCGGGGTGGCGCTGCTGGGCGAACCGGTCACGCCGCGGCTGCTGGTGGCACTGGCCGCCGTGTGTGTGGGCATCGCCCTCGTCAATCTCGCGCCAGCACGCCAGCACGCAAGCACGCCAGCCCACCGGCCCACGCCCGCGCTTGGCGAGACTCCCCCACCACCCCCAACAGAACGGACACCTCAATGATCACCCTGTGCGGACTTTCTCTCTCGAACTACTACAACAAGGTCAAGCTGGTCCTGCTCGAGAAAGGCATCGAGTTCACCGAAGAACGTGTCGGCACGGGCAGCATCGACGAGGCCGTGCTGGCGGCCACGCCGCTGGGCAAGGTGCCTTTCGTGCGCATCGACGGCACGCCGCTGTGCGAAAGCCAGGTCATTGCCGACTGGCTGGAAGCCACGCACCCGCAACCGCCACTGATGCCGGCCGACCCGCTGGCCGCGGCCAAGGTGCGCGAGCTCATCACCTATCTGGAACTGCACCTCGAACTGGTGGCGCGCGACTTGTACGGCCAGGCCTTCTTCGGCGGCACCGTCAGCGACAGCACCAAAGAGCGGGTGCGCAAGCAATTGGTGAAGAACATCGCCGCATTGCAGCGCTTGGCAAAGTTCTCGCCGTACATCGCCGGCGAACAACTGACGCAGGCCGACTGCGCCGCCTGGTGTCACCTGCCCCTGGTGGGCATGGCCACGCGCGCGGTGCTGGGCGAAGACCTGCTGGCCTCTGCCGGCATGGCGTGGAAACCGTACATCAAGATGCTCGATGCCCGCCCGGCCTTCGCGCGCGTCGCCGCCGACCGCAAGGTCGAACAGGCGGCGATGCTGAAGCGGTGATGCGGGGCTGAAGCGGGGCGCTCAGGCGGGCTGCGCCAAGCCCTCGCAATGTCCCAGTCCGAAGTCTTGCTTCAAGTCCTGGCAGTCGCGCTCGATTCGCCAGCGCTGGTACCTCGCGCCGACCAGTTCGCCGAGCTGCGGGTCTTCGGGCATCGTAGATACGACATATTTGACGGGCTCTGCATCACCGGCCGGCCACTCGATCAGCAAGCATTGAAATGGTCGTAACCGTGCCTTGCCTGCATTGCCGCCGGCGCGCCGCACGCGCACGCTGCGAATCGCCCGCTGAGGGGCTCGGTCGCGCCCTCGCGCCTTGTGATCGTCTGGAACGCTTCGGCAGGCAGCGTCATGCAAGCGCCTTGACGCTGATGGGCTGAAGCCGCGCGGTACGCCTGGGCATTGCCGGTGGGCGGCCTTTGCCGCTGCAGCGCTCGGGCGGCAAGGGCTCGATGCCCGGCGGCCAGCAAGCCACGCAAGTGCGCCAATGCGCCATTGCGATTGGCGTCTTGGTCGAACGACGCGGATGGATTGTTGTCGCCGCCGTGCGCAAGCGTGACGTCGTTGGTCGGGTGGGACTTACCTTTCATCGGGGGACTGCCGGCTGTGTGCCGTTGGACGAGGGTATCGGTCGGGACCCACTGCATGCAATGCCTTCGTCCCGACGGCCCCAGGGCCGGCGCGGTGGCCCGCTTCTCAGGGCTTCGGCGGCTGTGCCGCGAGGCGCTTGCGGCAGTCTTCCAGCGCAGGGCCGGTCAGGCCTTCGCAGGGATCGCCAGGGCCGGTGCCCAGCAGTTCGACCGTCAGTAAAGACTGGCGCGCGGCCGGCGTGTCGGCGGCATTGGCGGCTGCGACCGCTCCCCTGTCCTCGGTGCTGGCCGGCGGCGTACTGACGGCTGCGGTGGCCGGCGGCGCCACCACCGCAGCGGCGCCGCTGACGTTGCCGCCGCCCAGGTTGTCGGCGCCGCGCACGGTGGCGCCCAGTTCGATGCGCGGCGCGCGGATGAAAGCGTCCAGCGCCAGGATCTCGCCGAAGGCCGGGTACAGGCCGATGGTGCCGTCGGCCCGGCCGTTGACGTCGGGCACGATGCCCAGGCCGCTGCCGGTGGTGGTGGCCGGAATCTCGAACACCACGCCGTCGACCGAACGCCGCGGCGCCAGCGGCGGCGCCGCCACTGCGGTGTTGGCCCCGCGGCCGCTGTCGATGTCACCCACCGAGGACCAGATCGACATGTCCCCCCGGCCGACGATGAACACGCGCTGCACGTTGACCTGGAAGTCGTCGCGCGCATAGCCGTAGATGTTGCCGCCACCCAGCGCGATCACACCCTTGGGCCCGCCGCTGCCCGCCTCTTTCAGGCCGACGTTGATGGCGCCGCCCGGGTTGACCAGGGCGATGTCGCCACCGCGCTCGGTGATGACGGCGCTCTGGGTCATCTCCAGCGAACCCTGGTGACGCAGCAAGGGCGAGCCGCTCCACAGCGGTTGGGCGACGAAGCTGCCAGCCCCGGCCAGTTCGGCGGCCAGGAAGCCCTGCTCGAACAGCGCCAGCCGCAAAGGCAGCGCCAGCCGACCGAAGGCCGAAGCTGCGCTGGCCGCCGCCACGGTCTCTCGCTGCAGCACCTGTTCGCGGTAGCGCTCGAAGTCTTCGGCGCTGTCGCGGCCAGCAGCCACCTGTGCCTGCCAGCCTGCGCGCACGGCGTTGAGCGAGGCCGTTCGCGCGGCGACAGTGGTCTCCACGTCGAGCGCGTCGAAGGTGAGCGTGCGCATGGCGTCCAGGTAGGTCGACAACGCGGCACCGGACAGGCTTTCTCGACCCGGCAGCACCAGCCCGCGGCCGTCGCGCCGCGCCGCTTCGCCCGCCCGCAGCAGTTCGTCTTTGCGCGCGTCAAAGCCCGCGCGCAAGGCGGCCCGTACCGACTCGGGGGTGGCGGCCGGTATGTCCAGGTAGGTGCGGCGGAAGGCCTGGGCCTGCAGCTGCCGACCGAGTGCCGCCTGGGCTGCGGCCGGGAAGGTCCGGAAGGCCTGCCAGGCTGCTTCGGCGCTGAGATCTGGCGCGGACAGCGTCTCGTGCACGAAAGCCAGCAATTGGGCCTGGACGGCGTCATCGCGCTGTCGCCAGGCGTCCAGCGCCGCCAGGTCCAGCACCCCCTGGGTCGCGGCAGCCAGGCGGATGGAGGCCCCGGCGGCGGGCAGCGCAGCACTCTTGCGGTTGCCGATGCTGACGATGCCGCCCGAGGCGCCCAGGTCCAGGTCGCGACCAGCGCGCACGTCCAAGGTACCCGGGCCACCCAGTTCGACCAGG
>JBBQAW010000257.1:0-6089 GCA_038316815.1 Burkholderiales bacterium
TTGCGGCTGCATGTTGCCGCCCATCACGCCTCAGCTCATCACCGGCTGGCCGTCTTTCGTCAGGAAGGCCGGAATGATGGTGTGGAAGGGCCGCTTGCCCGGCCCCACCTGGTTGGGGTGGCCGGCCTCGAGCGTGAAGCCGTGGCCGCGGTTTTGCAGGCTGACACCGGTGCCCGGCACCACCACGCCGCTGCCGAAACCCATGTAGTTGCTCTGGATCAGGCTGACCATCATCCCGCTCTCGTCGGCAGCAGTCAGGTAGATGGTGCCGCCGCGCGGCGGCTGGCCGTGGCCGGGGTCGCCGACCTTGGCGATGTCGATCAGGCGCGCACGCTCGGCCAGGTAGGCGTCGCTCAGCAGATCGGCGGCTTTGACCTCGGTCATGTAACGCTCGTCGGCGACCCAGCGGTAGGTGTCGGCAAAGGCCAGCTTCATGGCTTCGATCTGCAGATGCTGGCTTTGCAGGCTGTCGACCGGGAAGTCGCGGAAGTGGGTGTGCTCCAGCATGCCCATGGCCATCAGCGCGGCGAGACCCTGGCCGTTGGGCGGGATCTCGTGCACGGTGTGGCCGGCAAAGTCTTTCTGGATCGGCGTCACCCATTCCGGGCGGTAGGCGTCCAGGTCGGCCACGGTCATCGAGCCACCGTTCTCGGCCGCGTGCAGGGCCAGCGCCTGCGCCACTTCGCCACGGTAAAAGGCGTCGCCCTTGGTTTGTGCAATCAGCCGCAGCGTGCGCGCAGCTTCGGCGAAAACGAAGCGTTCGCCCGGGTCGGGCGCACGGCCGCGCGGCATGAAGGCCTGGGCGAAGCCGGGCTGGTCTTTCAGGCCCGGCACCTGGCGCACCCACTTGTCGGCCGTGACCACGCCCACGCCGTAGCCGCGTTCGGCCAGTTCGATGGCCGGCTGCATCAGGTCGGCGAAGGGCAGTTTGCCGAAGCGTTCAGACAAGGCCACCCAGCCGGCCACGGCGCCGGGGGTGGTGACGCTGTCCCAGCCGCGCATCGGGAAAACGCCAGCGTGCTTCTTCGCGAAGTACCCGGGTGTCCAGGCGGCCGGGGCCACGCCCGACGCATTGAGGCCGTGCAGTTGCTGGCCGTCCCAGAGGATGGCGAAGTTGTCGCTGCCCAGGCCGTTGCTGACAGGCTCGACGATGGTCATGGCCGCGGCGGTGGCAATGGCCGCGTCAACGGCATTGCCGCCGGCGCGCAACATCTGCAGGCCGGCCTGGGCCGCCAGCGGCTGCGAGGTGGCGACGACGTTGCGTGCAAACAGCGGGCTGCGCACGGTGGGATAGGGGTTGTTCCAGTCGAATGGCATGGCGGAAGGGCGAAAAGGGGTTTCGGGGGCAAAATACGGGTTCAGCCGGGAGTATCTGCCGAGGCTGCTGACTGTGCGGCGAAGCCAACAAGCCCTGAGTCAACCAGTCGAAAAACAAACTTGACTGCAACGACAGCCCTCGTGTGAGAAAGGACCGTGAGCTTTGGCGCACTGCCAGCGCATGCTGACGGAGCAAGAACTCAGCCCCCCCTAGACTATGGGAGAGCGCTGTCAGGCTTTAAGTGCTCGAGACTTCTCGCGTACCGCCCAACCAACACCTCACCGACCATGTCGCTGGCCCTCGTCGCCGCTCTGGCCTTGCTGCCAACCTCGGCCCACTGCTCGTGGGACAGCCCGGGTGTGAACCCGTTCATGGGCAATGTGCCGGCGGCTGTCGACCGCTACACCGACATTCCGGCTGATGTGCGCGAACGCCTGAAATCCCGCATGAACAAGCGCGATTTCGACGAGATGGCCACCATTCGCCGCGACAGCATCACGGGTAAAAATCGCTACAGCGCCGAAATTCGCGACATGCATTTCGGCCAGGGCACGGTTTGCCGCACTGTCTCGCGCACCAAGTGGGCCCCTGAAGCCGTCGAGCGCGGCCTGGTCTATTGCGAGGACGAGCACTGCATCATCGTGCCCACTGTTTGCCGCAACGTCAGCCGCGTCAAGCGTCTGCCAGGGCCAGGCGCTGAAGCCCCTGGCGGTGCCGATGGACTGCCGGGTGGCATGCTCGTCAACCCGGGGCCTGTGGCCCTGGGGCCGGACGGCACGGCGCGGGCACTGGCCGCCGACACCGTGGGCGGCGAAGCTGGCGAACTGGTCTTCGACCCGCCTGGCGCCGGCAACCCCAGCTTCAGCCAAGCCAGCCAGCCCGCAGCCGACCTGACGTTGCTGGGCGGGGGGGGCACGGCCAGCGTGCCTTTGGCCGCGACATTGGGTGGGCTGCCAGCGCTTGCGGGCACGACGCCCGACACCGTGGGCGGCGGCAGTTCAGGCGGCAGCGGCCTGGATCTTCCCGCGGGTGTGCCCGCGCTGGGCACTGGAGCAGGGGGCGGTGGCGGCGTGCCGATATTGATCGCCGAACTGCCACCGCCATTCATCGAAACGCCCATCCCGGTCATCCCCGAACCGCCGATCTGGGCCATGGGCCTGGTCGGCCTGGCTTGCCTGACCTGGCTTGCACGCCGCCGGGCGCAGCGCTGGTCGGCACCCGTCTAGCGGGTCGGCCGGAAAGCGGCGCTCAGCGCGCCGCCGTCGTTCAGCGACGGCTCAAATCTTGACCAGGGCCGCAACCACGGAGATGGCAGCTTCCTTCAGCTTTTCTGCCGCCGTTGCCTTGCAAAGCTCGGCATTGGACGAAGGCACAGCATCGAAGGTCGTGGCCGTCTTCTGTGGGCGGAACAACACCGCCTTGGCGGTAGGTGTCAGCGGCATCAGCATCACGCGCGCTGTGACTGCGCAGATGCCGGCAGGCGTCACACCGCCTTCAACCTGACTGATGAACACGTACTTGCTGGCCGGATAGACTTTCCAGAGTCTGGGCGGAATGGTCGCGTCGACGATCTTCTTGGCCGCCTCTTCGGCAATCAAAGAGCGGGTGGAATAGTCCAGGATCTCGACATTGCGGGCGCTCTGGGCCCATGCGGCACTGGCGGCAGCCAGCAGGGCCAGGACAGCGATCGACTTCAGCGCGTGTTTCATGGTGATGCAGTGGGTGGCAAGGGTTGGCGGCGGCCGGGCACACGGCATGCCGTGCGAAAGTTGAGCCTGAGTGTAAACAGGCCGTTGGTCAAATGTCCCCAAACTCGATCAGGGCCGCGGCCCGCGCGCCACGAGTTCACTTTCCAGGCGCTGCACATCTTCGGTCAGACGCCCGGCGATCAGGCGCACCACTTCCAGGCCAAACGCCGGGTTCTGAAAGTACAGCTGCTTGAAACTGGTTTCGTCGATCGACAGCACGATGCAGGCCGTGGTGCAGCGCGCGGTGGCGCTGCGCCGCCGGTCGGGCGCAAAGAAGGCGATCTCGCCGAACATGCGGCCGGTCTGCAGCGGCCGTCCGCTCTCGACCAGTTCCATTTCCCCTTCGGCCAGCAGGTACAGGCGGTCGGCCAGGTCGCCCTTGCGGAACAGCACGCTGCCAGCACGCATGCGGCGCCGGCGCATGTGCGGCTGCAGCCACAGGCCCGTGCGCACATCGGACACGCTGGCCGACTGCACGCGCCGTGTAAGCCGCTGCATTTCGAGCACGCGCCACAGGTTCACGGGCAGCAAGGTGGCATGCAAGGCCAGGATCAGCGGGCTCGGGTGCACATAGCCATAAACGATGAAGCCCAGGTTGCTGCCCACGGCCAGCCAGCGCAGCGGGATGATGGTCTTCACGAACGCGCTGACGACGATGAGCCCGGCTGCCAGCACCGCCGCGCCTAGGGCCAGGCGTTGCCACGGGTCGGCCAGTTGCACGGCCAGCGCCGCCAGGTGGTGCGTGGCGGCGTCGGCGATGGGTCCGACAAAGCTCATGGGGGCATCGACCAGGCTCGCAGCATGCAGCGGCCACGTCACCAGCGTGCAGGCAGCTTCTTCAGCAGGGCAATGCGGCCCGCGCGCATCTCGACATAGCCGCCTTCGACCAGGGGCTTGAAGATGCGGCTGACCATCTCGCGCGATGCGCCCACGCGTTCGGCAATGTCTTGCTGCGTCAGCTTGTCGGGCATCACCCGTACCCCGGCCCCTCCGGCCTCTCCGGCTTCTTCTTGCGCCAGTGTGCGCAACAAGCGCGCAATACGGCCGTAGACGTCGTCCAACGCCAGGCTCTTGACCTGATCGGTCGACGCGCGCGCCAGGCGGATGAGCTTTTTCACCAGGTGCAACGCGAAGTCCGGGTGCGTGGCCAGAAACTCGCGCACCTCGGCCCCCGGCACAACGGCGCAGGTGGTGGCCTCCAGGGTCATGACGCTGGCCGAACGCGGGCCGCCGTCGAGCGTCATCTCGCCGAAATAGTCGCCCACACCCTGGGTGTTGTAGATGACTTCGCGTCCGTCGACAGCGGCGCCGTAGGCCTTGACACGGCCGCGCAGGATGATGAACAGGGCGTCGGACCGGTCGTCCTCGGTCACCAGCACGGCATGGGCCGGGTACTGGCGCACGCCGCCGCGGTCGGCAATGGCCTGCAGCAGGCTGTCTTGCAGCGGTTCCGGGTCGGCGTTTCGGTTGCGCGGGCTGGCCATGGCGCAATGGTGCCATGGCTGTGGCCGCGCGCCAGGCGCTGCCAGACCCGACACTTCCGCCGTCGTCATGAAACCGGGTAGGCCATTGCCCTATGCTGAGGGCTCAACTGCCTGGATTCGCCACGTGGACCGCCACTTCCTGACGCCGCTGTTCGACCCACGCGCCATCATCGTCTTTGCCGGCGACCCTGATGGCCAGGCCCCCACGCCTGCCGCGCGTGCGCTGCGCCGCGCCTTTGCCACCCCGGGTGCGCAGCGCGACGCCGCGGCGGGCTTCGGCGGCACCGTCACCTGGCTCGATATCGCGATGACGGGCAAGCTGGCCGACCTGGCCAGTTCGCGCGCCGACCTGGCCCTGATTGCACTGGCGCCCGAGCAGACGGCCGCAGCACTGGAAATCGTCGGCCGCATTCGCTGCCGCGCTGCGCTCATCCTGACCAGCGGCCTGGACCCGGCACTTTGCACCGAACTGCATGCCACGGCCAAGCGCTACGGCGTGCATCTGCTGGGGCCCAACAGCCAAGGCTTCCAGCGCCCGGGGCTGGGGCTGAACGCCAGCAATTTGGGCCCGCTGGCTGCGGCCGGGCCGCTGGCGCTGGTGTCGCAGTCGGGCGCGCTGACCTCGTCGATCCTGGACTGGGCGCGCCAGCACAACGTCGGCTTTTCCGCGGTCGTCTCGCTCGGCCCCAACACCGCCGTCGAACTGCCCCAGGTGCTGGACTTCCTGGCCGGCGACGGCAAGACGCAGAGCATCCTGGTCTACATGGAAGGCATCCGCCACGCGCGCCGCTTCATGAGCGCGCTGCGCGCCGCCGCCGCCGCCAAGCCGGTGGTGGTGATGAAGGCCGGACGGCAGAAGGCGGGCTCGAAGGTCGCGCTCACGCACTCGGCCGCCATCGTTGGCAACGACGAAGTCTTCGACGCCGCCTTGCGCCGCGCCGGCGTGGTGCGCGTGCGCCAGTTCACGCAGCTGTTCTCGGCCGCGCAGTGCCTGGCTTCGCGCTTTCGGCCTTCGGGGCAGAACCTGGCCATCGTCACCAATGGCGGTGGCCCGGCGGTGCTGGCCGCCGACTGGGCTGACGAGATGGGCCTGCACGTGGCAGGCGTGCAGGACCTGGGCGAAGGCGCCGACGGCCCGGCCTTCGTGGCGGCACTGGAAAAAGCGGTGCAAGACCGGGGCGTGGACGGCGTGCTGTTGATCCATTCCCCCAAGCAGAACATCGGTGCAGACGGCCAGGACACTGACGACCTGGCCATTGCCCGCGCCGTGGCCGACGCCTTCGCCCCCGCCGGCAAACCGGTGCTGGCCTGCTGGATGGGCGAAGCCAGCGCCCGCCCCTCGCGCGAACTGCTGGCGGCGCGCCAGATGCCGGTGTTTCGCACGCCCGAGGCTGCGGTCGACGCCTTCCACAGCATCGCCAGCTTCTACCGCAACCAGCAGTTGCTGCAGCAGACACCGCCACCGCTGAGCCACCTGCTCGAGCCCGACACCGAAGGCGCGCGCCTGCTGATCGAAGGCGTGCTGGCCGAACGCCGCAA
>JBBQAW010000258.1:0-6063 GCA_038316815.1 Burkholderiales bacterium
TCCGTATTATCCGGGGCAGGGCGTGCGGCCACCGTGCCGCGCGGTCTGTCCCGCCGGCCCATGGCCGCTGGCCCTTCATCGACCCGTACTGCATCCGTCAAAGCCTGCCACCCGTGAAGCCCGACGTCGATTTTGTTCCCACTGTCAGCCGCCCCGGCAGCCTGTGGCCAGACACGGTCTTGCCCGCCAGCACCAGCTTTGCCGCTTCGCGCTTCGACCCGCTGGCCGAAGAGCAGTCGCGCTTGCAAGTGCAGGCCGCGGCAGCCTTTGACGTTTGCCACCCGGCCCTGGCTTTGCGGGCCGTGCTGGGCGTGCAGGCTGTGCTGGCCATCGTGGCCCTGGGCGTGGCCGAGGGAGCGGCCGATTGGGCGGCGCGCCAGGCTGTGCTGGCCTTCGGCGGCGTGGCAGGCACCCTGCTGTGGCTGGTGGCGGTGTGTGCGGCCAGAAGGCCGCTGCAGCGCTTCAGCGTGTCCCTGCGCGCGGCCGTGGTGCTGGGCACGGGCTCGGTAGCTGCGGGCCTGGCCGTGTTGCCGCTGGCCTGGGCCGGGCTCGCCCCCGCGGCTGGCGGCTTGCGCGTGGCGGCTGTGCTGCTGGCGGGGGCGGCCTTTGCCGGCCTGCTGTGGGCCTGGCTGGACCTGCGGGCCCGCATCTGGCACCCAGCCAATGCCAGCGCGCGGCTGGCCGAACTGCAGTCGCGCATCCGGCCGCACTTCCTGTTCAACGCCCTCAACACCGCCCTGGCCCTGGTGCGCGTGGACCCGCTGCGTGCCGAAGCCGTTCTTGAAGATCTGGCCCAGCTGTTCCGCACCGCGCTGGCCGACGTTGGCGCATGGGTCACGCTGGACGAGGAAGTCGAACTGGCGCGCCGCTACCTGGACATCGAGCAGATTCGTTTCGGCGACAGGCTCAGCGTGGTCTGGCAAATCGACCGCGCCGACCCGCGCGTGGGCGCCGCCCGCGTGCCGCCGCTGGTGCTGCAGCCGTTGGTCGAAAACGCTGTACGCCATGGCGTTGAGCCTTCGCCCCATGGCGGGCGCGTGTGCATCACGGCCAGCGTGCAACGCGGGCAAGTGGTGGTCGTTGTGACCAATACGGTCGGCGACGACCCGGGCAGCCCGGGACACGGCATGGCCCTGCACAACGTACGCGAACGGCTGCGCCTGCTGCACGACATGGCCGCGCAATGCGATGTCTGGCGCGAACCGGGCAGCGGGCCCGGTGACGACGACCTGTTCCACGCCCGTATCGTGTTGCCGCCGACCTGAGCCCCAAAGCTGAGCCCCAAGGCACCGACCCCCCAACCACCATGCGCGTGCTCATCGTCGACGACGAACCCCTGGCCCGCCTGCGGCTGCGCAGCCTGCTGCAAGACCTGCCCGACATGCCGCTGCTGGACGTTGGCGAGGCCGCTGACGCCGACGATGCGCTGCGCCAGGTGCAAGCCGCACCGGCCGATGCCCGCTGGGACCTGCTGCTGCTGGACATCCGCATGCCCGGGCCTTCGCGCCACATGGGCCTGCGTCTGGCGGCGATGTTGCGGACGATGGCACAGCCGCCGGCGGTGGTGTTCGTCAGCGCGCATGCCGAACACGCCCTGACTGCCTTCGAGCTGGACGCAGTGGATTACCTGACCAAGCCCGTGCGGCGCGAGCGCTTGCAAGCTGCCCTGCAGCGCGTGCAGCAGCGCCTGGCCGCGCGCAGCGGCCGCGGTGGCGTGCCCGCGGCGATGGCGGCCAATCTCGCATCCACTCTGGCTGCCACGTTGGCTGACGCGCCGGCCCTGGTCTTCAGTGAACGAGGCCGCCTGCTGCGCCTGCCCTTGCCCGAGGTGCTGTACCTGAAGGCCGATCAGAAGTACGTCACCTTGCGCACCGCCGCAGACAGCTATCTGCTGGACGAGACCTTGTCCGAGCTTGAAACACGGCTGGTCCATCTGGGCGGGCCAGCCTTCATTCGCGTGCACCGCAATGCCCTGGTGGCGCGCCACGCCGTGCGGGCGCTGGCACTGCGCGAAGGCCTGGGTGGCGAAGACGGCAGCGAAAGCTGGGCCGTGCGCGTGGCCCCGCTGGACGAATGGCTGGCGGTATCGCGCCGGCAGGTGGCGGCGGTGCGCGCCGCGTTGGCGCAGTGATGGCGTACCGACGGCGAATCGATGGCGAAGCGATGGCGAAGCGATTGAGGAACGACTGCGAAACAGCAAGCCTACGGCTGCGAAACGACATTGAAGCAAGCGCGCAGTGATGCCGAACTGATGGCACAGTGATGGCCTGATGCGCGACCCGCCCGACGCTACCCCTTCGCCCGTGCCCCGCCGGCGCCTCTGGCCAGTGCTGCTGCTGGGCGCGGGTGTGCTGGTGGTGGGGCTGAATGTCTACCAGCAGCGGCAGGCGGCCAAGTTGGCCACCAGCGCCACAGCAAGCGCTGGCGTGCTCCAGGTGTCTGCGTCTGCGTCCGGGTCTGCGCCCGCGCCATGGCCCGCGCCTGCAGCCAGTTCTGTCGCTCCCGCGGCCGAGCCCACCTGGGGCCAGGCCGGCGAGGCCGCCGCGCGGGTGTCGCGGGCGGCCTCGGCGGCACTGGCTACCGCGCGTTCGGTCACCGGGCTGGGCCCCCAGCCAGCGGCCGAAACCGTGCTGGACCTGTGCGGCATCGGCCGCCTGACCATGCGCGCACCCGCCGCCACCGGCCCCGACGCCACCTGGGAAACCCTGCCGCTTCCCCTGGGCGTCTACGCCCGTCAACAGGCCTGGCCGCAGGTGTTGGCGGCCATGGACGACACGGCCCAGCCTGACCGCGTGCGCGCTGCCGCACAGGTGCTGCGCGCATCGGGCATGTTGCATGCCGAGGCCACGCCGGTGCCCGCAGCGCCAGCGCCGGTGGCCGAGACCGCTGCGGCCACACGAGCCTTGGCGCGTCTGGCCCGGCGCAGTGACGATGCGACCGTGATGTCCTGGGCCCTGGCCGTGTGCAGCCGCCAGACCCAGGCCAGCGCCGACTGCAAGCGCATCTCTGCGCGAGACCTTTCGCGCCTGGCGCCTGACGACGCCCAAAGCTGGCTGGCCGTGGCGGCGATGCCTGGCTTGCCCAACGCCGAACAGGAACTGGCGCTGCAAAAGGCTGGACAGGCCGCGCGCTTCGGTGGCCAAGACCAGCAGTTGCCGCTGGCGCTGGACAGCGCCTGGCCTACTGAATTGCCGGGTTATCTGCGCCCGGAATTTCTGGTGGCGGCCCTGGGCGTTGAACTCGGGTTGGGCCTGCCATTTCTGCAGACGACGGCGGCGATGTGCGGCCGGGACGCCTTGCAGACCGACGGCCGCCGCGCCAGCTGCGAGGCAATGGCGCGGCAGATGCAGGCCCACGGGCGGACCTTGTTGACAGCCGGGCTGGCGCACGGCCTGGGTCAACGACTGGGCTGGCCCGAAGCCGAACTGGCGGCCATGGCCGAGGAGAGCAAGTCACTCTTCCAGGCCGTGCCCCAAACGGCCGAGGTCGACCAGCCCTATGCCTGTGACGCGGTCGAAGACACGCGCCAGTGGTTTCAAGCCATCGCGCGCGACGGCGAACTGGCCGAACTGCGGCGGCGGCGCGCCATCAGCAACACCACGCCCAAGCCAGCGCCCAACAGGCCGTAAGTGCCGGGCTCGGGCACGGCGCTGACCGTCAGGCCCGACAGCGTGCCGTTGTAGGTGCCCAGCAGCGTGGCCGCGCCCGTGGCCAGGCTGATGCTGTAGATGCCGGTGGCCAGCGAACTGCTGTTGTCCAAATTCAGCGCAGCGAAAGCCATGCCGTTGGGCAAGATTTCGAAGCCGTTCGCACCGACCACATTCACGCCCAGGGCACCCACGGTGCTGATCGTCGGCGCGTTGAAGGCGCTGGCGGCGAAGTGCAGCGTGCTGGTGTCGCTGTTGATGTAGTACAGCGCCGTGCTGGCCGGTGCGCCTGCGGGCGAAGAGTTGGTGTAGGCGGCGCCGGTGTAGCCCGCGCCGATATTGCTGGCCGCGTTGCCCACGGCGCCGGTGTTGACGTTCACCGCCAGGTTGGCGCCGGCCGAGCTGACCACCCGCAGCGAAGCCGCGCCGGCGAAGTCGGCCACCGGGTTGAAGTCCAGGCCCCAGCCTGCGTTGCCGGACATCAGCGGTGCCGACAGTGCGGCCACGAAGGTGGCTGCGCCCGTGAATTCGTCGACCGTGTAGATCTGGTTCGAGGTCGTGATGCCGTAGATCGTGTTGTTGCTAGGGCGCAGGTCCAGGCCGACGAAACGGTCGCCGGCGGCCAGGCCGGAAATCGTCACGCTCGTGGCGCTGCCCGGCGTGGCAGCATCGAAGCGTGTGATCTGGTTGCCGCTGGTCAGGCCGACCAAAGCCTGGGCGCCGGCGGTGCTGGCGGCCAGGGCCAGGGTGGTTGCAAGGCCAGCGGCCAGCGTGCTGCGAAGAAATTTCGGGTGGGACATGAAAGCTCCTGGTTTGTGACGGGGGGGTGGCCGACGCAACCCGGGGTTTGAAGCCCGGTTCGAATGCGTCACCCTTCGTTACGCAGGTGCCCTGCAAACTGGATGCAGCCAGACACCCCCGTGCTTGAGGGGGTGCCTGGGTGTCCTCAGCCCGTGTTGCGCAGCCCGGCCGCAATGCCGTTGATCGACAGGTGAATGCCGCGCTGCAGGCGTTCGATGCTGGGGTCGACCGGCTGGTTGCCCGTCGGCCGCGCACGGTAGCGGCGCAGCAGTTCCACCTGCAGGTGGTTCAGTGGGTCCAGGTACGGGAAGCGGTATTCGATGCTGCGCGCCAATGCCGGGTTGCCGGCCAGGCGCTGCGTCTGCCCGGTGATGAGGTTCAGCGCGGCGGTGGCGCGTTCCCATTCAGCCTTGATGGCCGAGAAGATGCGTTTGCCCAGGGCCTTGTCTTCGACCAGTTCGACATAGCGCGCAGCCATGCGCAGGTCGCTCTTGGCCAGCACCATGTCCAGGTTGGACATCAAGGTGCGAAAAAAGGGCCACTGCTTGTGCATGCGCTGCAGCAGGGCGACGCGGGCTTCGCGGCCTTCGCTGCCGGCCACACCGCCTGCGGCCAGGAAGGCATCGACCGCGCTGCCGAACCCGCACCAGCCCGGCAGCGCCATGCGGCACTGGCCCCAGCTGAACGACCACGGAATGGCGCGCAGGTCTTCGATGGCCTGCGTGGCCTTGCGGCTGGCCGGGCGCGAGCCGATGTTCAATTCGGCAATCTCGCGAATGGGCGTGGCGGCGAAGAAGTATTCGGTGAAGCCGGGCGTGCCGTAGACCAGCTTGCGGTAGGCCGCGCAGCTGGCTTCGCTGATCTCGGCTGCCGCTTCCAGAAAGACCTTGGGCGCGGTCTTGGTCGGGTTCAGCATCGTCGCTTCCAGCGTTGCCGCCACCAGGGTCTCGAGGTTGCGGCGCCCGATCTCGGGGTGGGCGTATTTGCTGCCGATGACTTCGCCCTGTTCGGTCAGGCGAATCTGCCCGTTCACCGTGCCCGGGGGCTGGGCCAGGATGGCCTCGTAACTGGGGCCGCCACCGCGGCCCACTGTGCCGCCGCGGCCATGGAACAGGCGCAGCCGGATGGGCGCGCGCCCGGCCAGTTCGCTGAACAAGGCCACCAAGGCGGTTTCGGCGCGGTAGAGCTCCCAGTTGCTGGTGAAGAAGCCGCCGTCCTTGTTGCTGTCGCTGTAGCCCAGCATCACGTCTTGCTCGGCGCCGCTGGCCAGCACCAGGGCGGTGATGCCGGGCAGGGCGTAGAAGTCGCGCATGATGGTGTCGCTGCGCCGCAGGTCGGCGATGGTTTCGAACAGCGGCACGGTGATCAGCGCAGTTGTGGCTGCCGGTGCCGGTCGTGGTGACCTTGCTCGTGCTGGCGCCGGTGCTGGTGCCGGGCGTGTCGACGTTGCTGGCGCTGGTGCCGGTGCCGCTGCGGATGCCGGTACTTCGTCTGCCTCTGCCAGCATGCCCAGCATCAGCCCGCATTCCTTCTGCAGCAGCAGCACTTCCAGCAGGTCGCTGACCTCTTCGGTGTGGCTGATGATGTAGTGCCGCAGCGCTTCGCGGCCGAAGAG
>JBBQAW010000259.1:0-6054 GCA_038316815.1 Burkholderiales bacterium
CATTGGCTTCCAGCCCCGTGACGACCTCTACGGGGGCGAAGCGCCCTTCGTCCAGCGCCAGCATCACCACACTGCGCTGACCGGTGCGGATTACCGCGTCGCCGGGCGCAGCAAAAGCCTGCTGCACAAACATGCCGGGCACCAGTCGGCCACCGGCGTTAGCCAACTCCAAACGGGCTTTGAGGGTGCGCGTCAACGGGTCTACTTCAGGCAGCAGTGCTTGCACTCTGCCCTCAAACCGCTGGCCTGGCGCAGCTGGCGTGGTGGCGCTGACGCGCGTGCCCACCTGGATCAGCGCGGCTTGGCTCTCTGGCACCTGACCTTCGGCCCACACCGTGCGCGTGCCTTGCAATCGCACGAGCGTCATGCCGGCCATCACGGTGGCGCCTTCGCGCAGCATCAATTCAGTCACCGTGCCCGTGATCGGCGCCAGCAGCACCAGGCGGGGCTGCACCGTACCCGATTGCACCACTTGCGCGACCTGCGCTTCACTCATGCCGGCCAGGCGCATGCGCTGGCGCGCGGCGTCCACCAGCGATGCCAGCTCCAGGCCTTGCATGCGCGTCAGCGCCAGGTACTCTTCTTGCGCAGCCACCCAGGCTGGCACATAGATCTCTGCGATCGGCTGGCCCTGGGTGACGCGGTCCAGCGTGGCGCGCACATGCAGCTTTTCAACGAAGCCGGTGGCGCGGGCCTGCAACAGCACTTGTTCGCGCTCGTTCCAGGTCACGGCGCCCACGGCAGTCACTTCAGCGGACACCGTGCCTTCAATCACAGCCACCGTGCGCAGCCCCAGGTTTTGCTGCGCGCTCGGGCTGATGCTGACACCTATGTCGGTTGTGCCTGCGCCTGCGCCGGCGTAGCGCGGCACCAGCATCATGTCCATGAAGGGCGACTTGGCGGGTGCGTCGAAGTTCTTGCCCGGCACCATCGGGTCGTGGTAATTCAAGACTTTCAAACCAGTGACCGGGTCAGTGTCACCGACCTTCAAACCGTCCCGGATATGGCGGCGCGTGGCTTCTTCGCCCTGGGGGATGCCCCAGTTGGAAGGGTCTTGTACGGCAGTAGGACTGGCCGATGCCGCTGGGCTTGTCCTCAAGCTTGAGCGTCCCTGCTGCATGCCCAGCCACCAAGCCGCGCCAGAAGCTGCAAAGAGCAGCGCCAGGCCGAGCACCCAAAGCGCCAGAGATTTGCGTTGAGCTGCGTTCATGGTTTTTTTTGCTCCAAGGTTTGCGTCGTAGCGGGTGGCAGCAGCGTTTCCAGCTGGATCCAGTCGCTGGCCGTCTGCCCTTCAATCTGCACTTGCTCCAGGCGAAGCGCCTGCTCTGCCACGCGGGCTTCCAGCACCGGTTGCAAAGGCCCGGAACCCGCGCGGTAAGCGGCCAAAGCCGCCTGCGTGCGCGCAGCGGCCAGGGGCAGCAACTCCTGCCGGTATGTCTGCAAGCGGCGCAGCCCGATTCGCCAGCTCAAACGCCAACGTTCAACCTGGGTGTCGCGGGCCCGCTTGACTTCTTCACTTTCCGCCTCGGCCTGCTGTTGCAGCGCCAGGCGGGCTGCCACTTCACGGCCTTGGCGTTGCTCGACATCCCACCGCAGCGGCACAATCAGGCCTATCGAAGCCATGTTGTCGTACCGCGGGCCGCGCTGGGCGAAGCGCAGGTCCACGCTCCAGTCGGCACGCAAGTCTTCGCGCGCAATCGTCACAGCGGCACCGGCTTGGGATTGCTGTGCCTGGCTCAGCGCCAGCTCAGGGTCTTGTGCCATCCAGTCAGCGGCTTGGGGGCTGTCCAGGCTGCTCTGCTGCCAGTCTGGTGCTTGGTCCAGCGGCCAATCGGCCGCCGCCCCTACCCAGCGGCGCAGGCTGGCGAGTGCCAGTTGCTGCTGGGCCAGGGCTTGCAGCCGCTGGTCTTCCAGACGGCCCAACGCCAAGCGCGCCGCAAAGGGTTCAGTCTGCGAAGCATGCGCGGCCCTGAAGGCGGCATCCACCGCTTCACGCAGCAGTTCTGCTTCCGTGCGTTGGGCCTCGATTTGTTGCAGCCGTTGACTCTGCACATAAGCCTGGACCCAGGCCAAAGCAGCTTCGCGGCGCAGGCGCCTTCGCTCCAGCGCACGACGCGCCAAAGCCAGATCGGCCTCTCGCTCGAAAAGCTGTGTGCGAGCCTGGCGTTTGCTTTGGCGCGGTAAAGCTTGCACCAGCCCGATGCTGCGCGCGGTGGTGGGTTCGCGGGTCAGCACACCGTCCAGACTGCCTTCAAAGGGCACGTTGTCGAGCCCCAGGCGCAGTACCGGGTCGGGCAGTTGGCCGGCTGCCACGGCGCGTGCTGATGCGGCTCGGGCTGCTGCGTCTTGTGCTGGCAGAGCCTGGGAGTTCTGCTCAGCCAGCGTCATGGCCAACGACAGGCTCAGTGTCTGCGTTGGCTGGTGTTGTGTGGTCTGGTGTTGCGTTGGCGTTTGCGCTGCGGCGGGCATGGCTGAGAGCAGCAAAAAGCTGGTGACCGCAGCCCGGCGCCCGAGACTGCCGAGACTGCCGAGCCTGTTAAACATCTTGGCAGCGCTGCGGTCAGCGGCGGCCACGGAAGCATCAAGCGCGTGCCCAGCTGCAAAAGTTGATGACGCTGCAAACAGGAAGGAACAGGTCGCCGGCCGCACAGGGCTAAGGCAGGACCGTGATGATCCAGACATGGACTGACTCCAATCAGGGCGTGGCGCGTAGCGCCACAGTCGCTGCGCGTAGCCTTCGGTCTCAACAAGCCCGAGGCGCGCTCAGCACAACGATGAAAGGGTCAGACGAAGGTTGGAGGACGCCAGATGCGCTGGGGGCCGTCAGCGTGCTTGCCTGCAGCGCAGGCCGGCCACGGCACCGTGATTGACGCGAAGACAGCGGCAACTTCCAACGGCGGGGCCAAGACCCAGCTGTGGGCTGTGGCGCAGGCTTGGCCGGCTTTGCAGCTTTGGCCGGTGCTGAGGTAGGTCAGCAGGTCGTTGCAGCAGTCGGGCAACTCAATTGGCGCCATCTCGCCGGACAGCGTCAAACTCGGCTCAGCCGATTGCGCCATGCCCTGTTCGGACTGCATGGGGCAGACAGCTGACGCGACCCAGCTGCTGGCCAACGCCTGGCCAGAAAGGCAAATGGCCAAAAGCCAAAAGAGCCAAGTTTTATTCACCTTCGGATGGTACGGCAATCCGATTCAGGCCGAACGACTGACTCCACTGAGGGCATAGCCAGAGATTGGGCCAAGGACTTGCAAGCAGGCATGTGCAGCCAAGGGCGTTCTTGCGGCCTGGGCAGCCAGCTTTGACCCTGCTCAAACTAGCATGCCCCTGTGTATGGCGTGTCAAAACAAGCGTGCGCGCATGACGCCGTGCCTGACTTACTACCCAGATGGTCTGACGTCCTAACCTCGGCGTACAAGGTTTCGGCGCGCTGGCTGGCCTTCGCGCAACTTCTGGTGAGCCTGGTGGAGTACCCGGTCGACGGGCTGAACGCGGAAAACTGGATCAGCCGCGGCTGGACTGCCGACTGACCGGGCGGCCGGTGCGCCAGCAGGCCCGCCTGCTGCAGGCGGAAGTTGTCAAGTTAGTTGTCGCCGCCGCAGTTCGGGCAGTGCGCCATGTCGATCTCGAAGGCGCAGCTAAAACCCGCTTGAGCAGCTTGGCCCAGATCAACTGGGGTTGAGCGCGCTGCCGAAGCGCTGGATCAGCGTCACCGCGCCGCACTGCGCTGTGATCCGCTCAACACCCGCTTGATCCGCCAACCAGCCCGCGATCACGCGAGTCACGATGCCCAGTACCGGGCCAATGGCTTCCGGGCGGCTGGCCAACAGCAAGCGCAACGGATACGGCAAACTCAGCACCCACTGCCGCACCGGCCGCGGGCCAAATACCTCTTCCGCCAGGTGACGCGCACTCTCGGCCATGCGCCGCGCGCCGCAGCTGGGGCAAAACCCGAAGGTAGGGGGCGCTGGTTGCGGTGCCAGTCTGGCACTTCAACCCGCGTACGGCCAGAGACAGCTGGCGCACCGGAACGGAGCGCTCAGGAGCTTGGCATCGAGCCCTACCTACCGACGCGTGACCACCTTCCGGTGGCGGTCTTCCTGCCGCCGCACGCGGGGGAACAACTCGTTGAGATGCCGGAAAGCTGCCCGTGACCTACGACAGCAAATGGCCGAGTGCCGGTATTGGTGAACGGCCGGTCTGGAGCAAGCCAGTAGCCTTTGAGCTGGGCGGTCCGTGACCTGAGTGTGTCGTGCGGGTCGGCCCTGGTGGGTAAGCGCCGTCTGCGCCGATCTGACGCCAGAACGTGGCCAGCGAGTAGCCAACCCTTGGCGTCGCACGGGTCATCAGCCGTCGAACTGGGCGCTGAAAACGGTTCAACGAGCCGGCAGTATCACGTGCTATGCAGATAACTTTTTTATCGCAGTAGAACAGTTGGATCGATAAACTGCCCAATGTAAAAACCAGCCAACCCGTCGCCAACGCCGGTCATGCGCCCGACGACTGGTCGGACGCTGCGTCGCTGGCGGCATTCAGGGCTTGGTGCGAGGGGATGTCATCGCGCGAGGCGGTGGATCAGTACCTCAGAGACTGCCGCGCTGTCGGCGAGTCGTCGCGCACGTTGATCGGCCGCATCAGGCGGCGACTCATCGCCATCGCGATCAGCCGCAGCCGCCCCGATCTGGCCCAGCTGCTACAGGACACCCGGCCTGGCCAGGCGAATGCTGCGCGTCTGGTCGCTGGCGCCATCGACAGGCCGCGTACAGCCGCTGCACCGGTGCCCCTGATCGCAGCCGACGCTCCCCAAGCCCGACAGGCTCCTAGCGCCACGCCTGGCCACGGCCCTTCGTGCAGCAGGCATCAGGACACTGGCGGACTTGACCCTGCGGGTGGCGCGCCGGCGGCGCTGGTGGACGGCGATCCCAGGCCTGGGCGTGGCCGGCGCACGGCAGGTCGAGGCCTTCTTCGCCCGGCACCCTGAGCTGACCGAGCGAGCCCGGGCCTTGACAGTCTGGGCCCGGCCGCAGGAACTCGTACCTTGGGAACGGCTTGGTCGACAGCGACGCTGCACCGGCCGCCAGTGCCCGCCACAACATCCGCAGCATCCCCACATTGATCCTCTTCAAGGGAGGCGCCGAGCTGGCACGACTGTCCGGCGCCGTTCCTGCTGCGCAACTCACAGCCTGGATCCGGCAACATGTGCCGAGCGGAGCGGCGTGATGCGCGGGCAACGGCGGCTGCATAACGCCGGGCTCTGGCTCGCCGTGTCGGCGCTCGCCTCGATGGCGGCCCCCGCAGCGGCCACCGACCTGATCGATGCATGGCGTGCCGCCCAACAGCACGATCTGGATTTCGCGGTGTCGCGCGCGGCACAGCAGGCGGGCGAGGCCCGACGCGGCCAGGCGGGTGCCTTGTGGCGGCCGAACGTGGTGCTGTCGGGCACCGCGGGTGTGGCCGGCAGCGACACCGCGGTCAACGGAGCCCAGTTCTCGGCGCCCAGCCTCGGCACATCCGACGGGCTCGCGTTCAACACCTCGGTCAATCGCGGCACGCTCGGGCGCTGGGCACTGTCGGCCAGCCTGCCGCTCATCAGCCGCGAGCGCGACGCTCAGGGCAAGCAACTCCTGCGCTGCAGTCGGTCAATGCCTCTTTGCAGCCAACCCCAAGCCGTTGAGCCCGTCATGTCACACATCGATGAACCGCGGGTCACGCTGCTGGCGCTGGGAGTCGACTTCCGCGAGACCGCCCCCACTGCCGATCTGAACCAGTGCTGCAGCGGCGGTGCCGGCACGTTTCTGATCAACCTTGCCGCCCCGCTGGGGCACAAAGCCTGGCAGATCGAGAGCCTGATCGAGCTGGTCGCCGCACAGCTGCCCGGACCGCTGACCCCATGAACGCGCCGAGCCGCCATGGGCGACGAAAGGGCCACTGCGGGATCCAGTGCCATACCGATGTGCGCAGCACGGAGATTGCCTGATGAGCGAACCGCTGCACGCTGCACAGGCACAACCGCCGGGTGTCGCCTCGCCTGCGCGCGACGTCGCCAAGCCGAAGAAGCTG
>JBBQAW010000260.1:0-6039 GCA_038316815.1 Burkholderiales bacterium
GGGTCGCTGGCGGTTTCAAAGTTGATTTCCTCACGCGTGTTCTGGCCCACGTCGCCCATCCACAGGTCGCCGGTCACGCGGTCGAAGCTGTTGCGGAAGGGGTTGCGCAGGCCCAGGGCCCACAGTTCCGGCCGCGCACCGGCCACACCCACGAAGGGGTTGTCCGCCGGCACCGTGTAGCCCGGGCCAGTGCCGCTGACGTCGATGCGCAGCATCTTGCCCAGCAAGGTGCCTGGGTTCTGGCCGTTGTTGCCGGGGTCGTTGCCGCCGCCACCGTCGCCGGTGGCGATGTACAGGTTGTTGGCCTCACCGGGGCGAAAAGCGATCCAGCCGCCCTTGTGGTTGCTGAAGGACAGCTGCGGAATGTTGAGGATGATCTGCGCCGACGCCGGGTCCACCGTGTTGCTCGCAGGGTCGGCCACGGTGTAGCGCGCCACCACGGTATTGAGCGTGTTGCGGTCGATATAGTTGACGTAGAAGCGCCCGTTCACGGCATAGCCGGGGTCGAATGCCATGCCCAGCAGGCCACGTTCGCCCTGCACTGCGACTTGACTGCTCAAGTCCAGAAAGGCACTGCCCTGTACCGCGCCGCCAGAAAAGATGCGGATGGCACCGCCCTTCTCGACCACGAACAGTCGACCATCACCGGCAGGCGCCGTGACGAACAGCGACTGCGTGAAACCGGTGGCGACCACCTCGCCCTGCAGTGCATGGACCCAGCCGCTGGCCGCCAGCAGGGAAACCGCTACAAGGCAGCGAATGCTCGGGAACAGGGTCATGGCGAACCTCCGGTGTATTGGGAACATGAGCCCGAAGCTTTTAGGGCCCGGGCACAGCATGGTCTGTACGACACGCAACATTCTGGCCTGTTCGAGCAAGGCTTCAAGAGCTACGTGTGGGGTTACAGATCGGGCAGGCCGGGCGTAAGCGCCGCTGCGTTCCGCACAGGCGAGACAATCAGCCGCATGGGGGGTGCGTACACGGTTGACAGATCAGGGCCCGGCACGGCGGTGGCGCGTTCGTGAGCCCGTCTGGACAGCAAGGCGAGGCGTTCGATCGCGTGCGCCCCCCGCGGCCACATGGCGGTGTCGCCCCCGGCGCGTGGCGGGCACGTGGCGGGCCGCTGATCCTGTCGGTCGGGTTGCATGTCTTGCTGCTGGGCCTGGCAGTAATGGCTCAGCCCTTCGGCACCCCGGGCCTGATCTGGCTGCAGGACGAACGCCGAGTCGACGTGCCTGCGCTGCGTTGGGTGTGGCTGGACGGACTGGCCGAGCAGGTGTTGGCAGCACCGGTGCTGCCCGCACCGGACCCAGTGCCTTCATTGCGACCGCCAGCGCCCCGGCCTGCACCTGCACCTGCACTTGTGCCGGTAGACGTGGCCACGGCGGCCCTTGCTTCGCCGAAGACGCTGCCTTCGCTCGCCTCGATGCCCGACACAGCGGTAGCGCCCTTGCCAGAAACATCGCCGCTGCCGCCCATGGCCCCGCAAGAGCGCTTCCCTGTGCCGCCCGAGGTGATCGAGTCGATCGAGCCCACCGAACCTGCGCAGCCAGTGCTGGGGCCCCTGGCCGCTGTTGCACAGGGTGACGCAGCGCCTGTGGCCATACCGGCCCTCGAACCGGGACTGAAGCTGAGGGCTTTGGCGCGCCTGGATGAAAGCCTGTGGGCCGCCGCGCCCATGACCTCGGCTTCTGGGCCGGCCCTTGCAGCCCGCGTTGAAGCGCCAGCAACGCCTGCCTCGCAGGCAGCGGCGAAAGTTGCGGCGTTGCAGGCCGCGGCGCTGGCTGATCTGCAGGAAGCAGCCCGTCGAGACGCATTGAGGCAAGAAGCGACGCAGCTGCAGGCGGAGCGGCTGGCGGCCGAGCGCCAGGCGGCAGAACGACTGCAAGCGCAGCAGCGCGAGGCACAGCGACTCGCGGCTGAACGACAGGAAGCCGCGCGCCAGGCAGCGCAGCGGCTGGAAGTCGAGATTCAGGAAGCAACCCGGCAGGAAGCTGCCCGTCAGGAAGCGACCCGTGAGGAAGCAACCCGTCAGGAAGTGGAGCGGCTGCAGGCACAACGGCTGTCGGCTGAACAACGGGAAACTGCCCGCCAAGCCGCTGCTCGGCTGCTGGCGGCGAAGGAGCAGGCGGGGCGCGATGAAGCCCAACGCGAAGCCCAGCGCGTGCTGGCTGCAGCGGTCGAAGCGGCGGCGCGGGAAGCCGATCGTCAACGCTTGGCGCAGGTGGCGGCACAGGCACAGGCACAGGCACACGCACAGGCACAGGCAGCGGCAGCGGCACTGGCAACCGTGCAGGCGGCCCAGCAAGCTGCAGAACAGGCCGCAGACGCCCGGCGCGAAGCGGCGCGGCGTGCCATAGGGCGCGTGCTGGACGAGGAAGCCGCGAAGCGCGAGGCTGCTGCCCGTGCCGCCGGGGCTGCCCAGGCCGAGCGCGACCCGGCCAGGCTGCCGCTGTCGCTCAGCACGGCCCGGCGCGGCCGTCTGTTCGGACGCATCGACCCGAACAGCGAGATGGTGCGCTACGCAGAAGCCTGGGCGCGCAAGATCCAGCTCAACATGACCTTCGACCTGGTGCGCGAACTGGCCGCGCAAGTCCACACCCGCCCGCTGGTGACGGTGGCGCTGCGCAGCGACGGCAGCGTGGAGACGGTGACCTTCGTGCTGTCCAGCGGCGTACCGGCACTGGACGACGCCATCCGGCGCGTGGTGCTCAGCCAGGCGCCCTACCCGGCGTTCTCGCCGGCGCTGGCGGCCGACTACGACGTCATCGAGATCCGTCGCACCTGGTCGTTCGACACCGCCATCCGCCTGTATTGAACGGCGACCCTGGCCCTTGGGCTGGCCGCGCTGCCCGCACAGGTGCTTGGGCGACGACCTGCAGAGGCGAAAGGAGTCGCCGCGTCGTCCGCGTCGGCCGTTTCGAGGCGGTCCTGGCAAGGCCTTGCCTGCTGCACCTTCGATCGCCGAAGCAGGGTGACGAGTGCCACGAGATCGGTCGACAGCGTAGCCATGCGCTCATTGGACTCGAGCAGTACGGCGCGATCGGTCTGTCGCTCGGCAAGGGGTCGTGGCAGACGGCTGCCGTCCACGAGCCGCGCCACGTACTCGCCGCAGGACAGGCCCAGCGTCGCGCCAGGTCGTGCACCTTGCCTACCCCGCAAGATCTGTCCGGCTGATGACGCACAGGCACGCCCTCGTACTGGCCAAGTGGCTGCGGCAACGTGTGATCAACATGTGCTTTGCGTGGGGGCTTTTCAGGTTGCTGACGGGCATGGGGACCCCGGGCGACGCATGCGAAGCGTTGCAGCCATTGATCGGGGTCAATCCGCATTGACCACCGCATGAAGAGGTTGGCTAATTTCCAGTGTCAAGATTGCCTAGGGGCACGCCCGGAATGCGTCGCCTCGAGACCTGGTTGCACAACAAGTTTGCGCGTCATCGAGACAACACACCGGCCATGCCTGCACGTATCGCACCTTCCATCCTCGCGCATTCGGGGCCTCGTCCGGAGCGCATCAGCTATGCTGAATTGCCCACGTGGGTGCCGGGTGACATCCTTTGTGCCAGCGACGACCTTGGATGGACGGGTGTCAGTCAGCGCAGCTACCGTTATCAAGGGCAGGACGTCGAAATTCCGCCCATGGATTGCTTCATGATCGTCCAGTACGAGGACGGCTTCACCCCCATGAAGCGTCAATTCGACGGCCGATGGACGCGCACCAGTTGTGCCGCAGGGCATTTTTCGCTGCTCTCCCATGAGGCTGAATCGCACTGGCACTGGACCGAAAAGATCAGCGTCTCGCATGTGTACCTGGACAATGCATTGATGTGTCGTCTGGCCAGCGAGATGCAAGGTCAGGCAGTCGCGCAGGTGCGGTTGCACGACGTTCTCAGCGGTGGCGATCCGGTGGTGACCAACTTGACGCGACTCTTGCGCCAGGAGGCCGCCACTGGCGCGGCAGGCTGTTCGCTCTATGCCGAGGGCTTGTCATTGCAACTTGGGGTTCACTTGCTGCGCCACTATGCGGCGTGCCGCTACCGCGACACCGTCGCTCGTGTCCGATTGAGCGTGCAGCAGATTCACAGGTTGCAGGAATTCGTTGACGCGCACATAGCCGAGGCACTGACGATTGAAACCATGGCCAAGGTGCTCGGCGTAGGTACCTGCGCGTTGAGCCGCATGATGAGGGCTACTTGGGGCACCACCGCATACCGCTTCGTGGTGGACAGGCGCGTGGCACTCGCCCGGCAACTGATCGAGGTCGGCAATTTGCCGCTGAAAGCGGTCGCTATGGCGACTGGATTCGCCGATCAAGCGCACATGACCCGCACGTTGCGCGCCCGTTTAGGCATGACGCCTGGCCAGCTGCGAAAGCGCTGAGGGGGCTGCAGCGTCCGGCAGTCCGATGCAGCCGCAGTGCTTTGAGTGCATCGACAGGGACTTACCCGCAGATCGGCCTAATCTTCAAAACACCGTGTGTTCTGTTCAAGCCAGTCTGGAGCGGTGGTTACTAAACTGTCCTTGACCTTGAAATGGTCACCGTCCCCGTATGCCTGCGCCGCGGGGTTCCTTTGCAGTCAAGGAGATACAAATGGAAGCTGTCGAAAACCAAAGTCGCCACGATCCTGCTCGTGATGACGCCCCAAAGTCAATGGACGCCGTGATCATAGGCGCCGGCGTCGCGGGCCTGTATCAGTTGCACCAACTGCGCCAACAGGGATTGAAAGTCCGCATCTACGACACGGCATCCGATGTCGGCGGCACTTGGTACTGGAACCGGTATCCGGGCGCCAAGTTCGATTCTGAGGCGTACATCTACCAGTACCTGTTCGACGAGAAGCTCTACAAGGATTGGACGTGGAGCCAGCGCTTCCCACCTCAACCGGAGATAGAGCGGTGGTTGCAGTACGTGGCCGTCCGACTTGACCTGCGTCGCGATATCCAATTCAACACCACCATCACTCAAGCGAAATTCGACGAGTCGAGTGGTCGGTGGCGCATCATGACCAGCCAGGGCGAAGAAATCGACAGTCAGTTTTTCATCACCTGCGGCGGGATGCTCTCAGCGCCGATGGAAAAGATCTTCGCTGGTCAGAACACGTTCGAGGGCCCCATCTTCCATACTGGCCGCTGGCCCCGCGAAGCGCTGGATCTTGCGGACAAGCGTGTCGGCGTGGTGGGCATCGGCGCCACCGGCATCCAGGTGATTCAGACCATCGCCAGTCAGGTCAAGCACTTGAAGGTATTTGTACGTACGCCGCAGTACGTCCTGCCGATGAAGAACCCGGCTTATGAGGCCGGGGGCGTTGCAGCCTATAAAGCACGCTTTGAGGAATTGCGCGAAAACCTGCCGCGCACCTTCACCGGGTTCGAGTACGACTTTGTTCACCAGTGGGCTCAGGACACCCCCGAGCAGCGCCGCGCGGTGCTGGAGGAGATCCACGCCGATGGGTCGCTGAAGCTATGGCTGGCTTCCTATGGCGAGATGTTCTTCGACGAAAAGGTCAGCGAGGAAATTTCTGAGTTCGTGCGAGAAAAGATGCGCGCACGCCTGAAGGACAAGCGATTGTGCGACCTGCTGATTCCGACGGATTATGGCTTTGGCACTCATCGCGTGCCACTGGAGACCAACTATCTGGAGGTCTACCACCGGCCCAACGTCGAAGCGGTGAGCGTCAAGTCCAATCCGATCCAACAGATCGTGCCGAAGGGCATCCAGTTGAGCGACGGTACGGTACACGAACTGGACGTGATCATCTTGGCTACCGGCTTTGACGCCGGCACGGGCGCTTTGACCCGCATCGACATCCGCGGCCGCGAGGGCCGCTCGCTGCGAGATGAATGGTTCCGCGAGATCCGTACCACGATGGGTCTGGCCAAGCACGGATATCCCAACATGCTGACCACGGCAGTGCCACTGGCGCCTTCGGCGGCCCTGTGCAACATGACCACCTGTCTGCAGCAGCAGACCGAATGGATCTGTGGCCTGATAAGCCACATGCGCGCCCAAGGCAAGCGCGTGGTCGAGCCCAGTGCG
>JBBQAW010000261.1:0-6024 GCA_038316815.1 Burkholderiales bacterium
TTCAGGCCGACATCCAGGCGCGCGCGCCTGGCGTGTTCACGCGCAAGTCGCTCAGTGGTTTCCTGCACCGCTACACCACGGGCACGCCCTACCTGCTGGCGCTGACACGGCAGACGCAGCGTTTCGACCTGGAAGGCCAGCCGGCCGGCGAACTGGCGGCTGAACACCGTGAAGCCGCTACCGCCGAACTGGCGCGGCGCCGCGCCATCGTCGAAGAACGCCGCGCCGCCGAACAAACCGCCCAGCGTGAAGCGCAGGCCGCACAACGCCAGCAACACGAAGCCGAGCAGCAGGGCCGACGCGAGCGCGCGCTGCTGCTGCGCGCGTTCGAAAGCAGCACGCTGACACGCGCCAATTTCTGCGCCCTGAAAGGCCTGAACGACAGCAGCCTCGACACGCTGCTGGCCCAGGCCCGCCAGGAAGCCGCCGAACGCCCGGCCTGGGCCGAAGACCGGCCGCCCCCCCGGCGCGACGATGGCCGCCGCCCGGGCCCCGGGCCGAACGGGCGGCAGAATGGACTGCCGAACGGGCAACCGAATAGGCAACCGAATAGGCAACCGAACGGGCCGCCGAACGTGCAGCCGAGCATGCAACCGAGCATGCAACCAGACGGGCGCCCGTCCGGGCGCCCGTCTGGGCGCCCCGGCGCAGAGCGCAGCGCACGCGGGCCCTCCAGACCGCGCTGAAGATGCCGATAACGCGTCATGCCACTGTTTCTGCGTTCAATCAGACAGTGCGCCTGGCGACGTAAGTCCCCTTGCGCAGGCTGCCGCGCATGAAAACCCCCTTTCTTTGGCGCATGCTGGGTTCGTTGAAGTTTCGGCTGGCGTTGGCGGCCCTGCTGGCGCTGGCTATGGGCATCAGCATCAGCACCAGCGTGCTGGTGCAGCGGGCGCAGTCCGACACCCTGGCCGAGCACAGCAGCCGGGCCGTGGGCGACACCGCACGCATCGCGCGCATGCTCAGCCGGCAAGTCGTTGCGCAGCAAAAGGCCCTGGCCGTGCTGGCCGTCCAGCTGCAGCCCGCGCTGGTGGCCGACACCGGCACGCTGAAGCGCAAGCTGCAGGACATGCCGGTGCTGCTGACGCAGTTCGACAGCATCACCCTGTTTGACGCCCGAGGTCGCGGCCTGCTGACCTTCGACGACAAGGGCGTGCGCCCGACGGCCGTCGACATCAGCGACTGGCCATACTTCCAGCGCGCCCTGCGTGAACAGCGGGCCATGATTTCTGAACCCGTGGTCTCGCGCATCAGCACCGAGCTGGTGGTGGTGCTGGCGCACCCGATGCCCGCCAAAGGCGGCATGGCCGTCGGCGCGCTGCGCCTGCGTTCACGCGACCTGTTGGCCGACATCACCGACGGGCAGAACGACGACGGCCAGGGTGAAGTGCCGCTGGTGCTGGTGACGGACCCGCAAGGCCGCATCCTGGCCCATCCGAACAAGGAATTCATCGGCGCGCCCTTGAGCGCCGAGCCCGCACTGGCTGCATCGGCCAAACGTTGGCGGGAGGCTGGCGCGCCGCTGGAACCCGCTGGCCTGGACTTCAGCGACGGCGACCAAGCTGTGGCCCTGGCCGGCGTGGCCGGCCCCGACTGGGTGGTGTGGCAAAGCACACCGCGCAGCACGGTGCTGGCGCCGCTGGCGCAAGCGCGCAGCGAAGCGCTGCTCTGGGCGCTGGCGCTGACCTTGGTAATGTCACTGGCCCTGCTGGCCTGGTTGAGCCTGTTGCTGCGCCCGCTGTCACGCCTGGAAACGCGGGCCGAACGGCTGTTTGACGGCAGTCTGGACCCGCAGGCCGGCTGGCCGCTCGCTGGCGGAGAAATCGGTCGGCTCGAACGTGTGCTGCGCCACGTTGGCGCCGAACGGGCGCAGCTTGAGGCCTTCAACCACCGCGTCATCAAGCGCCTGGAATCGATCATGGCGGCAGCGCCGGTGGGCATTGCCTTCACGCGCAACTATCGCTTCGAACTCGTCAGCCGCCAGTTCTGCCAGTTGCTGGGCCGCGACGAAGCGCAGCTTCTGGGCCAGCCGGCGCAGCTGATCCTGGTGTCGAACGAGGACCACATGCGCTTGGTCAACGACCTGGCCGCAGCCTTCGAAAGCGGGCAGCTCTATGCCGGCGAATGGCAGCTGCTGCACGCCAATGGCACGCGCATCTGGGCCCGGTTGCGCGCCCAGCCTGTCGACGCCGGCGACGTCCTGGCCGGCACCATCTGGACGGCGAACGACATCACGCAGGAAATCGGCGCACGCCAGGCGCTGGAATGGGCCGCCACCCACGACCCGCTGACCGGCCTGGCCAACCGCGCCGCCTTCGACCAGCGGGTGGCGCGGCTGTTCGCCGCGTTGCCGCGCAGCCTGCCCGCCGCCCTGGTGGTACTGGACCTGGACCGCTTCAAGCCCATCAACGACCAGCACGGCCATGCTGCAGGTGACGCCATGCTGCGCGCCATCGCCGCTGTTGCGGCCGAGCGGGTGCGCCCCGGCGACTTGCTGGTGCGCCTGGGTGGCGACGAATTCGCCGTTGTGCTGGAGCGCTGCCCGACCGACGTTGCAGAGCGCGTGGCTGAAGACTTGCTCGCGGCCATCAGCAACGTGCGCCTGCCCTGGGAAGGGCGGCTGCTGGACGTGGGCGCCAGTGCCGGCGTGGCGGTGCTGTCAGACCTGACGGCCGACGCGGCGGCCTGGCTGGCGGCCGCCGACCTGGCCTGCTACGGCGCCAAGGCTGCGGGCCGGGGCCGTGTGCATCAGAGTCATCACGGCCAAGAGAGTCAAGACGGCCAAAAGAGCCAAAAAAGCCAAGAGAGCCAAGAGAGCCAAGAGCAAACCATGCCGCCAGGCCCCTATGCGCTGCGCCTGGTGGTGGACCGAAGCCTGGCAGGACAGGCCGCCAGCACCGTGCCCCTGCGCGACCAGGATCAAGTCAGCCAGTCCTGAGGCTCAGCGAAAGCCGCTTCCAGCGCCTGCAGCCAGCGGCCGGCATGCACGCCGTCCATCAGCGCATGGTGTACGTCCAGCGCCACCGGCAGCCAGCGCCGGGCGCCGTCGCTGTCGATGCGGCCGAAAGCCACGCGCGGGATGCTGTCGGGCACACCCGGGCCCGGACGGGCGTGGGCAAAGCTGGTGAAGTGCACCCACGGCAGGGTGGTGAAGTACATCAGCGCGGCGTCATTACCCTGCGGGCCGGGCGGGGGCTCGTGTAAGCCCGCAGGGCCATCGCGCACGGCCTGCATGGCAGCAGCGGCCTGGGCGCGGAAATCGGCAAACCGGGGCTGGTAGCGCAGGTGCGCGAAGCCGAAACTGTCGTCCGCGCGCAGCACCGTCGTACTGGCGTCAACCCGCGCATGCAAGCGCACGCGCGCCTGCGGGCCGCTGCCTTCCAGGCGCAGGCGAAAGGGCTCGTGCTGGTTGGCCAGGCGCAGGGCGATGTGGTGGCAGGCCAGATTCAAGCCGCCCGGGCCGGGGTGATGGGTAAGCGGAAGGGCCTGGGCCTGGGCCAGCGCAGCTTGAAGCGCAGCCACGTCCATGCGGGTACACAGGCTGAAAAAGGGCTGATCGAAAGCCCCGAAATGCTCAAATGCGTCGCGCCGGGGCCCGCTGCGAAAGTCGAGGTAAGTTGCCATCAAGGCATCCTAACCAACGCGTCCTGCAGGCCCCCGCGGTTGTGGGCCACCGGCTTGCGAACCACTGGGTTGCGAGCTACCGGGTTGCGAGCTACCGGGTTGCGAGCTATCAATAGCTTGAAGCAATCGCCGGCATGGGTCCAATCAATCCACCGCGGGCTGCGCTGCGCCCACAATTCGGGTTGTTGCTGATTTCGCTTCCGTTCCAGCCTGGAACGTTTTTCCACCTCAACGAGACCGCCACCATGTCACTGATCAATACCCTCGTCGCGCCGTTCAAGGCCCAAGCCTTCCACAACGGCAAGTTCATTGAAGTCACCGAAGCCAGCCTGAAGGGCAAGTGGTCGGTGCTGATCTTCATGCCCGCCGCCTTCACTTTCAACTGCCCCACCGAAGTGGAAGACGCGGCCGAAAACTATGCTGAATTCCAGAAGCTGGGCACCGAGGTCTACATCGTCACCACCGACACGCACTTCTCGCACAAGGTGTGGCACGAGACCAGCCCGGCCGTGGGCAAGGCCAAGTTCCCGCTGGTGGGCGACCCCACCCACGCTCTGACGCGTGCTTTCGACGTGCACATCGAAGAAGAAGGCCTGGCGCTGCGCGGCACCTTCGTCATCAACCCCGACGGCCTCATCAAGACCGCCGAAGTGCATTCGAATGAAATCGCCCGCGACGTTTCTGAAACCCTGCGCAAGCTGAAAGCCGCCCAGTACACCGCCAAGAACCCCGGCCAGGTGTGCCCGGCCAAGTGGAACGAAGGCGCCAAGACCATCGCCCCGTCTTTGGACCTGGTCGGAAAGATCTAAGCGCTTTTTTTCTTTTGAGGACACCCGCCATGTTGGACAGCAACCTGAAAGCCCAGCTCAAGGCCTACCTTGAGCGCGTCACCCAGCCCATCGCGCTGGTGGCGTCGCTGGACGATCGCCCGGCTTCGGCCGAAATGCGTGAACTGCTGGAAGAAGTGGCGGGTCTTTCCGACAAGATCAGCTTGCAACTGGACGGCAGCGACGCGCGCCGTCCTTCATTCAACATCAGCCGCGTGGGGGCAGAGATGGGCGTGCGCTTCGCCGCCATCCCCATGGGGCACGAATTCACTTCGCTGGTACTGGCCCTGCTGCAGGCCGGCGGGCACCCGCCCAAGGTGGACGCCGACACGATCGAGCAGATCAAGGCACTGGGTGTCGAAAGTTCGCAGGACATGGTCTTCGAGACCTACATGTCACTGACCTGCCACAACTGCCCCGACGTGGTGCAGGCGCTGAACCTGATGGCCGTGCTGAACCCGCGCATCAAGGCCGTGGCCATCGATGGTGGGCTGTTCAAGGACGAGGTCGAAGCGCGCCAGATCATGGCCGTGCCCACCATCTTCTTGAACGGCCAGCCCTTTGGTTCGGGCCGCATGGAACTGGGCGAAATTCTGGCCAAGGTCGACACCGGTACAGCGGCCCGCGAAGCCGCCAAGCTGGCCACCAAAGAAGCCTTCGATGTGCTCATCGTCGGCGGCGGCCCGGCCGGCGCTGCAGCCGCCATTTACGCCGCACGCAAGGGCATCCGCACCGGCATCGTGGCGGAGCGTTTCGGCGGCCAGACGCTCGACACGCTGGGCATCGAGAACTTCATATCGGTCAAGGAAACCGAAGGCCCGAAATTCGCCGCCGCACTGGAAGCGCATGTGCGCACCTACGATGTGGACATCATGAACGGCCAGCGTGTGGCCGCCATCGAGCCGGCCGCGCACCACGGCGGCATGAACACGGTGAAGCTGGAAAACGGCGCCGAACTGCACAGCCGCACCCTCATCCTGGCGACCGGCGCGCGCTGGAAGAACGTCAACGTGCCTGGCGAAGCGCAATACCGCACCAAAGGCGTGGCGTATTGCCCGCATTGCGACGGCCCGCTGTTCAAGGGCAAGAAGGTGGCCGTCATCGGCGGCGGCAATTCGGGCGTCGAAGCCGCCATCGACCTGGCAGGCGTGGTCGGCCATGTCACCCTGCTGGAATTCGCCGACGGCCTGAAGGCCGATGCGGTGCTGGTAAAAAAGCTCAAGAGCCTGCCCAACGTCAGCATTCACACCGGCGCACAAACCACGGAAATCACCGGCGACGGGCAGAAGGTCAACGGCCTGAAGTTCAAAGATCGCGCCAGCAACGTCGAACACACCCTGGACCTGGCCGGCGTCTTCGTGCAGATCGGCCTGGTGCCCAACACCGACTTCCTGAAGGGCACGGTTGAACTGTCCAAGTACGGCGAGATCATCATCGACGCCAAGTGCGAAACCAGTCTGCCAGGCATCTTCGCGGCCGGTGACGTCACCACGGTGCCCTTCAAGCAGATCATCATCGCCACGGGCGAAGGCAGCAAGGCAGCCCTTTCCGCCTTCGACCACTTGATTCGCAC
>JBBQAW010000262.1:0-6022 GCA_038316815.1 Burkholderiales bacterium
ACATCACTGCGTTGCGCGGCGACGCTGTGGCGGCACAAGCGCTGGGCATGAACAAAGTCGACAGCGAAGACGCGTTGCGCCGTGCGTTGGAACGTATCGACGAGGATGAGACCCGCGCTGATGCACTGATGGGCAGGGCACCAGGCCGCGCTTCGCTTTCGAAGTAGTTGCCAAAGCCGGTGCGCAGGGTGTCGTTCATGAGGGGCCCCTCGGATGCGCGGGCGCAGGCGGCGCGGCGCGAACATCGAGGCCAGAACTTTAGCCGCCGCCAGCAGGCGGCCAGCAGATGTGTCGCAAGGCACCAAGTTAAAGCGCCCAGCGCCATGGTTTGGCGGATAGCGGGCGCTATCCGTCGCGGCCGGCCCATGTTGCCGGCCGACCTGCTGCACGGAAGGTTGAAGGCGTTTTAGCAACGAGGCAGTAAGGGGCCGTAGCCGCGTCGATGTTCACGCGAAGTGAATTCCGGTCAATCAGGATCGAATCACTGCGAATCGGGGCACAGCAGAACTCTGCTCGCTGGTTCAATTCGGCAGCCATCGGCCCTTCGCGGTCGGTCGGTTCAGGTCTGATGTGGACGTTCTTCTCGGACCCTTCGGCGTGCTCGCGTTGTCCCTGGGCTACGTCAGCCGGGTGGCAAGTTTGCGTGCGACGGTAGCGCGCAAACACTGTTGCCGCAAAGGTGGGCTTGGCTTGCTGCGGCGCGCACGAGAGGCTGAGCCCGGACGAAGAACAGTCCTGAGGGCTGTTCTTCACCTGGCCAGGGCCACAGCGCTTGCAAGCGCTGTGGCGCCTAGAAGCGCAGGGCCCGCGGCCTCTCCCGCAGCGCGATTTGTGAACTGACTCTTCGCGGGTATCTGAGCGCAGAGAGCGAAGCGAACGAAGCGAGTTCTGTTTAGGGCATTACGTGTCCCGGCTCCAACCTCGCGCTGCCGCCGGAATGCCGCCGGCACGATCAGCAACGCATCACGCCGCAGCCTCGGCGACCGGGAGGTCGTTCGAAAGGACTTGTGCGCCTACGCCGCGGTAGCCGACAAATCGGCACTCCTGATCGAACACCGGCTGGCCGCTGACCCGGAACTGCAACATCGCGCCATCGGCGCTTACCCGGTGGACGGCCAGGTCGAGGAAGGGCTGATGCGACGCGATCCTGGCTCGCAACTTCTGCCGGTCTTCCTCGACCCAGCCATGCCCGGGCGCGCCGTCTGAATCGGCGTCGTGCGACGGGTCCAGGATGCCCAGCATTTCGGGCACCGGACCCGACATGACCTTGAACTCGCCGTGCTCGTCTTGTTCCCAGTACCAGTCCGCCGCCAGCTCGACCAGGTTGCGGTAGCGCGCTTCGCTCTCGCGCAACTCGGCGGTTCGGTCGGCCACAGCCTGTTCCAGGCGCTTGTTGTGTGTTTGAAGCTGGCGCTGCAGCACCTGCACTTCAAGCATGTTGTGCAGACGCGTCTTGACCTCGACCACGTCGAAAGGCCTGCTGATGAAATCTCTGGCACCGGCTGCGAGAGCGCGAAGCTTGTGTCCCGGTTGTGCCGTGATCACGATCACCGGCAGGTATGCCCCGGGTCTGTCCTGGCGCAAGCCTTCCATCACGGCGAAACCGTCCATGGTGGGCATCTGCAGGTCGAGCAGGATCAGGTCGTAATCGTGCTGGCGGTGCCACGAACACACCTCGGCCGGGTTCAGCGTGGCCGAGACCCGGGTGTAGCCCTCTTCGGCCAGCATGCGGCGGAGCAAAAGCACATTGGCTTCCAGATCGTCCACGATCAGGATATTGGCTGACAGGATCTCTTCTTCCAGGGTCATGGGGCGTTCTTCCGTTGCTTGATCTGATTGGCGCGTCATCGAGCGCACTTCACGCCGCCCTGGTGAATGGCCCACAGCACAGGACAAATTCCGTCCAGCGGGCATTGAAACGCCACCGTCCAGCCCGATCGGGTCTGCGAGACTTTCCAATACCGGCCTTATTGTCTGCCTGATACCGAACATAGCGCCAATTGAAGTATCGTGGCGCACAACATAGGCATCAGGGTCCCGCCCGCAAGACCCACAGAAGGGATACTGCGCGCGCCATAACGAACGAAAGCGCCACGTGAGCCCAACTGCAGAAGTCGAGGTTCGAGTCTGGCCGATACGTCAGATGCTTCGCGCCCAGACCCAGGAACCGCACGAACGCCTGGAGCGCGTGGCCCTGTTGGCTGAACTGTCCAGTGGCAGCATCACGCTGCCGCGCTATCGGCACTATCTTGGGCGCATGCACGCGTTCCATGCGGCCGTGGAAGGTGCGCTGCTCCCGCGGCTGCCACCGGCCTATGCCGTTGCACGAATGAACCACGGCGCCCGCCTGGCGCGCGACCTGCACGCGCTAGGCGCGCCGGCAGTCCCCGCCCCGCAACCCTTGTGCCGTGCGGCGCGGGCGCTGGCACCCAGCCCCGCTGCCGTGTGGGGTGTGCTGTACGTGCTGGAAGGTGCCAGGCTGGGTTCGCAGGTGCTTCTGCGACGAAATGCCGCAAACGCCGCTGTCTGCCAGTCCCACGCATACATCGCGGGCGAGGGCGAACGCACCGGCCTGTTCTGGCGAGACTTTTGCCTGATGTTGGAAGCAGGCGTAGCCCCCTGCGATCAGCAGACGTTGCCCCCGGCAGCGAACCGAACCTTCGCCTTGCTGGGTGACTGGCTCGAGGATTTCGAATGACCGACCCCCTGCCTGCCGCCAGTGCTGCCGCCCGTGCTTCAACCAGTGCTGCCGCCACGCCAACGCTCGACCTCGATGCATGCGCGCGCGAGCCCATCCACATCCCGGGCGCGATTCAGCCCCAGGGGGCGCTGCTGGCGTGTGACCAGAAGAGCTTCACGGTGCTGTCGGCCAGCGCTAACGCCCATGGCTTCCTGGGCCTGACCCCGGCGCAATTGACCGGTCGCCGGCTGGCATCGGTGTTCGACCCGCAAAGCGCGGCCAGCATCCGCAGTGCGCTCGACGACGCTGTCGTGCGGCCCCACATGCCCAGCCTGATTGAATTGCGTCTGCACGACGGCAGTCTGCGGTCGGCCAAGGTCCACGCCCACCTGGGGGTGGTCTACATCGAGATCGGCGCGACGGGGGACGCCCAGGCCCAGACGCTGTACGCGGCCTTGCAGAACACCTATCCGGTGCTGGGCAGCATGACGGCGGCCGACTCGCTCGAGTCCATGCTCAGCATCGCGGCGGGCTACGTGAAGCAGGTCTCGGGTCTGGACCGGGTCTTGGTTTATCGCTTCGACGAGCACTGGAACGGCGAGGTCATCGAGGAACAATGCAGCCGTGCCGACCTGCCGCTGTACTTCGGGCTGCGGTTTCCGGCCAGCGACATTCCAGCCCAGGCGCGGGCGCTGTATCGCACCAGCATGGTCCGCTACATCGCCGACGTGTCGTACACACCAGTGCCGCTGGAACCACGGGTCAACCCCGCCGACCAGCAGCCCTTCGACCTGAGCTACTGCACGCTGCGCAGCGTTTCGCCGGTGCACCTGCAGTACCTGAAGAACATGGGCGTGAGCTCCACGTTGTTGCTTTCTCTTGTTGTCGATGGCGAGTTGTGGGGTCTGATCTCTTGCCACCACTGCACGCCGACGGCGCTGACCCTGGTGCAGCGGCAGGTGTGCGGCATGGTGGCGCTGGTGGCCGGCGCCATGGTCAAGTCGCTGGCAGACCAGCAGCGCGGCCGTCGCCGCGCGCGTCAAGCAAATGCCCAGTCCGCCATCATCGAAGCCTTCAACGTGCCCGGCCGGTCCATCGAAGCCGCGCTGAGGTCCGCCAGCGTGGACCTGACCAGGCTGTTGAACGCGACGGGCGGTGTCTTGTGGCTGGGCGACCGGGTGCTGCCTTTCGGACATGTGCCGCATGCCAGGGTGCTGGCCGGCGTACTGGCGCAGGTGCGCGAATCGCTGGTCCGCACGCCCGAACAGGCCTGGCAGCGCATCGACCTGGCCAAGGCGGGCTTCGGCACCCCGGTCTTGGGTGGGGCGCTGGCCATTGCGCTGGACCCCAGGGCCGCCGATGGTCTGCTGTGGCTGCGGCCCGAGCTGCGTCAGGTGGTGCTGTGGGGCGGCGACCCGGACAAACCGATCGTCCAGACCACCGGCCCAGGTGGCGACGTCACGCTCAGCCCACGGCAGTCATTCGAGACCTGGAAGCAGACCATCCAGGGCGAGTGCGCGCCGTGGCAATGCGAAGACGTCGAAGCCGCGCTCTCGCTGCGCACGCTGGGGCATGTGCTCGATACCCAGCGTGCCCACGAGCAACTACGTGCCAGCGAGGACAAGTTCAGAAGCCTGACGGCCTTGTCGTCCGACGCCTACTGGGAAACCGACGCCGAGCATCGCGTCAAGGCGGTCGCAGACACGCGGCTCGGCGCGCTGGCTGCGCGCCTGCCACCGATCGGCCAGCCTCTGGCATCGGCCTTCATCCCCGACGCCAGCGATGCACGGCCGCTGCTGAACACGCTCGAGCGCCACGACACGGTCCGCGAGCTCGAATGCCACGCCGTGCAGCCCGATGGCAGCCACTGGCCGCTGCTGCTGAACGCCGAGCCGGTGCATGACGAGCGGGGTGCTTTCATGGGCTACCGCGGCACGCTGTCGGACGCCTCGGCGCGGTGGGCGGCGGCGGCGGCACGCGTCGAGCGCGACGCCGCCGAGCAGGCCAACGTGGCCAAGTCGCTGTTTCTGTCGCACATGAGCCACGAATTGCGAACGCCACTGGCCGCAGTGCTGGCCTATGCCCAGATGCTTGAGCTGTCCAAGACGCGTCCACTGGATGCTGCGCAGCGCGAATGGGTCAGAGACGTTCTCAAGGCGGGCAATCATCTGCAGCAGATGGTCGACGAACTGATGGATCTGTCGCTCATCGAGGCCGGGCAACTCAAGCTGGCCCTCGCGCCCGTCAAGCTCGAAGCCCTGGTGGGCGAGGTGCTGCAGATGATCGACGGGCCTGTTCAAGCGCGCTCGCTTGCCGTCAGCGTCGATCTGGTGGACGTCCAGGGCGACATCCTGGCCGATGCCAAACGGCTGCGGCAGGTACTGCTGAATCTGCTGAGCAACGCCGCCAAATACACCGCCGTCGGCGGCCGCATTTCTGTCAGGGCTCGCCGCGTCGAACTGCGTTCCGGCCCGGCATTGCAAGTCGATGTCGGCGACAACGGTTGCGGCATATCGCAGGCTGACTTGAAGCACCTGTTCGAGCCCTTCAACCGCTTCGGTCAGGACCGTGGCGCCATCGCCGGCATAGGCATCGGACTTGTGATCTCGCGCCGCCTGGTGCAGGCGATGGGCGGACAGCTGACGGCCATCAGCGAAGTCGGTGTCGGCACGACCTTCTCATTCAGCATGGCCATCCAGCCGGCGGTCTGAACGAAGGCCGAGGCAAGAATCGGCGGGGTGGTGGTAAACAGCCCCGCCACGCTGTCGAGCGCACTGACGTAGCCCAGCGTCTTCGGTCGCCCGCCGGCGCGCCAGGGGCGGGCCAGGCTGACCAGAAGCAGCCAGAGGCCGTCGTTGATCTCGTTGCCGCCCCCAGGCCTCAGGTCGACCTGGGAGACTCGTTGCCGAAGTCGTTCAATGGTCCCGACCGAAGGCGCAAGCACCAATGCGCCACCTCGCCAGCAAAATGTTGCAGAGATGCAGTCGAGCAAAGTGTTCGGCATGTGCGCCTGTTTGAGTTGGCGACCGTGTCTGCATGGGCCTGCGTCGACGCCAGATGGCGGGCCTGCCGCGCGTTGCCCAGCGGGCACACATACGGCACTGATGACGAGGCGCCGGATCTCAAGCCGGCGGAAGCCTGACCCAGGCTGCGCGCAATCGCGGCCACAGCAGGTTCAGCGCCAGGCCGCCCAGCACCAGCGCGGCGGCGGCCAGCTTCCAGCCGGGCAGCGGCTCGCCCAACCACCACGCGGACGACGCCATGCCAAAGACCGGCACCAGCAGTGCCATCGGCGTGATGGTGGCGGCCGGATGGCGGGCCAGCAGCCAGCCCCAGACCGCA
>JBBQAW010000263.1:0-6003 GCA_038316815.1 Burkholderiales bacterium
GAGGTCTGGCTGAAGCTGGAACACCTTCAGCGCAGCGGCAGTTTCAAGGCGCGTGGCATGTTCAACCGCATCTTGCAGTGCCTGCACGCAGGCCGGGTACCCGAAGCCGGCGTGCTGGTAGCTTCAGGCGGCAATGCCGGCATTGCGGTGGCCGACGCCGCTGCGGCCCTGCGCCTGCGCTGCGAAGTCTTCGTCCCCGCCAACGTTCCCGCTGCCAAGCGTGCCCGCCTGCAGGCCCTTGGCGCCCATGTGGTGGCTGTCGGCGCCAGCTATGCCGACGCACTGGCCGCCTGCCAACTGCGCCAGCAGGCCAGCGGCGCTTTGTGGATGCATGCCTATGACCAGCCCGATGTCGTGGCTGGCGCCGGCACGCTGGCGCTGGAAATCGAGGCCGACGCTGGCCTGCCCGACCGCCTGCTGGTCAGCGTGGGTGGCGGCGGGCTCATCGGCGGCATGGTGGCCTGGTTTGAAAGCCGCTGCCGGGTCGAGGCACTGGAACCCGTGGGCGCGCCCACCCTGCATGCGGCGCGCGCCGCCGGGCGACCTGTGGACGTGTCGGTGGGCGGCCTGGCTGCCGATGCGCTGGGCGCGCGTCGCGTGGGCGATGTCGCCTGGGCATTGAACGGCCACATCGCCGCGTCCCACCTGGTGCCTGACGAGGCCATTCGAAGCGCGCAGACGCATCTGTGGCAAGCGCTGCGGCTGGCCGTAGAGCCCGCAGCCGCGTTGCCGCTGGCGGCGCTGGTCAGCGGTCTGATTCAGCCCATGCCCAGCGAACGGGTGGCGCTGGTGCTGTGCGGGGCCAATATGGACCCAGCCACGCTGGCGGCATTGCCTGGCCCGGAACGGCATACAGCGGCCCACATCAGCCTGGAGCCAGGCTTGGCCGCAAAATCCCGTTATATATGTATGAAGTCGAAGAAATCCCGGCGATGCCCTGGCGGCGGCGCTTGCTGATGCTGGCCTGCGCGCTGGGTACGGTCTATCTGATCATGAGCCACGTCTTGGGCCGCCCGGGCAACCCTGATTTCAAGCCACCGCCGCCGCCTGACAAAGCGCAGTGTGCACCTGGGCAAACCATGGGCTGCGTGGGCGGTATGGCCGCAGTCATTGCCGCGCCGCTGCCCTCTGCGGCGCCGTCACCGGCCACTGTTCCAAGCCCACCCTGAGGTGGCGCGTCGCCGGGCAGAGCTTTCAGCCGAGCGCGCGCGCAATGCGATGCCGGGCGACCGTGGATTTAGGCACGCGCATCGGGAACCAAGACCGAACGTCTTCTTCCAGCCCGATGCCATGCATGTAGTTGTAAAGCGCCTTCTTCAGCCCCACACCCAAGGCCGTGTGGTCGGTGCCTACGGGGTCGACGAAGCCGATGTCGTTCTTCGCGAAGCAGCCCGGCGGCAGCGGCAGCAGTTGCACGCCGTAGTCCTGGGGCGACTTGCCCACCGGTGAATGCACGGTACAGGTGAAGCGGTGGAAGTAGCCGCTTTGAATGCAGCCGGCCGCGAAAAGCTGGCGCACGTATTCCAGCGCGTCTACCGTGTCTTGCACTGTCTGGGTTGGAAACCCGTACATCAGATAAGCATGCACCAGGATGCCGGCGTCGCTGAAGCCTTTGGTGACGCGCGCCACCTGTTCTACCGAGACACCTTTTTTCATCAGCTTCAGCAGCCGGTCAGACGCCACTTCCAGCCCGCCACTGATGGCGATGCAGCCGCTGTCGGCCAGCTGCTGGCACAAGTCGGGCGTGAAGGTTTTCTCGAACCGGATGTTGCCCCACCAGCTGATTTGCAGTTGCCGCTTTTCAATTTCCGCTGCCAGGGCCTTCAATGACTTGGGCGGTGCGGCTTCATCGACGAAGTGAAAGCCGGTCTGCCCGGTTTCCTTGACGATGGCTTCGATGCGGTCGGCCAGCGTCTCGGCGCTGGCGGCATCGAAGCGCGAGATGTAGTCCAGGCTGACGTCGCAGAAGCTGCACTTCTTCCAGTAGCAGCCATGGGCCACTGTCAGCTTGTTCCAGCGGCCGTCGCTCCACAGCCGGTGCATGGGGTTGAGCATGTCCAGCAGCGACAGGTACTGGCCCAGCGGCAGGCCGTCCCAGGTGGGCGTGCCGACGTCTTCGAAGGGGATGTCGGCCTCGCCGATGTTCACGAAGCGCACAACGCCTTCCTGGCGCACGAAGCAGCGCACCAGCCGGCTGGCTGAACGCTTGCCTGCGAAGTGTTCCAGCAGGGCCAGCAGCGGGCGTTCACCGGCGTCCAGCGTCACGGCGTCGAAGTAATCGAAGACCCGCGGTTCGGCCAGTTCACGCAGTTCGGTGTTGACGTAGCCGCCGCCCAGCACGGTGCGGATGTGCGGATGCGCGGCCTTCACGGCTTGCGCGATGCGAAAGGCGCCGTAAACCGCACCCGGGAAGGGCACAGACAACAGCAGCACGTCGGGCTGGTGGCTGGCCACGGCCTGCAGGGCCAGGTCTTGCAGCAGGCGGTCCACCAGGTTGGGCGGTGCGGCCAGTGCGGCGGCCAGGGGGTCGAAGCTGGGCTGGCTCATGGCCAGGCGTTCGCCGTAGCGCACGAACTCGAAACGTTCGTCGACGGCCTGGCGCACGACGTCGGCCAGGTCGTTCAGGTACAGCGTGGCGATGTGGCGCGCGCGGTCTTGCTGGCCCAGGGCACCGAAGGCCCAGGCCAGAGGGTCGCCTTCGGGTTCGCCTTCGGCTGCGACATGCGCGTCCAGCTGCGCGAAGCGCGGGCCTTCGGGCAGAAAGCCGCGTGGCGCGATGCGGTGGGCCAATGTCGGGTCACGGCCTTGCAAGAAGGCCAGAGTCGGCCCCAGCGTGCCGGCATAGCGGTCGAACTGGCTGTCGAAGGCCACCAGGCTGGCCCCGCGCTTTTCAGCCGGCAGGGCCTGCACGGCCACGCGCAGCGCTATCAGGCCAATGGGCGACAGCAGCGCCAGCACCAGGCCCAGGGCCAGGTCGACCTGCTGCGCTGGCATGCCGCGTGAACGCAGGAAGCCGGTGAGGTAAGCGGTGGAAGGGTAGGGCGTGTTCAGCTGCGTCATCGGCGGGATGACCGACAGCACACGCAGCGGCGGTGTTGTCATTCCGACGGGGAAGTGATGAATTCGCGCAGCACGGCCATGGCGGCATCGGGTTCGTCACGCCAGGCGCCGTGGCCGGCATGCGGGAATGTGACAAGCCGGCCCCAGGGGGCGGGAATGGCTGCGGCGATGTCTTGCGCGTCCGCCAGCGGCGTGACCGGGTCCTGTTCGCCGGCCATCACCAGCACGGGGCATTGCACACCCGCCAGGCCGGGCAGCAACTGCATCGTCTGCTGTTCGCCGCTGGCCGAGGTGAACAGGATGTCTTCGTTCATCAACGTGCGCTGGCGGGCGATGGGGTCGGCGGGCTGTGTGTTGTAGAGGTCGCGGCAGTGCAGGTTGTACGGCGCCCAAGTGGCCGCGCTGGGCGCACGCCAGAACGCTTCGGCCGCAGCGCGGGCTACGGGGCCACCCAGACGTTCGAACATCGCTAGTTTGCGGGGCAGGCCCATGTGGTGGCTGGTGCTGGACAGCACCACTTTGGCCGGGTGGCCGGGGTGGCGAGCCAGGTAGCGCTGGGCAACGAAGCCGCCGAAGCTTTGGCCCAGGACGATGGGGCGCGCGATGCCCAGGGCGTCGCACAGGCGTACGACGTCGTCGGCGAAGGTGTCGAGCGTCCATTCAGCGGCCGGCCGGGCGTCGCTGCGGCCGTGGCCGCGGTGGTCGATGTAGACGATCTGGGCGATGTCAGACAGGCGGCTGAAGATCGGCTTGAAGTTGGAATGGTCGTAACCCGGCCCACCGTGCAACAGCAGCAGGCTGGGCTTTTCGCGCAGCCCTGGGCCGTCGGGCACCCAGGCGGGGCCCTCGACATCGACAAACAGGCGCACATCTGGCGCGATACGGATCAGCATGGGAATAGGGCCCGCGCCAACCCGGCTGGGCAAGAAATTTGCAACTGCCGACTTTAAGGGTGCGCCCGAAACCTGCCTGTAGACACGGCATCAGCTGCAAGCCACCGTAGCTTGCAGCGGCCACTGCGAGGTTGTCGATGTGGGACTGCACGGGCGGCGCGAACATGGCGTCGGCGTTGGCGTTGTCCTCGGACGCGGGGCACACTGCAAAGCAGGCGCAAGCACAACAGGACGAACGTGAATGGATGAGGTGGATGTGGTGGTCGTTGGCGCCGGGGTGGTGGGTCTGGCCACGGCCAGGGCCCTGGCCAGGGCGGGGCTGGAGGTGCTGGTCATCGAACGCGCGCCTGGCTGGGGTACGGGCGTGTCGTCGCGCAACAGCGAGGTCATTCACGCAGGCATCTACAGCGCACCCGGTAGCCTGAAGTCACGCTTGTGTGTTCGCGGACGGGCCTTGCTGTACGAGTTCTGCGACCATTTTGCGGTGGCGCACCGCCGCTGCGGCAAGCTGGTTGTTGCCACGCAAGGACAAGACGAAGCACGGCTGGCTGCACTGCAGGCCCGGGGGCAAGAAAACGGCGTTGAAGACTTGATCCTGATCAGCGCCACCGAGGCCAGAGCGCTGGAACCCGCCTTGGCTTGTACTGCCGCCATGCTGTCTCGCAGTAGCGGCATTGTCGACAGCCACGGGCTGATGCTGGCCCTTTTGGCCGACGCCGAAGCGCACGGCACGACGCTGGCCTGCCATGGCGCCATGCGCGCGGCCAGCCCAGTGGCGGGTGGCTGGCATGTGCAGGTGGGCGAAGACTTTGCCCTGCACACACGCTGGCTGGTGAATGCCGCAGGACTGGACGCCCAGGCGGTGGCGTCGGCAATAGAGGGCTTTCCGGCGGCGTCGATTCCGCGTCGCCATCTCGCGCGCGGGCACTACTTCGTGATGTCTGGCCGGGCGCCATTCAGTCGCTTGATCTACCCGCTGCCAGTGGACGGTGGCCTGGGGGTGCATCTGACCCTGGACATGGGCGGCCAGGCTCGGTTTGGTCCAGACGTGCAATGGCTGCAGTCCGAAGCCGCTGGCAACGCGCTGGATTACCGTGTCGACCCCGGCCTGCAGCCGGCTTTCGAAGCCGAAGTTCGGCGCTACTGGCCGCGCTTGCCCGAGGGGGCTATGGCGCCTTCTTATAGCGGCATTCGTCCGAAGCTGAGTGGCCCAGGGGAGCCAGCGGCCGATTTCCACGTGGCTGGCCCGCAAGATCACGGATGCCCTGGCGTGGTGCAACTGTTTGGCATCGAGTCGCCAGGCCTGACAGCCAGTTTGGCGCTGGCAGAGGAAGTGGCTTCCATCGTCGCCGAGTGGGACTGATGCAGCGTAGTTTTGGCCTGCCGACGGGCGAGCCCCAGTGCGACTCCTGGTCTGTTTGCAAGGCCTTTTCGCATGGTCTGTTTGCAAGGCCTGCTTGCAAGGCCTGTTTGCAAGGCCTGTTTGCAAGCTCTGTTGGTGCGCTGGCCCGCAGGTTTGGGCCAACCTGGCTGGCGAAAGGTGCTGCGCTTGCATATCGGCGACCTGTGAGCCAAGCCCGGTGAGTGCAGTTCCGCCGCAAAGCGCCAAGTTGGGTGTGGCAAGGCGGCGCCGGCATCTGCGGTGAACCATGGCTGATGCCCGTGAACAGCATCTTTCCGCTGGGCGCAGTCCCACCTCCCATCGATGGGCAAGTTCGACGCAAACGATGGCTCCTACGGCAGCGCGAACAGGGCAACGTGCTCATTTCGCCTTGAGCAGGCGCCCGACACTGCAGGCCTAACCCTCCGCATGAAAAAACTTTGATGCCAGGCTTGACGGGGCGTCCAGCCCGTGTCATAGTCCAGGGCTTCGCTGATCACTTACTTGAACGAAGTTTAGTGGAAGCAAAGCAGCTCTTTAACAACATACAGCCGATAAGCGTGGGCGTTTGAAGGATGGGTGCCAGACGAACTGGAAGTAGTGCGAGAGTGCTGCTAAAGGGGAAGTCAGGTCTCTTGACCTTAAACGCTCACAGAAGTAGAAATTGAA
>JBBQAW010000264.1:0-6000 GCA_038316815.1 Burkholderiales bacterium
GAGCTCGCCGTTCTTCATGATCTTGCCGGCATAGGGCTGGATGTCGATGACGTCGCCCATCTCCAGCGCCGAGACGTCGACTTCGATCGGCAGCGCGCCGCTGTCTTCTTGCGTATTGAAAAAGATCGGCGCGATCTTGCCACCCAACGTGACGCCGCCAAAACGTTTGTTGGGAACAAACGGGATGTCTTGCCCCGTGGCCCAGATGACGCTGTTGGTCGCGCTCTTGCGGCTGGAGCCGGTGCCCACCACGTCGCCGACATAGGCCACCAGGTGGCCCTTGGCCTTGAGCTCTTCGACGAACTGCATCGGCCCGCGCTGGCCGTCTTCTTCAGGCACGAAGGCCGCGCCGGCGCGCGTGTTCTTCAGCATCGCCAGGTAGTGCAGGGGGATGTCGGGGCGGCTCCAGGCGTCGGGTGCCGGGCTCAGGTCGTCGGTGTTGGTTTCGCCAGGCACCTTGAAAACGGTGACGGTGATGGTTTGGGGCACTGCGGGGCGGCTGGTGAACCATTCACCTTCGGCCCAGCTCTGGATCACGCCCTGGGCGTGGGTATTGCCGGCCTGGGCCTTGACGGCGACATCGTTGAAGAAGTCGAACATCAGCAGCGTCTTCTTCAGGGCCTCGGCCGCGACAGTCGCCACGGCTGCGTCGTCCAGCAACTCAATCAGCGGGTGCACGTTGTAGCCGCCCACCATCGTGCCCAGCAGTTCGGTCGCCTTGGCCTGGCCGATCAGGGGCACCGTGATGTCGCCGTGCGCCACGGCGGCCAGGAAGCTGGCCTTGACCTTGGCCGCGTCGTCCACGCCCGGGGGCACGCGGTGCGTCAACAAATCGAGCAAGAAGTCCTCTTCGCCTGCTGGCGGGGCTTTGATCAATTCGACCAGCGCGGCCACCTGCCTGGCGTCCAGAGGCAGGGGCGGAATGCCGAGCGCGGCGCGTTCGGCGGTGTGGTGGCGGTAGGCTTGCAGCATGGGGTGTTCCTCTTGGGGAAGGGGTGCAGACTTGTTGGGCAGGGAGAGGCGGGGGCGGGGGCAGGGGCGCGGCGCTCAGGCCGGGACGATGATCTTCAGACCCTTGAAGTAGTCGCGATAGAAGCCAGCGTCGCGGGTGATCAGTGCGTTGCACTGCATCATGGCGTGCGCGCCGATCAGGAAGTCGGCCACCGTGCGCGAACGGTGGCCGCCGCGCTGGCGGTAGCGGCGCTGCATCTCGCCTGCGCGCAGGGCCGCCTTGGGCTCCATGGCGCTGTAGGCAATGCCCACGTCTTCCAGATGTTCCAGAACTTGCGAACCGCCTTGCAGCGAAGTGCACAACTCGGCCAGTGCCACTTCGCACAGCACCACCTGGCCGGCATGCAGTGCGGCGCGTATGGCGTCGCTGGCGGCGTCTGCATGAGGTCCTCCGCCGATGACGTCGATGAGCACCGAAGAGTCGGCTGCGATCATTCTTCTGGCGGCAGGTAGGGGTCGCCGGGGGCATGCCCCCGAATCGCGCGCATCGCGTCGTCAGTACTGGTAAATCCATCGGCCAGCTTGAAGCGGCCGCGCAAACGCGACAGGGCGTCGTCGACGTCCTTGCGCAGCACGATGCGCCCGCCGTCGAGTTCAACCTTCAGCTTGGTGCCCTTGGTCAGGCCCAGCGCGTCACGCACGGCCTTGGGCAGGGTGATCTGGCCGCGTTCTGCAACTGTGGCTTCCATGGCGGGCTCCCGGGGGTAAATCAGACAGAATAAGTATGTATTCTGTCTGCATACCGCGATCATACCGCCAGGCCCTGACCGGGGCAACGCGCGGTCGGCGCCTAGAACCCCCCGTTGATGCGCAGGGCCAGCAACACGCTGCGCGGTGCACCGGGCTCGAAGAAGCGGCCGTTGGCGTCGTTGACGATCACGCTGCCAGCATGGGGGCGGTCGAACAGGTTGTCCACGCGCAGAAGCCAGGTCATGTTGGCGCCGCCGCCGCCCAGCGCGTAGCTCTTGCTCCAGCGCAGCGCGGCCAGGCCGTAGCCCGCGGCGAAGTCGGTGTTGCGGTCGTTCACGGCCACGCGGCCGGTGGCGCGCGCTTCCAGGCCCCATTCGCCCCAGGCGTCGTTGGACCAGACCAGTTCGCCCCAGGCATTGCCGCGCGGCGCGCCGGCAATGCGCCCGCCGGCGGGGACAGGCAGGGTGGGGGCCGCGCAAGGAAGGCCGGCGCAGACCAGGAAGCTGTCTTGATAGGTGGCTTCCAGCACGCCCAGCGACACCTGCGCGCGCAGCGGCCCGGCCGGGCGCCAGCCGCCGCCCACTTCAACGCCGCGGCGCAGCGTGCGGCCCACGTTCTGAAAAGCGGCGCGCCCGCTGGCATTGGTGGCCACCGCAATTTCGTTGTCGGTGTTGACCTGAAAGAGCGTGGCTTCCAGGTTCACGCCCCCGCTGCGCCATTTGATGCCGGCTTCGCCCTGGCGGCTGGTTTGTGCCTGCAGGCCGGTGTTGAAGCCGCCGGTGCCGTCAACACGGTAGGCCAGTTCACCCAGCGTGGGCGACTCGAAGCCGCGCGCCAGGCTGGCGTACACCTGCAGCCCCGGGGCGGCCTGCCAGCGCAGGCCCAGCACCGGGTTGGTGTAGCTGAACTCCAGCTGGCCCGAGTCGTCGCCGTTGGACAGAAAGGCGTCGGCAGCAGACAGCTTCACACGTCCGCTGCGCACGCCCAGCGTGGCACTGACGGCGGGGCTGAACGCCAGTTCGCCCTGGGCGTAGACGTCGCGCGTCTCGGCACGGTTGGTCTCGTCGCGGCGCAGCCTGCCGGTGACGCCCAGAACCGGGTTGGCCACCGTGCCGGTGAAGTTCTCGTAGCCCTTGCGGGCATCTCGTTGCCGTTCCAGCGTCGCGCCGGTGACCAGGTCGACGCCCGCGGCGGGCCAGGCCCAGCGCAGGCGCGCGTCGGCGCCGCTGTAGCTGCGGTCGAAGGCAATCACGCCGCCGCCGTGGCGGGCGTTGGTCTGCGTGCCCGCTGGAATGGCCAGCCATTGCGCCACCCGTCGCTCGCCGCTGTACAGCGCCACCGTGCTGTCGCGCAGCGCGCTGTCGTTGAAGCGGTGCAGCCAGCTGGCGCCGGCCTGGGTTTGGCGTGCGTTCTTGCGCGTGTCGAACTGCCTGGCGACGTTGGCCGTCTGTTCGGGGCCCAGTTCAAACTGCTGGCGCGACAGGCCCAGCGGGTCGTCGGCGGGTTGGTCCAGGTGGTTCAACACCAGGGCCACCTGGTCACGTTCACCGCGCCAGCCCAGCCGCGCTTGTGCAGTGCCCTTCCTGGCCGCGCTTTGCGGGCGAAAGCCGTCGATTTCCATCTGCGACGCGCTGGCCCGCAGGTCGAAGCCTTGCCCCAGCGGTGCAGCCACGCCTGCGCGCACCTGGCGCAGCCCGAAGCTGCCGATGTCCACCGCTGCGTCCCACTGCCTTTGCGTGGGCACGGCACTGAAGATGGCGATGACGCCGCCTGAGCTGTTGCCGTACAGCACCGAAAACGGCCCGCGCAGCACTTCCACGCGCTCTGCGCCAGCGATGTCGAAATGCGAGACCTGGCCCTGGCCGTCCGGGCCCGTGGCCGGAATGCCATCGGCATACAGCCGCAGCCCGCGCACGCCAAAGCCGGCACGCGCGCCAAAGCCGCGTGCGCTGATCTGCAGGTCTTGCGCGTAGTTGCCTCGGTTGTTGACCACCAGGCCCGGCACCTGCACCAGCGCTTCACTGAGGTTGATCATCGGCCCGGCCGAGCGCAGCGCTTCAGCGCCGATGACGCTGATGGCGTACGGCGCCTCGGCCGCCAGCCTTTGCACCGGCGAGCCGGTGATGACGACGCTGCCGGCGTTGGCTGGCGCGGCGGTGATCTGGGCAGCGCCCGAGACGGGGAAGAAGCCAAGGCTGCCTGCGGCCACTGCCGCCGCCAGCGGCGACAGGCGCCAGAGTGTTGTTGTCATGAACTTTTATGTAAGGCCATCGATTGAATCCCGGGCGGCGCCCGGCTGCCAGTCTCGCATGGTCAGCACGAGGCTGCGCAGCAGAGGTGTGGCCTGGGCAGCCCGGGTGTCGTTCCAGCGCGGCGGTGTTTCGTCCATGTAGGTGCGCCAGCACATTTCCAGCTGTACCGCATGCACGCCTTCGGCCGGGCGACCGTGGGCGCGGGTGATGTGCCCGCCTTTGAAGCGGCCGTCGACGACATGGCTGTATGTCGCCTGGCTTGCCAGCACCGCGGTCAGCGCCTGCTGCAGCCCGGGGGCGCAGCTGCTGCCGCCCACCGTGCCCAGGTTCATGTGCGGCAACTGGCCATCGAACAGCCAGGGCAGTTCGCTCTTGATGCTGTGGGCGTCGAACAGTACGGCATGCCCGTATTGCTGGCGCAACCGCGTCAATTCGTCGGTCAGGGCCTGGCGGTAAGGGCGCCAGTACTGGTCGACACGATCAGAGACTTCGGCCGCGTCCGGCGCCTGGTTTTCGCGGTACAGCGCTTCGCCGGTGAAAAAGCGCGTTGGGCAAAGTTCGGTGTTGTTCTGCCCCGGGTACATCGGCGTGTTTTCGCTTGGGCGATTCAGGTCGATGAGGTAGCGGCTGTAGCGCGGCACCAGCAGGCTGGCGCCCAGACCGGCGGCGAAGGCAAAGATGCGGTCCAGGAACCAGTCGGTGTCTTCGACGGCCAAGGCGCGGGGCACGAGCCGCGGCGCCAGGTTTTCAGGCAAGTCGGTGCCGCAGTGCGGCACGCTGACCAGCAGCGGGGTGCTGCCGCGAACGAGTGTGTAGGTCATCGGCAATGTGGAAGGGCAAAGACTTGAGCGCCTGCGTCCTGCAGGCGATGGCCGCCGGGCGCGGTGCCTATTCTGTGCCCGCCGCAGGCTGGCACTTGGCACTTGGCGCAGAGCCAAGCCCTCGCTGAGGCGATGGCTGGCCGTTGACCCGCTGCCCTTGCGACAATCCGGGGTTCAGGAGAACCGCCAACGTGACCCACATCCTTCAAACCCTGCCCGCCGGCCAGCGTGTCGGCATCGCCTTCTCAGGCGGCCTCGACACCAGTGCCGCCGTGCACTGGATGCGCGCCAAGGGCGCCATTCCCTGCGCCTACACCGCCAACCTGGGCCAGCCCGACGAGAGCGATTACGACGACATCCCGCGCAAGGCACTGGCCTATGGCGCCGACATCGCACGCCTGGTGGACTGCCGCGCGCAACTCGTCGGAGAAGGCATTGCCGCCCTCCAGTGCAGCGCCTTCCACATCAGCACTGGCGGCGCCACTTACTTCAACACCACGCCGCTGGGTCGCGCCGTTACCGGCACCGCACTGGTGGTGGCGATGAAGGAAGACGACGTGAACATCTGGGGCGATGGCAGCACCTACAAGGGCAACGACATCGAGCGCTTCTACCGTTACGGGCTCTTGGCCAACCCCAAGCTGCAGGTCTACAAGCCCTGGCTGGACCAGCGCTTCATCGACGAACTGGGCGGGCGCAAGGAGATGAGCGAATACCTCATCAAAGCGGGCTTCGACTACAAGATGAGCGTGGAGAAGGCATACAGCACCGACAGCAACATGCTGGGCGCCACGCACGAGGCCAAGGACCTGGAATTCCTGAACAGCGGCATGCACATCGTCAAGCCCATCATGGGCGTGGCGTTCTGGCACGACGATGTCGAGGTCAAGCGCGAAACAGTCAGCGTGCGTTTCGAAGAAGGCCAGCCGGTGGCGCTGAACGGCAGAACCTTCGCCAGCGCAGTTGAACTGTTCACGGAAGCCAACACGATCGGTGGCCGCCACGGCCTGGGCATGTGCGACCAGATCGAGAACCGCATCATCGAAGCCAAGAGCCGCGGCATCTATGAAGCGCCGGGCATGGCCCTGCTGCACATCGCCTACGAACGGCTGGTGACGGGCATCCACAACGAAGACACCATCGGCCAATACCGCGCCAACGGCCGCGTGCTGGGCAAGCTGCTTTACCAGGGCCGCTGGTTCGACCCACAGTGCCTGATGCTGCGC
>JBBQAW010000265.1:0-5956 GCA_038316815.1 Burkholderiales bacterium
CCTTTCACGCATGCCCAGCACGCCGAAGCTTTGCGGGTCGGCCAGCGCAGCCGGGGCGGCGCCCACGCCGTCGTCGCGCACGTCGATGTACAGCACCGCGTCGGGCGGGCCGTCGACATGGATGCCGATGCGCACGCTGCGCGCCTTGGCGTGGCGCGCCACGTTGGTCAGCATCTCCTGAAAGATGCGGAAGACGGCAATGGCTTGCCCGCCCTGCGGCGGCGGCACACCCGCGGCCACATGGCACTGCAGCGCGGCGTCGAGCTCGCTGCTGTCGGTGAATTCCTGGGCCTGCCATTCCAGCGCCGCCCACAGGCCCTGGTGGTCCAGGATGCTCGGGCGCAGGTCGGTGATGATGCGGCCGACGTTGTCGACCGCGGTGTCGATCAAACGTCCCATGCTCTGGCATTTGGCCTGCAGTTCGGCCTGCATTTCGGCCCGCGATTCGGCTCGCGATTCCGGCAGCATTTCGGCCTGCGTTTCGGCCTGCGTTTCGGCCCGCGGTCCGACCCGCGGTCCGACCCTCGATCCGACTCGCGATCCAGCCCGCATATCGTCCTGCCCTTGGTCGCGGCCAGCGGCGACCAGGCCCACGCGGCGGTGCAGCCAGTGCGTGTCCATCTTCAGCGCCACCAGCAGCGAGCCCAGTTCGTCGTGAATCTCGCGTGCGATGCGCTTGCGTTCGGTCTCGCGCACGGCTTCCAGGTGGTTGGCCAGGTCGCGCAGTTCGCGCGTGCGTTCGGCCACGCGAAGTTCCAGCTCTTCGTGGCTCTTGCGCAGCAGTTCTTCGGCGCGCTTGCGTTCTGTGATGTCGATGAAGGTGGCCACCGCCCCCTGCACCTGCCCGTCTTCGACCACGGGGTGGCTGCTGTATTCGGCCGGGAAACAGCTGCCGTCGGCGCGCCAGAGCACTTCGTCGTCGATGCGGCAGGGCAGCCCGCGGCGAAAGGCGTTGAAGATGGGGCAGTCGCATTCCGGGTAGTGGCGGCCGTCTGCATGTGTGTGGTGCATCAACGAATGCATGTTGTGCCCAAGCACTTCTTCGGTGCGCCTGCCCAGCATCTGCGCTGCGGCGCGGTTCACAAAGGTGCAGCGCCCGTCCGTGTCGACGCCGAAGATGCCTTCGCCCGTGCTTTCCAGCAGCAAGGTCAGGCGTTCGGCGGCGGCAGTCGGGTCGGCAGGCAGGGCGGAGGCAGGCATGCACGGCATGGCGCAAAGCGCATGCCATGGCGCGCACGGCCGTCTGGAAAGATCAGAAGCGCGAAGAAGTGCGCGCTCAGAAAACCTCGGGCACGACCATCTCGGGTGGCACCGGCCGGCGGATGGTGGCGGGGTTGCGCACACGTTCGGGCAGCGCAATCGCCGGGCGTTCGACTTCGGCATACGGCATCTGCTGCAGCAGGTGCTTGATGCGGTTCAGCCGTGCGCGCTTCTTGTCGACCGCCTGCACCACCCACCACGGCGCCTCGGCGATGTGGGTACGTTCCAGCATCGCTTCCTTGGCCACCGTGCAGGCCTCCCAGCGGCGGCGGCTGTTCGGCGCCGGCAGGGCCACGACACGCCCCACGCGCGGGTTCAGGCGCTGGGTGATGCGCTTGATCCGCCGCCTTTGCCGGCCGCGTCGCGACCCTCGAGCGAGACGACCACCTTGTGCCCGGTGGCGGCCACCTCGTCTTGCAGCCTAAACAGGTCGCACTGAAAGCGAAAGAGTTCGCGGAAGTACATCCGGCGGTCGCTTCACGATGTGGCGGTGCCAGGGTCGCGGTCTGCCATCTCGAGTTCCATCTGTTCATCATGGCCATCGGGCAGTTATTGTTGGGTGGGTTGCAGCAAACGCACCCAGTACGCTAGGGCGTAGCCTGAAGCAGCGCTTGCAGCGTGGCCAGGCTGTCGGCCTCGTGCAGGGGCTTGTCGTGCCGGATGCGCAGCATGCGCGGGAAGCGCACTGCAATGCCGCTCTTGTGGCGCGGGCTGGCCTGGATGCCTTCGAACCCGATCTCGAACACCAGGCTGGGCCGCACGCTGCGCACGGGGCCGAATTTTTCCAGGGTGTTGGCGCGGATGACGCGGTCGACAGCCTGGAATTCGGCGTCGGTCAGGCCCGAATAGGCCTTGGCGAAGGGCAGCAGTTGCAGCGCACCGGGTACAGCCGGCCGGCGCGCGGAGATGGCTTCAACGACAGTCTGGGCTTCATCGGCGCTGGCCGGCGGGCGGCTCCAGACTGCGAAGGTGTAGTCGGTGTAGACGCTGGCGCGCCGGCCATGGCCGGCCTGGGCGTAGATGAGCACGGCGTCCACCGTCAGCGGGTCGAGCTTCCACTTCCACCACACGCCGTCCTGCTTGGTGCGGCCGGTGCCATAGCGGCCGTGCAGTGCCTTCAGCATGAAGCCTTCGACGCTGCGCGCACGAGCACTGGCGCGCAATGCGGCGTAAGCGAGCCAGTCCGGGGCGTCGATCAAGGGCGACAGCGCAATGCCATCTTGCCCCTCCAGCAGCCCGGTCAGCCGCGCACGGCGCAGCACATGCGGCTCGCTGCGCTGGTCTTCACCCGCCTGCTCCAACAGGTCGTAGGCAAGAAAGCGCACCGGCGCCTCGGTCAGCAGTTTCTTCGTCACCGTCTTGCGGTTGATGCGTGGCTGCAGGGCCTGGAATGAAGCCGGCTGCGCGGCACCTATGGGCCAAACCAACAGTTCGCCGTCCAGCACCGTGCCGTCGGGCAGGCCGCTGGCCGCAGCCACGACTTCCGGGAAACGTTCGGTGATCAGCTCTTCACCGCGCGACCACAACCACACCTGCCCCGCCCGCCGCACCAGTTGCGCGCGGATGCCGTCGTACTTCCATTCCACCAGCCACTGCTGCGGTGACCCCAGCGCGGTGTCGAATTCGGGCACGGGCAGGGCCAGCGGGTGCGCCAGAAAGAAGGGATAGGGCTGACCGGCTTCAAACTGCGGTGAAGCGTCATGAGACAGCAGGGCTTCGAAGCGCGCCGCGCTGGGCGTGGCCCGTGCGTCGGTGTAGCCCATCATGCGCTGCGCCATCTGCTTGGGGTCGAGCGCGGCATGGGTGGCGAGCGCGCGCTGCACCAGCAGCTTGCTGACGCCGACGCGAAAGCCGCCACCGATCAGCTTGATCAACAAGAAGCGGCCCGCAGCGTCCAGTTCGTCCCAGGCCGCCAGCACGCGCGCCGCCTGTTCTTCGGGCGCCAGGCCGCGCAGCGGCAAGAGCCGCTCTTCGACCCAGTGCGCCAGGCCGGCGCTGCTGGTGGTGCCGCCGCCAGGCAGCACATGGGCGATGGTTTCGGCCAGGTCGCCGACGGCCTGGTAACAGGCCTCGAACAACCAGTCGTCGATGCCGGCACGGCGGCAGGCCAGTGCACGCAGCACGGCCGTGGGCACCACCTGGCGCGGCTTGCCGCCAGCCAGGAAGTAGGTGGCCCAGGCGGCGTCGGCTGCCGGTGCGGCGGCGTAGTAGCGCGCCAGCGCGGCCAGCTTGTCGCTGGTGGCAGTGCTGGCGTCGAGTTGTTCGTAGAGCGTGGTGAACAGGCGCATGGGGTCGAGAGGGGTGCGCCGTCGACTAGGTTTGGTGATGCGGGGCAGCGCCCCGGATCATCGAACGCTTCTGCATTAAGGCGTCAATGACAAGCCCGCCATCTCGACCCCGGCAAATAGTGCTTCGGGCGCGGCTGCACCGGCACGTACCACCGTCACCGGCACGGGGCTGTGGCGCAGCAGGGCCAGCGCCACCGACCCCAGGCCTTCGGCGCCGGGTTCGGCCATGCCGCTGGAACCCATGAACACGGCGTCTGCGCCGTAGTTTTCCACCAGTTCCACCAGCAGCGTGGCGGGTTCGCCGCTGGCGATTTCACTTTCATAGTCGGCATCGGCGGCGTCGAGCAGGGCTTCGGCCGGGGCCAGCAGGTCGGTGCCGGCGCCGCGCTTGATCTCGGTCAGCTTGTCGGTGTCGTGCGTCACCACCACTTCGTACAGCGTCGACGGTTCCTGGATGTTGACGAGCACGAAGCTGGCCGGGAGCCCGGCGCGACGCAGGTGCAAGGCATGGTGCACGGCGGCCAGGGCCGCAGGCGAACCGTCAATGGGCAGCAGGATCTTCATGGGGTGCTCCGGTGGCAGACTGAGTGGCAGACTGAGTGGCAGACAAGATTGCAGGCAGGTTGACATCTTGCGCCATGGCACCGCCGTCGCCCGCGCTTTCGCCCCCTTCAACCCCGAATTCGGTGCGGAAGCTGCCTGCCTGCAGCCCCTGCTGCTGCAGCCAGCGCACCATCACGGCCTCGTAGCCGTGGGTGACGATCACGCGTTCGGCACCGGTGGCGGCAATGGCGCGCTGCAGGCCGGGCCAGTCGGCGTGGTCGCTGAGCACGAAGCCGCGGTCCAGGCCCTGCCGGCGGCGGCCGCCGCGCAGCTGCATCCAGCCGCTGGCAAAGGCGTCGCTGGCGTCGCCGAACCGCTTGGCCCAGGCGCTGCCCAGCACTGCGGGCGGGGCCACGACCAGGGCCCGCTTCAAGCTGGCGGCGTCTTCCACCTCGGTCAGCAAATGCGTGGCTGGCAGGGCCACGCCGGCGTCGACGTAGGCCCGGTTCAGCGCCTGCACCGCGCTGTGCACGACGATGGGGCCGATGCTGGCGTCCACCCCCGCCAGCAGGCGCTGCGCCTTGCCGAAGCTGTAGCCCAGCAGCAGGCTGGCGCGGCCGGCGGCGGCATTGGTGGCCCACCAGGTATTGATCTCGGCCATCACTTCGCGCTGCGCGCGCCAGCGGTAGATGGGCAGACCGAAGGTGCTCTCGGTGATGAAGGTGTGGCAGCGAACCGGCTCGAAGGGAGCGCAGGTGAGGTTGTGTTCGGCGGCCTCGTCTTCTGCGCCGCTGGTGTAGTAGTCGCCTGAGGCCACCCACACCTGGCCGCGGTGTTCGATGCGCACCTGGGCTGACCCGAGCACATGGCCGGCCGGGTGCAGGCTGATCTTCACGCCGTTGACGTGCACCGCTTCGCCATAGGCCAGGCCTTGCAGCGTGATGTCGCCCAGGCGCGAACGCAGCACACCGGCGCTGATGGCAGTGGCCAGGTAGGCGCTGTGGCCACGGCGGGCGTGGTCGGCGTGGGCATGCGTGATGACGGCGCGCGCCACCGGGCGCCAGGGGTCGATATAAAAGTCGCCGGCCGGGCAGTACAGGCCTTCGGGTCGCAGGACGACCAGGTCGGCGGGCAGCGGCAGGGCCTCGCCTTGCTGCCCTTGCTGCCCTTGCTGCCTTTGTTGCCCTTGCGCTACCGGGTCGTCAGACGTCGCCATCGTCAGCCCGCCTGGCCCAAAAAAGTCGTGCGGATGTCCAGCGTGCTGCGCACACCCACGTCGCGGCGGTGGGTGGCCAGCCAGGTGTCAGCCGCCGCCAGGCCCAGCGCATGCAACTGGCGCAGGAAGACCAGGCTGGTGTTCAGTTTGCTGCTGGCGCCCAGCGGCGCCAGGCCAGCGTCGTCGGCCACCATGTGCAAGCGCAGGTTCTTGTACTCGCCTGCGTCCAGCCGGCCTTCTGACACCAGTTTCTGCACGAAGGCGATGGCGCGCAGTTCGCCCAGCAGGCCGGCATTGAAGGTGATTTCGTTGACGCGGTCGGCAATCTCCTCGGCCGTGTCGGGCACCGACGGGCGCGACAGCGCGTTGATGCGCACCAGCAGCAGGTCCATGGCCTGGCTGCGGTAGATCAGCGGCCACAAGGCCGGGTTGCCGCTGTAGCCGCCATCCCAATAAGCTTCGCCCTCGATCACCACCGGACGGAACAGTTGCGGCAGGCAGACCGACGCCAGCAGGGCCGGAACGTTCAGGTCGGCGCGGCCGCCGTCGCCCTGCAGGTTGTCGAAAATGCGCGGCTGGCCGGTGCGCACCTGGGTGGCCGTGACGAACACCCGCAGCGGGCTGGCCAGCAGCGCAGCGGGCTGCACAT
>JBBQAW010000266.1:0-5951 GCA_038316815.1 Burkholderiales bacterium
GGTCGAGATGGCCGGTTCCGCGGCCGAACTGGCACGCAAGGCGCTCGCGGCCGACTTCCGGACCATCGATCCGCAGCAGACGCACGTGCTGCTGGTCGAAGCCGGGCCCCGCTTGCTGGCAAGCTTCCCGGAATCGCTGTCCCGCCATGCCGAGCAGGCGCTTCGCCGCTTGGGCGTGGATGTCCGCTTGAACCAATCGGTCACGGAGTGCGCTGCGTTCGGGGTCACGCTGGGCGACGAACGCGTGGACGCGGCCACGGTAATCTGGGCCGCCGGGGTCACCGCTTCGCCGGCGGCCACCTGGCTCGCCGTGGCGGGCGATCGCGTTGGCCGTGTGTTAGTCGGACCGGACTTGCAGCCGCCCGGCACTGACGATGTCTTCGTCATCGGCGACACGGCACTCGCCTATGACGCTGCCGGCGCATCACTTCCCGGCATCGCCCCGGTCGCCAAGCAGCAGGGCGCCTACGTGGCCGCAGCCATTCAGGCGCGCCTTAGCGGCCAGGGTGCGCCGCCAGCCTTCCACTACCGGGACCAGGGCCTGCTCGCGACGGTTGGCCGCAAGACTGCCGTCATCGCGTTCGGACGTCTGCGGCTCAAGGGATGGTTTGCGTGGTGGCTCTGGGGCATCGCCCACATTTACTTCCTGGTCAGCCTGCGCAACCGGCTCATCGTCATGACGCAGTGGCTCTGGTCCTATGTCAGTGCCGAACGTGGGGCCCGGCTGATCACCGGGCTACACAGCGACCTCGACTCCGACCGGCTGAGACGTCCTGAGGGTAATGCGGGCCTGCCGGACAAACGGAATGCCCCTTGAACGATCTTGACATGCTGGGTGCGGGCTTGTCCGCGACCATCAGGTCAGCCATGCCCGGGGATTGGTGCGGGGTTTCGTCGAACGGCTGCTTCGGAGAAGTCGTATCCGAGGGCCGGCGTTCGCCAATGTCAGCTGTACTTTGAGACCGGTCGTCGTGGACAAGGGATTCGCCGCAATCGGAACGACCAGACCCGGCCGGGACGCACCGCTCGGCGTAGTGCAGTGAAGGTCTGATAAGTGCCATCTTGCAGACGTAGAAGTTGGCCAGGTCTGGGTTCAATTGCAGGACGGTGGCGGCCACGGGGTAGCCCGATTGGCGGACGCGGACTCCACCACCGCTGGTTTGCCGACCTTCCCTTATGCCGTTTGCCACATAAGCATCCTTCGAATCTAATGTTCACACACGACCGGATTGCAGGCAAAGTCATGCTCCCCGGTGTACGCGCCTTCGCCCCTTGTCTCGCCCAATGAAACCAAAGTTTTTCTCCACCATCGCGCTGTTGTCCGGCTTGTTGGCTTCTGCCTGCGCCTGGGCTGCACAGCCGCTGCTGTCGCCGGCCGAACTCGATGCGGTGCGCGCCAATCCGGCGGTCCGCATCCTTGATGTTCGTGATGCCAAGTCCTACGCCGCCAACCACATTCCGGGGGCGATCTCTGCGCCTTACGGCAGCTTCCGAGGGCCAGCTGGCAACCCCGGAGAGCTGCCGGAACTGGGCAAGCTGACGACGCTGGTGCAGTCCTTGGGCCTGTCACCAGCGACTCACGCCGTCGTCGTCTCCAGCGGATCGGACCAGACCGATTTCGGCAGCGCAGCGCGTGTCTACTGGACACTGAAGGTGCTGGGGCTGAAGGAGCTGTCGATCCTCAACGGCGGCTTCAAAGCCTGGGAGGCCGCGAAATTGCCGCAGAGCAACGTGGGTGCGCGCGCTGCGCCCAGCGATTACAAACCCGTCATCGACAAGAGCTGGGTGGCCACGCGTGACGAGGTCAGGCAGGCCGTGCAGTCGAACTCGGCACAGCTCATTGACGCACGCCCGACCGCGTTCTTCGAGGGCGAGACGCGGCACCAGGCGGCGAAGTACCCCGGCACATTGAAGGGTGCGGTCAATCTCGAGCACTCGCGCTGGTTTGAGCCAGGCAGTGCCAGGATGGTCAGCGGCGACGCTGCCCGAGCCCTGTCTGCGAGTCTGCCCGACAGGGGCCAGAGCGACACGGTGAGCTTTTGCAATACCGGCCACTGGGCTGCGACCAACTGGTTTGCGCTGTCCGAGGTGGCGGGCCAGAAGAACGTCCGTCTGTACGCCGGATCGATGGTCGACTTCACCCAGAACGGCGACGGCGAGCTCGTCGCCAACGTGCCCGGTCGCGGTAAGCAACTGCTCATCGACGCCAAGCTGTGGGTCGAGCGGACCTTCAATTGACGTCGGGTCTGAAGACCAGCGCGTCAGTGAAGCCGACACTCGCTGCGGTCGACCCATCGAAGACGGATACACCTCGTCGGTGGCATCGACTGTCGCTGGCAGCGGTGCTGTTGGCCTTCTTCGTGCTGCTGGTCTGGTTCGTGGCCCTGCGGCAGGCTGTGCTGTTCGCGGTTGGCATCGGCATGGGCGCGGCGTTGGCCGGTGCGCGCTTCGGCTTCACCACAGGCTGGCGTCAGCTTGTAGAAGACCGCGACCCGCGCGGCGCGGTCGGGCAGCTGTTGCTGCTGGGGCTGGCGGCAACGCTGTCGATGCCGCTGCTGGCAAGCTACCCTGAACTGCAGGCAGCACTGGGGCCCCCAAGTGTCAGTCTCGTGCTCGGCGCCTTCGTCTTCGGGCTGGCGATGCAGATTTCAGACGGCTGTGGCTCGGGCACGCTCTACAAAGCCGGGCTCGGGGTACCGCTGAACATGGGCATTCTCCCGCTGTTCGCTCTGGGCAGTTTTCTCGGATCGGCGCACCTGGACCGCTGGCTTGCGCTTGGCGAGGTTGCACCGGTCAGCATCGTGCAGTCCTGGGGCGCCGGCCCCGCACTGGCCGGAACCTGGATCGCGCTGATCGCCATCGGTATCGGCGTGCGGCTGTGGGCTGGCTGGGGGCGCGGGTGGATCGCGCGCCGCTGGGTTTGGGGCGCGATCGCGTTGGCCATACTGGCCATGCTGAACCTGGCCATTGCCGGTCAGCCCTGGGGCGTGGTCTATGGCTTCGGTTTGTGGGCTGCCAAGCTGGCGCAGGCCACCGGCAGCTTCGATGCCACGGGCAATGTGTTCTGGAGCCAGGCAGGCAATGCGCAACGGCTGTCGCAATCGCTGCTGCTGGATGTCACCTCGATCACCAACATCGGCATCCTCGGCGGCGCCTTGTGGATCGCGGCGCGGCATGGCGGGGCCAGCACCCGTCCGCTGACGGGCCGGCAATGGCTGATCGGACTGGTGGCGGGCTTCGTCCTCGGCTACAGCTCACGGCTGGCCTTCGGATGCAACATCGGAGCCATGCTCAGCGGCATCTCCACCGGCAGCCTGCACGGCTGGATCTGGATGCCAATGGCTTTCGCCGGCACGCTGATCGGCGTCCGGGTTCGTCGACACTTCGGCTTCTGAGAGCGAACTGGACACGCAATGACGCTCCGGCTCCTGTCAAGTACCCTGTTCTGGATCGCCCTGGCGAGCTTTGTCGCCTGGGATTGGTCGCGGTCACTGCCTGTCGATGTACGCCAAGAGCCACCTTTGGTCGCAGCAGGCTCGGGCCAGGCCGTCAGCGGTGGTCACTGCTCGTTAGCCCGCTGAGCCGCAGCGGCCGGCTTCGAGCGCTCGAACGGTTGACTGAAGTGTCTGGAAGCAATCGAGACTTGATGAAAGCAGCGAACCCTGCAGCCGGCAGCGGTCGGCTTAACAAGTAATCGACAGCCGCTGCAAGTAGACCGCGCCACACTTTCGGCGGCTCCAGACCTCGCTCGTCCAACCGCCGTGAACCGCGATCTCGTTCCACATGTCCTGGAAGAACGCCGCCTCGTGGCGGGCCGACTCGAGAAAGCGTGGGTTCCGAGCGACTGCCTCGGCCTCGCTGTAGCCGCTGATTGAGCTGAAGGCCCGGTTCACCTTGAGGATTCGGCCATCGGCATCAGTGACCACGAACCCTTCACTGCTCTGCTCGAACAGCTTGCTGGCCAGCAACAGTTCTGCCGCGGTATGGCGGCGCGCAGTCACGTCGCGCATCACACCGACGGACTGCGTCGGCCGGCTGTGCGGGTCGAACACTGGCGTCACCGACAGCTCGTTCCAGAACGACGTGCCGTCCCTACGGTAGTTCAGCAGTTTCCAGTGGAAAGGCAGCGCGTCGGCGATCGCGTCGGCTTTCAGTGACCTGCTGCCATTCGACCAACTCGAGGAAGGCCCGGTGTGCGTTCACTGCGGCTTCACCTCTTTCGCGCCAGGTTGGTCCGTCCAATTCAGACAAGAGGCTGCTTCTGAACGGGTTTGATGCGCACTGCCGTCGGGCTCGCGGCGTTGCGCCGGGTCGACTTGGCAAGCGGGCGTCATGACTTGCCATCCGCTGCAGCCAGGTTTGGCGCACGAGGCGCTTGAGGCGCACCCGCCGCGTCAGGCGCGCTCGGGCCCACCAGCGGCAGGAAGATGCTGAAGGTGGTGCCGATGCCGAGATCGCTGCGGACTTCGATGACACCGCCGTGATTGGCCACGATGCCATGCGCTGCAGCCAGGCCGAGGCCGGTGCCCTCGCCAACTTCCTTGGTCGTGAAGAAGGGGTTGAAGACCTTTCCCAGCACCTCGGCGCTCATGCCTTCGCCGTTGTCGATCACGCGCAGCCGCAGGTGGCGCGAGGTGGCCTGCCCCGACGCGCTCGCGGGATCGGCCCGATCAACGACGATGCGCACCGCACCGCGCCGCTGCGCTCGCGCATCGCATGGGCGGCATTGCGCGTCAGGTTCAGCAGTACCTGCTCCATCTGCACCGGATCGATGTTCAACAGGCCGTCGGCGTCGATCACGACGGCCAGGGGCATCTGGCGCGGCACTGCGGCGCGCAGCAGATCTTCGGCATGGGCAAGCCATTCGCTGGCGAGCACGCGCTGCGCCGTCATCGCACTCTGGCGAGAGAAGTCCAGCAGTTGCCGCACCAGCAGCGCGGCGCGGTCCCCCGCCTGGCGGATGCGTCCGAGGTTGCGCGCCTGGCGCGAGCCCGCAGGCGCCTCCAGCTCGCAGAGTTCGGTCAAGCCGTTGATTGAGCCGAGCAGGTTGTTGAAATCGTGCGCGATGCCGGCGGCCAGCAGGGCCACGCTGCGCAGCTTGTCGGTTTCAGCCAGCTCCTTCTGTCGCAATGCGGCCTGCATGCCGAACTCACGGGTTTCGTCCACGATCGTGCCGTGCCAGCCCTCGAACTGACCGCCATCACCGTGTAGCGGCCCGCCGTTGATCAGCAGGTCAAAGCGCCGGCCATCGGAGCCACGCTTGCCGTAAATGCGCAAGCGGCGAAACTCCTGCCTGGCCTGCAGTACCTCCTGCAACGCGGCGAGTGCACCGGCCTCGCAAGCGGGCGCAAGCAGTTCGGGCAGCGAGCGCTGCGCGATCGGTCCGTGCCCGCTCGGCAGCGGTTTGCTCAAGCTCAGCAGATGACCGGCCAGGTCGGTTTCCCAGTAGATGTCCGACTGCAGCGTCACCAGGGCCCGAAAGCGCTCGGTCTGAAACCCGGCCTGCGCGACGGCATCACGCGTGGCCAGCACTTGCTGCAGCGGCCACAAGGTGCGCACCGCGTCCATTTCGAGGGCTTCCCAGGGCCGGCACCGCTCTTTGACCAGGGTCAACCACCGAGAAAATGAGGTGCGGGGGCCCATCCGCGGCCGTCCATGGGCGTCGAGTTCGGCCTGCACGGGCTTGTCCGGATTCCCGCCCCACGTCACTTCGCGCCGGTATTCCGGGCGCAGCCACACGATGCCGGAGGTGCCTGCATGATCCAGCCGAAAAGCCATCAGCCCGCAGACCTGCAGGAGTTCTGCGGGCTCTATCGCGGGCAGGAGATCGGCGTGCTCGGTGCAGTAGAGGTCATCTCCGCTGCGCCCGAACTCGTCGCGAACGCAGCGCACGATCACTTGGCCGAGCTCTGCGCCGGGCCACCGACCGAACGGATGGACCTTCTCGCCAT
>JBBQAW010000267.1:0-5922 GCA_038316815.1 Burkholderiales bacterium
CGCCGCGTCATCCGCATCGACCTGCCGGGCTTCGGCCTGACCGGGCCTTTTGGCGGCGAATACGCCGAAGACGACTACCGCGGCGACACCTATGCCCGCTTCGTGCTGGACCTGCTGGACAAGCTGCAGGTACCCCGCGCCGTGCTGGCCGGCAATTCTTTGGGCGGCGAAATTGCCTGGCGCACCGCCACCCTGGCGCCAGAACGCGTGACGCGCCTGGTGCTGGTGGACGCGTCGGGCCTGGACTTCAAGCCCGAGCACATTCCGCTGGGCTTCGTTCTGGCCCGCCTGCCGGTGTTCCGGACCATCGGCGAAAGCATCATGCCGCGTGAACTGGTCGCAGCCAGCGTCGCCAGCGTCTATGGCGACCCGGCCAAAGTCACGCCAGAACTGGTGGACCGTTACTACCAAATGGCCTTGCGTGAAGGTAACCGCCGCGCCTTGTCGCAGCGCCTGCGCCAGCTGGAACCAGGTGCCGCGGCCGACCGGCTGGCGCAGATCAAGGTGCCCACGCTCATACTCTGGGGCGGGCGCGACAGGCTGATCCCGCCGTCTGCGGGTGAGGAACTGCAAAGGCGCATCCCCGGCAGCCAGCGGCAGGTGTTCCCGGCCCTGGGCCATGTCCCGCAAGAAGAAGACCCCGCCGCTACCGTTGCCGCCGTGCAGGCCTTCCTGGGCCTGCCACAACCCAACCCCTGAGGCCAGACCACCATGTTTGAATTCGACATCCCGAACATCAGCTGCGGCCACTGCGTGCGCGCCGTCACCGAAGCCGTGCACGCCGCTGATGCGCAGGCGCAAGTGCAGGTAGACCTGCCGACGCACCACGTCAAGGTACACAGCACCGCCACGCGTGAAGCTCTCGTGGCGCAGTTGGTGCAGGCCGGGTACCCGCCTGCCTGAGCATCCGCTTGAGCGCGGCCCAGCACGTGCGCAAGCGTACAGACTCAGCCTGTCATGAATTTAAGATTCGCAAGGGGGGCCAATGGGAGTCCATCCAACAGCCCCGTACCTTCAAACCAGCATCGAGGTAAAGCGATGAAGAAAGATCAGGCAGCTAGCCCACCCCATGGCACACAGCCTGGGTGAACCGAAGCCCTGGCTTGCGCACTACCCCAAGGGCATTCCTGCGCAGATCGACCTCAGCCAATACGGTTCGCTGAAAGATTTGCTGGCGGTGACTTGCGGACGATTTGCTGACAAGCCGGCTTTCGAATGCATGGGTCAGGTGATGACTTACCGGCAGCTCGACGGCGCCAGCCGCGATTTCGCAGCCTGGCTGCAGAAGGTGGCGCAGTCGCAGCGTGGCGACCGCATCGCCTTGGCCATGCCCAACCTGCTGCAGTACCCGGTGGCGCTGTTCGGCGCGCTTCGCGCCGGCTTGGTGGTGGTGAATACGAACCCGCAGTACACCGCGCGCGAGTTCGAACACCAGCTGAAGGATTCAGGCGCCAAGGCCATCGTCGTGCTCGAAAATTTCGCAGCCACGCTGGCCCAGGTGGTGGCGTCGACGGCAGTGCGAACGGTCATCACGACACAGGTCGGCGACATGCTGCCACCCGTTCGGCGCTGGCTGACCAACACGGTTGTCAAGCACGTGAAGAAGATGGTGCCGCCATGGCAGATGCACCATACCGTGGCCTACAACACCGTGCTGGCCACGGGCAGCCGCCATGCGCTTGACGATGTCGCACTTGGCCACAGCGACCTGGCTTTCCTGCAGTACACCGGGGGCACGACCGGTGCGGCCAAGGGCGCGATGCTCAGCCACGGCAACATGGTGGCCAACGTGCTGCAAGTGGCGGCCTGGGTCGGGCGCGACTTGCAGGATGGCGTCGAGACCCTGGTCATTCCGCTGCCGCTGTTCCACGTGTTCGCATTGACCGGCGCCCTGGCGTTCTTCAGCAAGGGGGCCCGCGCCGTACTGATCGTCAACCCGCGCGACATGCCGGACTTCCTGAGAGCAATCAAACGCACGCGCCCGACGGCGATCATTGGCGTGAACACGCTGTTCAGGTCCTTGCTCGACGCACCCGGGTTCGCAGCGCTGGACTGGACCCGCCTGAAGCTGGCCGTGGCCGGCGGCATGGCCGTGCAGCAAGTGGTAGCCCAACGCTGGAAGGCAGCGACGGGCGTCGCTTTGGTAGAAGGCTACGGCATGACCGAAACCGCGCCGGTGGCCATCGCCAACCCGATCGACATCGCGCAGTGGAGCGGCCAAATCGGCCTGCCTCTGCCCAGCACCGAAGCGGCCATCCTCGACGAGGACGGCAAATCTGTTGCCGTGGGTGGCCTGGGCGAGATTGCCCTGCGCGGCCCGCAGGTGATGCAGGGTTACTGGCAGCACCCTGAGGACACGGCGGCAGCGTTCACGACCGACGGTTGGCTGCGCACTGGCGACATGGGCGTGATGGACGAAAAGGGCAGCTTCCGAATCACCGACCGCAAGAGGGACATGATCGTGGTGTCGGGTTTCAAGGTCTTTCCGAACGAGGTCGAAGACGTCCTGACGCTGCACCCCGGCGTTCTGGAAGCGGCCGCCATCGGTATTGCTGACCCGCGTACGGGCGAAGCCGTGAAGGTGCTGGTGGTGCGCCGCGATACCGCACTGAATGAAGCTGCACTGCTGGCGCATTGCCGCTTGCACCTGACTGGCTACAAGGTTCCGCGCTTCGTCGAGTTCCGTGACCAGGCGTTGCCGAAGACGACGGTTGGAAAGGTGTTGCGGCGTGCGCTTCGGGACGAGGACAGAGCCGCGCAGGCCCGGCTGGCATCTGGGCCTGCGGCCTAGGGCGGCCGCCGAAAAGACGGTGAGATGACGTCCGTCACCGACACCCCACGTCTGGTCCAACTGCGTGACGGCAGACAGGTGACGGTGCGCGCCGTGGTTGCTTCGGACGTGACCAAGATCGTTCAGGCCTTCGACAAGCTTTCAGCCGATGCCAGATACACGCGCTTCATGGCGCACAAGAAACAGCTGAATGCGCAAGCGCTTGAACGCAGCCTTCATCCCATCCCCGGCCAGGCGTTCGTGTTCGTCGCCACCTTCCCCGACAGTGACGGGTTCGAGATCGTCGGTGCAGCGCAATATGTCCGCGCCGACGCCAACGACGACCGCGGTTGCGAATTCGCCATCACGGTGGCCGAAGACTGGCGCGGCAGCGGTCTGGCCCCGCATCTGCTGGCCCGCCTTGTCAGGCGCGCGCGACGCGACGGCTACGGCACCATGGAGGGGCTTGTAACCACAGGCAACAGGCCGATGCTGGCCCTGGCCAGAAAGCTTCGGTTCAAGGTTGAAGCCGTACCGGGTGACGCGTCGGTGCTGCACGTCGAGCGCCAACTCGTCGGGGCCGAACCGCCGGGCCGACAGGAGATGGCGCCCGCAGCGCCGCCCGTTTGATGGCGCTGGGCGGTTTGCGCTAGGACCGGCGCGGCAGCATGTTCAGCAGCGTGTTGTCGTGCGACACGAAGTGGTGATGGAGCGCTGCCAGCGCATGTGCGCCGATGAAGAAGTAGCCGGCCGTCCCGATCGTCCCGTGCACCTCTTGCAACTGCCGGGCGAGATCCATGTTCTCGGACACCATTGCTGGCAGTTGCAGGCCGAAGAACGGAATGGGTTTGCCGGCGGCGCTGAGCATCAGCCAGCCCAGAATGGGCATGACGGCCATGAAGACATACAGCAAGACATCAAAAGCACTGGCCAGCCGGCTTTGCCAGACCGGCAGCGTTGGAACGACCGCGGGTACGCGGCCTGTCAGGCCATGCACGACGCGATTGGCGAAGCGCAACGCCACCAGCGCCAGGAGCGTTAGGCCAGCATAAAGTGCCAGGTCTTGAGCGCCTCGCGCGGGTCACTTCCTTTGGAAAAGAACTCCGGTCAGATTGATGCAGGTGTAGACCGCGATCAGGATCAACAGCGTCAGCCAATGCAGGCCAATGGCCACGCCTCCGTAGCCGTCTGTCGCCTTGGCGGCTGTTACTCAGAGGTCTTGCCGTCGAAGTGCTCGGTGTCGGCCTCGGCGTCTGCGTTTGCGTCTGCGCGCGTGTGGTGCACGACACCATCGCGATGGTTGGGCGGGAATTAAGAGGGTGTAGAGCTTCAGCGGCTCGTTCCCGGTGTTGATGATGTTGTGCCTGGCCCCTGCCGGAACCACCACGGCGTAGCCGGCGTGGATGGCCGTGCAAACCCCGTCCAGCACGGCTTCGCCGCTGCCTTGTTCGACGCGGAAAAACTGGTCGAGCTTGTGAACCTCGGCGCCAATCTCCTCTTTCGGGTTCAGCGACATCACCACCACCTGGCAGTGCTGGGCGGTATAAAGAACCTGGCGGAAATCAAGGTTTCGCGCAGCGATACCCTCGATGTCTTGCACATAGCCCTTCATGCTGGTCCCCAGTGTTGTGTCTGCTGGCGCAGGCCCACGACCTCGGTTCAGCCACCGGCGCATCGGCCCGCCGAGTGACGGGCATCGACAGTCAGGTCAGCGCTGCAGCATGGCGCTGGCCGTGCGCTGTCGAACGTTGAAACCCATACCGCAGACCCACCGTTCTGCCTATCATCGACGCCGCGCCTAACAAACCCGCCACCAGCCGATTGCTGCGCCAGGAGTCCACCGATGACCGCATCGCAAGCCGCAGCCGACGACACCGGCTATCTCGAACTGCGCCGTCACGAATTGCGCAAGAGCCGTCTGTTGATGATCGACGGCCATCTGACCGCCAACTCGCGCACCAGCGAAGGCGGCACCAGCGCGCGCGCCTACCGCGACGGCTACTGGGGCTTTGCCTCGGCGCCCGGCACCAGCACCGGCACAAGCCCCGGCACAACCAGTACCGGCAGCAGCAGTACGGCAGCCCGCATGCGCACGCAGGCCGAGTCCCATGCGCGCGCGATGGCGCGCTTCGGCACGCGGCAGGCGCTCCCCCTGCCGGGCGGCAACTACCGCGGCGAACATGTCTTCCAGGGCCGCCCGGCCTGGACCCAGACCGAGGCCGTGGACTTCCTGGGCGCGCTGCAAGCCTTCTGCGCGCAACGTTACCCGGGCCTGAAGTCGACGCGCCTGGGGCTGGCCGACGAGCACCACAGCAAGTGGTTGTCCACCAGCCGCGGCGGCGAGTCGCTGTCCAGCATCCAGCGTGCCGTGCTGGGCATCAACTTCGTCTCCGAAACGGCCGACGGCCAACCCGTGGACTTGAGCGACAACCTGTCCTGCCAGGGCAGCCTGGCCGACCTGCCCTCGAGTCTGGCTGAACTGACCCCGCGACTGGACGAGCTGCACCGCCATCTGATGGCCAAGCGCGAAGCCGTGCCAGCGCGCGGCGGCCAGACCACCGTGGTGCTGGGGCCTGAACTGGCCGGCATCCTGGCGCACGAGGCCATGGGCCACCCGTGCGAGGCCGACATCGTGCTGGGCGGCGCCGTCACGCGCAGCCTGCTGGGGCAGCGCGTGGCCAGCGACCGCGTGACGATGACCGACTACGCCCACACTTACCGCGGCCGCGAAATCATGGCCCCGGTCTATGTCGACGACGAGGGCACGCCTTCCGAAGACGTGGTGCTGATCGAGAACGGCATGCTGCGCGGCCTGATGCACAGCCGCGAGACGGCCGCGCGCTTCGGCCACGCCACCACCGGCAGCGCGCGCGCTTACGGCCCGTCTGACGAACCGTTGATTCGCATGCGCAATACCGTCATCGAACCCGGCAGCGACAAGCTGGCCGACATGATTGCCGGCGTCGACGAGGGGTATCTGCTTTTGAAAACCACCAACGGACAGGCCGATTCGACGACTGAATTCATGTTCGGCGTCACGCTGGGCTACGAAATCACCGGCGGCAAGCTCGGCCGCGCCATTCGCGACACCACCTTGTCCGGCTCGGCCATCAAGGTGCTGCAAAGCGTGGACGCGGTGTCCGACGACATGG
>JBBQAW010000268.1:0-5916 GCA_038316815.1 Burkholderiales bacterium
AGTTGCCGCAGGGTGACGGTTTCGCCTTCGGGCAGCGCTTCGGTCACGGGCCCGAATTCGCGCAGCTGGTTCAACACTTCGCCTTCCAGGCGCTTCAGGTGTTCCAGCGTCACGTACAGAAAGTTGCCGCTGCCGCAAGCCGGGTCCAGCACGCGGGTGGTGCACAGCTGATGATGGAAACGGCGAATTTCCTGACGCGCCTCGTGCCACTTTTCGCGCACCTTGCGTTCGTGTTCTACCAGGGCTTTGCTGTCTTTGGCCAGTTGTCGCGGGTCGAAGGTGTCGTGCGTGGTGCCGGCCTTTTGGTGCGGTGGGTTGGCTTCCAGTTCTCCGGCCTCGCGCGCCAGCAGCACGGCGGCGGCCTGGGCGTTGGCCCAGTCGGCGCGCAGCGGCTCCACCACCGTGGGCAGTACCAGGCGTTCCACATACGCGCGTGGCGTGTAGTGGGCGCCCAGGGCATGGCGTTCGGTGGGGTTCAGCGCGCGTTCCAGCAGCGTGCCGAAGATGGCGGGTTCCACCTCCTTCCAGTTGGCGCTGGCCGCGCGCAGCAGGCCGTCGATCTGCGTGGCGCTGAGCGGCAAGACATAGCCATCGGCGCCAGCGCCCTTGAACAGCTTGCCGTTGAAGCGCAAGACCTCGTGGGCGATGGCCGGGTTGAAGCCACCCGCGTCCATGCCCTGCCAGAACACTTTCAGCATTTGCACCAGCGTGGCGGGCTGCTCTCTGTGCGTGCGCAGCAAGTGGGTGAAGCTGCCCAGCTGCTCGTTACCCAGCTTGGGCAGCAGGCCCACGTCTTCGGCAAACATGCTGAACAGGCAGCGCGTCAGAAAGGCGGCGACCGTCTGCGGCGCGTGGCCGGCGGCTTCGAAACTCTTGGCCAGCGTGGCCAGTTCGTCGGCCACTTCACGCGTGGCCTTGGCGCTGGCGCGCGACGGGTCCAGGCTCAGCGGGTCGGTCCACAGCGCGGCCAGGCGAGCGCGGATGGCCGGGTCTGTCAGTTGTTCAAGCCGGATGCGGTGGCTGCGCGGGTCGGGGAAGGGCGTGTAGGTGCCGCCTGAGCGGGTGAATTCGGCGTAGAGCTCGATCACGTGGCCGACATCGACCACCACCACGAAGGGCGGGCGGCCTTCGGTGGCGGGCAGGGCGCGGGCGTAGTTTTCGGCCTGGGTGCGGGCCTTCAGCAAGGCGTCGTCGAAGGCTTTGGTGGTTTGGCGCCCGCTGGCCTGCGCGGCCAGGCCGGCTTTCAGCTTCTTGCTTTCCCAGACGAAGTGGCCGCGCTTGTAGCAATCGACCCGGCCGGGGCTGGTGGACCCGTCGCCATGCTGAAAGGTGATGGGCCGCTCGAACATGTAGTGCGCGTCGTGCGTTGGGCGGGGTACGCCCAGCAGTTCGCACAGTTCGATGATGAAACTTTGCGAGGTCGACAGTTCGGATGCGGTGTTGCCGCACCAGTGCTGAATGAAGGCCTGGGCAGCTTGGTTGGCTTGGGTGTCTTGCGCGCCCTGGGCCGCTTCAACGCCCATACAAACGCCCCAACTCAGCCAGCCGCTGCGCATGCCAGGGCTGCACCTGCGCCCACTGAAAGCGCCAGCCCCACCAGCCGCTTTCCTGGCCCGGAAAGTTCATGCGGCAGTCGGTGGGCAGGGCCAGCACGTCTTGCAGGGGGTGGACGCAGGTATCGGCCACGCTGGCCATGGCGGCGCGGATGAAGGTCCAGGGCATGTCGTGGCCGTCGGTGTTCAGGTAGCCGCGGGCGTAGTGCCGTTCGCGGTCGGTGGCGGTGGCCCACCAGCCGGCCACGGTGTCGTTGTCGTGGGTGCCGGTGTAGACGACGGTGTCGGGTTCGTGGTTGTGGGGCAGGAAGCGGTCGGTAGCGTCGCCGTTGAAGGCGAACTGCAGGATGCGCATGCCCGGCAGGCCGAACTGCTGGCGCAGGGCGTCGACGTCGGGCGTGATGACCCCCAGGTCTTCGGCAATGATGGGCAGGGGCCCCAGGGCCTGGTGGATGGCCTTGAACAGCGCATCGCCCGGGCCGGGCACCCAGCGGCCTGTCATCGCCGTGGGTTCGCTGGCCGGTATTTCCCAGTAGCCGGCAAAGCCGCGAAAGTGGTCGATGCGCACGATGTCGACGAGCTCGAAAGTGCGGCGCACCCGTTCCACCCACCAGGCATAGCCGTCTTTGGCGTGTTCGGCCCAGCGGTACAGCGGGTTGCCCCAGCGCTGGCCGGTGGCGGCGAAGAAGTCGGGTGGCACGCCGGCCACCACGGTGGGGCGGCCCCAGTTGCCAGGTGTGCTGTCGAGCTCGAACAGGTGCTGGTTGGCCCAGACTTCGGCGCTGAGGTAGGCAATGAAGATCGGCGTGTCGCCAATGATCTGCACGCCCTTGCCGTTGGCGTAGGCCTTCAGCGCCGCCCACTGGCGATAGAAGCGCCACTGGCAAAACTGCCAGAAAGCGATGCGCTCAGTGTGGCGGGCGATGGCGGCTGCCATGGCGGCGGGTTCACGCCGGGCCAGCGCGGGTTCCCAAAGGCACCAGTCTTGCCAGCCGCAGGCTTCGCACAGGCTCATGAACAGCGCGTAATCGGTCAGCCAGCTGGCGTGGTCGGCATGAAAGCGGGCGAAGTCTTCGCGCTGGGCGGCTGTGCCGTGGCTGGCAAAGCGTGCGGCTGCCTTGGCCAGATGTTCCATGCGGAACGGGTACATCAGGCTGAAATCGATTTGCGCGTTGCCGGCTGCCTTCAAGCCGGGCATCGGCGCGATGTCGGTCGTGTCGAGCCAGCCCTGCTGCTGCAGTTCAGCCAGGTCGATGAGCAGGGCATTGCCGGCGAAGGCCGAATTGCTCATGTAAGGCGAATTGCCGGGCCCGATGCCGGCCAGCGGCAGCAGTTGCCACAGCTTCTGGCCAGCAGCCACCAGCCAGTCGACGAAGTGGTAAGCCTCGGGCCCGAAGTCGCCCGAACCGTGCGGGCCGGGCAGGGAAGTGGGGTGCAGCAAAACGCCGCTGGCGCGGGGGAATCTCATGGCCGGGTTCCTTGCAACGCGCGCAACAGCACCAGGCTGCGGGCGCGCAGGTTGAAGTGGTTCTGGGTCTGGGTCTGGGTCTGGGTCTGGGTCTGGGTTTGGTTCTGGGTTCGAGGCGTGGCGGCGTCGCAGCGCCAGGTGCTGCGGCCGCTGGCTTCGGCACTGTCGAGTTCGGCCACCCAGGCGCCGGGGGGCAGGCGGAAGCTGGCGTCCATGTCGCGGCCGTTGATCAGCAGCAGCAAAGGCGCACCGCCGCCACCCGGGGTGCCGATGTACGCACCCATGATGCGCGACATGCGGTTGTCCCAGTGCTCGGGCGTCATGGGTTCGCCCACGCGTCGCAGCCAGGCCAGGTCGGCCAGGCCGCGGGCGTCGGCCACGCCGGTGTACCAGCGCGTGCCCAGCGGCAACAGGCGCTGGCGCAGCGCAATCAGGTGGGCGGTGAAGTCGATCAGGCTGTCGTCGGCGCGGGCCCAGTCGATCCAGGTGATGGCGTTGTCCTGGCAGTAGGGGTTGTTGTTGCCGCCCTGGCTGTGGCCCAGTTCGTCGCCCGCGGCCAGCATCGGCGTGCCCTGGGCCAGCAGCAGGGTGGCCAGCAGCGCACGTTGCAGGCGCGCGCGCACGGCCAGCACAGCGGGGTCGGTGGTGGGGCCTTCCCAGCCGCAGTTCCAGCTGAGGTTGTGGCCGTGGCCGTCGCGGTTTTCCTCGAGGTTGGCCTGGTTGTGCTTCAGGTCGTAGCTGACCAGGTCGGCCAGGGTGAAGCCGTCGTGGCTGACGATGTAGTTGATGCCCTCGGCTGGCGGGCGCTGGCGCGCTTGAAACAGGTCGCTGCTGCCGGCCAGGCGCAACGCCATCTCGCCGCGCGTGCAGTCGCCGCCCAGCCAGAAGGCACGCGTGGTGTCACGGAAGTGGTCGTTCCATTCGCCCCAACCGCGCGGGAAGTGGCCGACTTGGTAGCCGCCGGGGCCGATGTCCCAGGGTTCGGCAATCATCTTGGTGCCTTGCAGCACCGGGTCTTGCAGCACGGCCTTGAAGAAGGGGCCGTCGCGTTCGAAGCCGTGGTCGCCGCGGCCCAGCACCGGGGCCAGGTCGAAGCGGAAGCCGTCGACATGGAAGTCTTCCACCCAATGGCGCAGGCTGTCCAGCACCATCTGCAGCACGCGCGGCTGGCGGATGTCCACCGTGTTGCCGCAGCCGCTGTAGTTCTCGTAATGGTCCCTGGCGCCGGGCGGCAGGCGGTACCAGCTGGCGTTGTCCAACCCGCGCCAGCTGAGCGTGGCCCCGCGTTCGTCGCCTTCGCAGGTGTGGTTGTAGACGACATCCAGAATGACTTCGATGCCCGCCGCGTGCAGGCGTTGCACCAGGCGGCGGAATTCGTCGCGCGGCTGGGCGGTGGCGGCGTAACGCGGTTCGGGGCAGAAGAAGCCCAGGGTGTTGTAGCCCCAGTGGTTGACCAGGCCATGGTCGACCAGGCGTGCTTCGCTCAGCAGCTGGTGCACCGGCAGCAGGCTGACGGCCGTGATGCCCAGGCGTTGCAGGTGCGCGATGGCGGTGTCGTGCGCCAGGCCGGCATAGGTGCCGCGCAAGGCTTCGGGCACGCCGGGCAGCAGGCGGGTGAAGCTGCGCACATGCAGTTCGTACAGCACGCTGCGTGCGAGCGGGGTGCGCGGAGGTTGGTCGCATTGCCAGTCGAAGCTGTCGTTCACCACGCGCGCCTTGTGCGCCCAGCGGGCGTTGTCGCGCGGGTCCAGGTGGGCGGGGTGGTCTGGGTCGTGGCCGCAGTGCGGGCCTTTCCAATCGAAGCCGCCGGGCGGCGCGACGATGTCGCGCGCCCAGGGGTCGAGCAGCAGCTTGTTCGGGTTGAAGCGGTGGCCGCGGTCGGGGCGCCAGGGGCCGTGGGCGCGCAGGCCGTAGACCAGGCCCGCGGCGGCGCCCGGCAGGAAGCCGTGGAAGACGTCGCCGCTGCGCCCGGGCAGGGCGGCGCGGGCCACCGGCTGTGCGCCAATGCTGTCGAAAACGCACAGGTCGATCTGCGTCGCGTGGCTGGACGGAAAGGCGAAGTTGACGCCGCCGCCGCGAACGCTGGCACCCATCGGCCAGGCGCGGCCTTCTTCCAACGGGGCAAGGGTTTGCGGGCTGGGCGGTTGCAGCGGAGTCGGCTTCGGGGCCGGGCTCTGAATCGGGCTTTGAAGCGGTTCCGCCGATGGGTGTGCCACCGGGTTCGCCAGCGGGTGTGGCAGCGGATTCAGTCGGTCCATTCCAGAAACACAGTGGCCAGCGGCGGCAGGTTCAGCACGACCGATTGCGCGCGGCCGTGGCTGTGAATGTTCTCGGTGGTGGCCGCGCCCAGCGGCGTGCCGACATTGCTGCCGCCGTAATGCGCGGAATCGGTGTTGAGCCTTTCGTGCCAGGTGCCGGCCCAGGGCACGCCCAGGCGGAAACCGTGGTGCACAACGGGCGAGAAATTGCACACTACCAGGATAAGCTGGCCGTCAGACGCCTTGCGCACAAAGCTCAGCACGCTGCGGCGCGCGTCGTCATGGTCGATCCACTCGAAACCGGCGCCGCTGAAGTCTTGTTCGAACAGCGCCGGGCAATGGCGGTACAGGCCGTTCAGGTCGCGCACCAGGGCCTGCAGGCCCGCGTGTTCTGGCTGTTTCAGCAAGTACCAGTCCAGGCTGGCGTCATGATTCCACTCGCGTTCCTGACCGAATTCGCAGCCCATGAACAAGAGCTTCTTGCCGGGGTGCCCCCACATGAAACCCAGGTAAGCGCGCAGGTTGGCAAACTTCTGCCAGCGGTCGCCACGCATCTTGGACAAGAGGCTGCCCTTGCCGTGCACCACCTCGTCGTGGCTGATGGGCAGCACGAAGTTTTCGTTGAAGGCGTAGACCA
>JBBQAW010000269.1:0-5904 GCA_038316815.1 Burkholderiales bacterium
ACAACGCTGGCAGGATGGCCCGCGTCCGAGAAAGAGATGATGGCATGGTGTCGACGGCGAGGCCGCAGGTTGGGACCTCGAAAGGCTTGGCCAACTTATCGACGTTCTCGTGAGGCTGCTTTAGCTCGGGATTGCAACCAACCGTGAGGCGCTGGCGCAAGGTTTATTCGGGCGACCTGTTCTGCAGGCGCAGCATTCAGCTTGCTTGAAGCCCACCGTCAGATAGACTGGTTTGCGTGTGTGCGTCAGCCCAACCGCGCACTGTTGAAGCTTGGAGGGCCCTAACCGCCATCCGCCCCACCTGTCTGTTGGAAGAGACCGCACGATGAGCATCTGGCACCGATTGATCCACCCCATCACACATTCTTTCCGACGCCAGCGCGGCCAATTCATCATGCGCCACTTCCCGAACATCCGAACCGCCCGCATTTGCGATCTGGGTGGTTCGGTGCACTTCTGGGAGAAGCTCGAACTGGATGTTCCGATGGAGAACATCACCATCTACAACATCAGCATCGATGAGACCCAGGGCATTGCCGCTGCGCAGAAAAGTGCCATCAAAGTCCACATCTACGACGGGCGCCACATTCCGGTGCCCGATCAGACCTTCGATTTGCTGGTCTGCAATTCGGTGCTGGAGCATGTGCCGCCAGCCGACCGCGCCGCCCTGGCGGCGGAAATGCGACGTGTCTCCAAGGCCTTTTTTTGTCAGACGCCGGCGCGTTCTTTTCCCGTCGAGCCGCACTTCCTGATGCCCTTTGTCCACTGGCTGCCGCGCTGGCTGGGTTTTCAGCTCATCAAGGTCAGCCCGTGGCGAATGCTGTCGCGCCCTTCGTCAGCGACGATCCACGAATATTGGTGGGGCACCCAGTTGCTCAGTCAACGCGAGGTCAAAGCCTTGTTCCCGCAAGATCGCGTGCTGCCAGAGCGGGTGCTGGGTTTCACAAAGTCCTATTACGTCGTTCGCCAGCAGGCCTGACACCCGCTGTGGAGCCACGCGCTGCTGCGTGTATCGCCCACAGGCTTCAGGCTGAAGCCCAGCGCCTTCGCAGGCCGCGACGTAGTCATCGACGTCATTGAGCCCAATCCCCGGGCTGACACCAAGACTTGGCGCATGCCTCGAACGTCATTTTTCGAAAAGCAACGGCGTCCGCTTCGGGAATGCCTTCGATAGCTTGGCGTCTGCTGTCACAAGTTCCACGTCAAGAAACTAGGCAAGGGCTATGTACTCGCTGTCATACGCGCAGCACTTGCTCAGCTTGCTGAGTCGCAGCACATCCGAAGTTTCGACTTCGTATTCATCCGCGGCGATAAGGTCCTTTGCGCGTTGAAAGAGTAGAGCTGCGTCCGCAACTTCAAGCAGGTTCGAGCGCACGTAGTTGGCCAAGACGTTGCGCGGTTCGCTCTGCCATAGCCGCGGAGCTGCCCAATGCGAATCTGACTGCAATCAATGCTCTGTACTGCCCGTGTACTTGCCGGGCATCAACAGGTAGGCAAGTACGTTGACGTCAACCACGAGCACGCTCTGCCCTCGCGCTTAAAACGGTCAACGTCCGCGTGATCGAAGGCCACGCCCGGCTTCAGTCTGTTCCTGGTGGCTCTGATCGCTGCCAGATGGTCCTGGGTAGAAGTGCGACGGGGAAAAACTTGAGCCTCAAGGCGAGCAATGATTTCGCCGTTAAGGCTTCGATGGTTGGTGACGGCGGACTGCTTCAGACGTTCATAAACTTCGTCAGGAACGCCTTTCAACGTCAAGTTGGTTGGCACGGAAGGCTCAAGTTGTTTGGAGGCCACCATTTTGGTACCGGTCTACTACCATTCAACAGCATCCCCCGCACCGGGGTGGCCCGGCTTTGGGCCCCGGCTGCTGTGCTTACGCGCTGCTGCGTGCATCGTCCACAGGCTTTGCTTTGCGTGCTGCCATGCCAGGTGCATGGTTTGGCTCATTTGTTGAGGCTGATCCCGCTCTGCAAAGCCGCTTTCAAGCCGCCGCGTGGACCCTTCGCTATCAACGCTGTACATGCTGCGGCATAGGGCCCATGCGCTTGACCGCTAGTCAACACATCACATTGGTGGCTGCCGTCCATCGGCACTTCGGCCCGCAAGCACGGTTGTGGTTGTTCGGGCCGCGGGTGGATGACAGTGCGCGCGGCGGTGATTTCGACCTGATGGTCCAGGCCGATGGGGCCGACGCCCACGCCTTGTACGGCGCCAAACTGGCGCTGCTCGCCGACCTGCACGCCACGCTCGAATTCGAGGGTGAGCGCATCGATGTCGTGCTGTTGTCTCCCGCGCTTGACGCCACGCTGCGGCCCGTGCAGCGCAAGGCCTTGGCGCATGGACTGGAACTGGCGGTTTGATGACGGCCGGCCGCGCCAAGCTGGAACAGGCCTTGACTGAGTGCACTCTGCACGCGCAAGTGTTGGGTGAAGCGGGGGCGGCTTTGCCCCCCGCCTTCAGTGCTGCGATGGTGGCGGTCGTAGCCACTTTGCCGCTGTCGGCGCCTATTGCCTTCGTCACCGCTAAGCCCTGCTTCAGCCCCATCTTCGTAGGACACCAAAACTTGAGGCACGCCATGGAACTAACAGCCGTTGTGACCCCTGCTGAAGAAGGTGGGTACATCGCCTTGAACCCTGAAACTGGGACGAACACCCAGGGTGAGACGGTTGAAGACGCTGTCGCCAACCTTCAAGAAGCAACGGCTCTTTACTTGAAAGAGTTTCCGATGGTTTCGCGCGGCCATGCCGTCGTGACCACCTTCTCCGTTCATGCCTAAGCTACCCCGGGTCTCCGAGGCCGCGGCATTGAAGGCGCTGCAGAGGCTGGGTTTGAGAAAGTGCGCCAATCAGGCAGTCACGTCGTCGCTCGCCGGGCCGGAAAGGGGTGTGTCGTGCCTGTGCATGCCGAATGAAGACTGGCACGCTGGCCGGCTTGCTGAGGCAAGCTGACGTGTCCCACGATGAATTTATCGCGGCACTGTAAGGCGACGGGGACGGCCGGTGTCGGTCCGCAGTGTCTTGCCGGTGTTCGTCTGGGCTTCAGCCCGCGTGCTGCGCCACGAACTCGGCGTAGGCCACCTTCAGCCCCGCTTCCAGTGCGGTTTGGGCTTTCCAGCCGGCACGGTTGATCAGCCCCACGTCCAACATCTTGCGCGGTGTGCCATCTGGCTTGCTGGTGTCGTAAACGATGCCGCCGGCATAGCCCACCACCTTCGCCACCAACGCCGCCAGTTGAGCGATGGTGACGTCGTCGCCCACACCGATGTTCACCAATGGCGGTTCGAAGCGACCGGTGACGGTTTCGTCGCTGCCCAGCAGCGCGTCATAGCGGTCGCCGGGCAGGCCCATCAAGAACACGCAGGCGTCGGCCATGTCGTCGCTGAACAGAAACTCGCGCCGCGGCGTGCCGGTGCCCCAGACCGTGACGGTAAGCGCGCCCGCGGTCTTGGCTTCATGGAATTTACGCAGCAGCGCGGGGATGACGTGGCTGTGGGTCGGGTGGTAGTTGTCGCCCGGCCCGTACAGGTTGGTGGGCATGGCGGCCAGGTACTTGGTGCCGTACTGGCGGTTGTAGCTCCAGCACATTTCCACGCCCGCAATCTTGGCCAGCGCGTAGGGGCGGTTGGTCGGTTCCAGCGGGCCGGTCAGCAAATCGCATTCGCGCATGGGCTGCGGGGCCAGCTTCGGGTAGATGCAGCTGCTGCCCAAGAAAAGCAGCCGCGTGGCGCCGCTCAGGTAAGCGGCGTGGATGACGTTCGTCTGGATGGCCAGGTTGTCGCGGATGAACGAAGCCGGAAAGCTGTTGTTGGCAACGATGCCGCCCACCTTGGCGGCGGCCAGAAACACGTATTCGGGTTTCTCCTGTTCGAAGAAGCGGCGTGTGGCGGCTTCGTCGGTCAGGTCCAGTTCGGCATGGGTGCGCAGCAGCAGCTGCGTGTGGCCAGCGGCCTGCAGGCGCCGCACGATGGCGCTGCCCACCAGGCCGCGGTGGCCGGCGATGTAGATGCGGCTGGTTGACTTCATTCAGGTGGCGCTTCGCTTGTTCTTTTAAGCAGAGCCGAAGCCGTTGCCAGCAGCGCTGGCAGGTCATGGCCGATGACATGCCACACCACCTGATGATCCAGCGTGGCGTATCCATGAACCAACACATTTCGGAAAGCGATCACCGACCGATGCTCTGGCACCTGTGCAGCCAGATCACTGTCGATGCGCGCCAATTGGCTAAGTGCTTCGCCCATGTTCTGTAGCTGACGTTCGACAGCCGAGCGCAGCATGACGTCGCCCAGATAGCGGTCGAACTCGACTTCTCTAACGAAGTCGAGCACGTTGCGGCACGCGTACTGCACATCCCACAGATACGCCAAAGGTTCACGTTCCATAGACAAGCTGTCGACTTCTGTCGATGCTGGCGCGCACGAACGGGTTGACGACGGATTTGAAAGATACCAAGTCAACAGGTCTCGAGAAAAGTGATTCGAGATCGTCCTTCAGGCCAAACCAAGCGTCCAAAGGCGAGCCCTCTATGGGCTGCTCAAACTCGACAAGAAAGTCCAGATCGCTGCGCGCAGGGTCGAAGTCGTCGCGCGCCGCTGACCCAAATAGCTCGAGTCGGAAAACGCCCCGCCGACGGCAAAGTTCAGCCACCTCGGGACGTTTGGCTTCGACGATGGGGTGCATGGCGTGGTTTGAAAGAGATTGAGAAATCACTCGTGGTAATCGTAGGCCTGAAACCCTGCCAGCTTGACCAGGCTGTCGCGCTTGGCGGCCGTGAAGTCGGCTTCCACCATCTCGCGCACCAGTTCGCTGAACGGCGTGGTCGGTTCCCAGCCCAGCTTGGTTTTGGCCTTGCTGGGGTCGCCCAGCAGGCTCTCGACCTCGGTCGGGCGGAAGTAGCGCGGGTCGACCTTGCAGACGACGTCGCCCACCTTGCATTTGGCCTTCAGCTCGCCACGCACGGGCACGACCTTGGACACCGTGCCGATTTCGGCTTCGCCTTCGCCGCTGAATGTGACCGTGATGCCCAGTTCAGCCGCCGCGCGTTCAACGAACTGGCGCACGCTGTACTGAACGCCGGTGGCGATGACGAAGTCTTCGGCCACTTCCTGCTGCAGCATCATCCACTGCATGCGCACGTAGTCGCGGGCGTGGCCCCAGTCGCGCAGCGCGCTCAGGTTGCCCAGGTACAGGCAGTCTTGCAGGCCCAGCGCGATGCGGGCAATGGCGCGCGTGATCTTGCGTGTGACGAAGGTCTCGCCGCGCAGCGGGCTTTCGTGGTTGAACAGAATGCCGTTGCAGGCATACATGCCGTAGGCCTCGCGGTAGTTCACCACAATCCAGTAGGCGTACATCTTGGCCACCGCATACGGGCTGCGCGGGTAGAAGGGCGTGGTTTCCTTCTGCGGCACTTCCTGCACCAGGCCGTAAAGCTCGCTGGTGCTGGCCTGGTAGAACTTGGTTTTTTTGGTCAGGCCCAGGATGCGGATGGCTTCCAGCAGGCGCAGGGTGCCAATGCCGTCGGCATCAGCCGTGTATTCGGGTTGCTCGAAGCTGACGGCCACGTGGCTCATCGCGCCCAGGTTGTAGACCTCGTCGGGCTGCACCTGCTGCACGATGCGGATCAGGTTGGTGCTGTCGGTCAGGTCGCCATAGTGCAGCGTGAAGCGCTGGTGGTCGACATGCGGGTCTTGGTACAGGTGGTCGATGCGGTCGGTGTTGAAGCTGGATGCGCGGCGTTTGATGCCGTGCACGTTGTAGCCCTTGGCCAGCAGCAGTTCGGCTAGATAGGCGCCGTCCTGGCCGGTAACGCCGGTGATGAGTGCGGTTTTGGTCATGGGGGCTGCCATTGCTGTGGCGTTTGCTTGCTCACCGAGGAAGATATCACTGCCTTGTGGCGCGGCCGCTACCG
>JBBQAW010000270.1:0-5900 GCA_038316815.1 Burkholderiales bacterium
GGCTGAACCGGCAGGTCGGCAAGACGCAGCGTTTGTCGGGCCTGCGCTTGGTGGAAGAACTGCCGCGCAGCGCCATCGGCAAGGTGCTCAAGCGCGAGCTGCGTGAGGCCTGGGTGCTGCCTGCAGCACGCTGATCTTGCACGTAAGGCGGTGGCGCCAGCCGCTGCCAGCGCGTGCCGCCCCAAACCCGGCCCGAGACCCATCGAGGCGCGACCCTAGAATTGGCCTCGAACACGCGTCCGCGTGATCATCCTTCATTACAAGCAAAGAGACCCCATGGCCACCTCCAAGAAGACCGCTGTCGCTGCGCCCGCCAAGAAGATTGCCAAGGCCGCCGCTGCCACCAAGCCTGCCGCTGCTGCCAAGCCGGCTGCTGCTGCCAAGCCCGCTGTCGCACTGAAGCCGATCAAGACCGCTTTCAACAAGACCACGCTGAACGCCCACGTGGCTGAGCTGGCCGGCGTTGAGCCCAAGGCCACCAAGGCCGTGCTGGCCGCGCTGGAGGCCACCATGCTGGCTTCGGTGCACAAGAAGGGCCTGGGCGAATTCACGCTGCCGGGCCTGCTGAAGGTGGCCGTGCTCAATGTGCCGGCCAAGAAAAAGCGCATGGGCAAGGACCCGTTCACCGGCGTCGAGCGCATGTTTGCTGCCAAGCCCGCCTCGGTGAAGATCAAGACCCGCGCGCTGAAGAAGCTCAAGGACGCGGCCGCCTGATCCAGCGGCGCTCGGCGCTGCGACGCGACCATCAGCCGCTGCGCCATCGATGGCCCGTTTGCAGCCGCCCGATAGAACTGCGATGCTCGCGCTCGAGCCCTTTGTCGGGCTCGGGCTGGCGAGCATCCAGCAGCCGCGCAATGCCGCTGAACTGGCCCAGGCCTGGAGCGCGCTGACGGCGCAGTCCCATGTCGGCTTCGATACCGAAGCGCGGCCAACCTTCATCAAGGGTCAGGAAAGCACCGGCCCCGACGTGGTGCAGTTCGCCACCGCCGGCCAGGCCTTTGTCTTTCAATTGCGCCACCCTGCGGTGGTCGAGTTGGTCAGCGCCCTGCTCACCCATCAACCGCTGACCAAAGTCGGCTTCGATTTGCAGCAAGACCTGACACAGCTGCGCCGCCGCCTGGGCATCGAGGTTGGCCCGTTGCTTGACCTGACCCAGGTCTTCCACCGCCAGGGCTATGTGCGCACGCTGGGCATCAAATCAGCCGTGGCCATCGTCTTCGGCAAACGCCTGGCCAAGTCCAAGCGCATCACCACCTCCAACTGGGCCAATGAGCGGCTGGAAGAGCGCCAAGTGCTGTACGCCGCCAACGACGCCTTCGTGGCCTTGCGGGTCTGGCAGGCATTGGGGCCGGAGGCCCACACGCTCAGGCCGGTGCCGCCTCAAAACACGCCACCGGCGCCAGCCTGACCAGCTGCGCGGCCTGCGCCAACGGCGCGTGCAGCCAGGCATCGACGTCGGCCAGTTCGATCGGCACCACCGAGCGCTTGTCTTGCAGCTCGGGCGCGCGCTTGGTGTCGGGGCGGTGCATGCGCCGCATCAGCGGGTGCGCATCGGCGTTGAGCGTCAGCAGGGTGTAGCTCTCAACCACCTCACCGCTCTCTTTGTCGACCCAGGTGTTCCACAAGCCGGCCAGGCCCCAGGGCTCGCCATCACTGCGCTTGAAGATCCAGGGCACATGCTTGCCGCTCTCCCAGTTGGGCTCGAAGAAAGCCAGCGCCGGGATGATGCAGCGCTGTCCGCGCGCCCAGGGGTGCTTGTACGAAGCCTTGTTGGCCAGCTCCTCTGAGCGCGCATTGCTGGTGGGGTACTTGAGCTTGCGTTCCTTGGCAAACCAGGGGATCAGCGACCATTGGCCGACCACCAGTTCGCGCTCGGGCGCGGTGGCATCACGGCGCGCCCGGATAAAGACGCCCTGGTAGTTGGGAAACAGGTCATGCGCCCAGCGCAGCGGTGGGTTCTGAGCGCCAACATGCCAATGGCGCTCGATGTCGCCGGCCTCGGGTGAGATGTAGCGGGTGCACATGCCGGCAATATAGCCGGCGGCCTTTGACGTGCCCCCCGCCTGCCGCAACGGCGCTGCACGTCATCCGCCAGTGGCCAGGCAGCGCTGGGTACGGTGCCCCGAGCGCTTTCTACGTCTGGCTCGACTTGGCTGCGAATATGCCCGTCAGCAGGCCCACCAGACCCGAGGCTGCGGCAACTATCCCTTGAGGAATTTCCTTGTCGTTTGCCGCAAGTAGCAGCATCCCCCCAACTGCAAGGATCAGCACCCAGCCAGCGAAGTAGATGACGAGCCTGAAGAACATGGGATCTGCCCAATAGGCCGGATCGCGCTCGCTCTTTGGGGCCTTGCTTGCGTCCCTCGCTGGATCCTCGTCTGTCCAGTCCTTCTCGGGCTCCGCAGGAGGTGGTGGCGGAGAGGGCGGCGGCGGTGGGGGTGGGGGTGGCGACGCAGCAGCTAGCGGTGGTGAGGCAGGCGCACCCGCTGCGGCCGCAGCCGCGCCCTGAATGTTTTGCTCACCCTGGACATCGGAAGCAAGAGGTGCCGGTGCGGTTGAGACCGCCCCGTTTGGATCAAGTGGGTTTCGGTTCTCCTCCGGCATCTCGTTTTCCTCGTGTCAAAGTGCCTTGGAAAGCCCGGGAATCACGATCTTCGATTCGGGGCGACCGTTCGCATCTAGAAAGGCAAGCTGCTTACCACTCTTGATTCCTTCTGCAATCAAGCCGGCGATTCGAAGCGACTGCCCAACGGTGCCCGTGTTCGTGGACATATTAAGCGTGCTGCGAAGTTGTTCAATAAGGGCAAGTTCTTCGTCGGACAGGTTCATCGTTACCTTGGCAGACATGGCAGAGCTCCTACGCGAGAGGCCAAAAGCGGCCGGAAGCTGTATTCTATACAGCTGCTGTATGTACGTCAAGGCGATAAAGAGTGCGAGGGAAGAACGGGCGGGGGTCGGTGGCGGATGGCGCTGCCTAACATTCGAGATAAGCGGACGCCGACGGCAGGCTGCCTGAGGGGTTAGCCAGGAGCCTGTCGGGCTTGGGGAGCGTCGGCTGCGAATCGACCGCAGCGGTCCATTTCGCTGAGGCCGATTCTCGCTATCGACGCCCCAAGCCCGACAGGCTCCTAGGCAGCACTTCGGAAGACCGTGAGTGGCTTGCCGGCATGCTGTGTAAGCTCGATGGTTGACCAACCCGACCTTTGAAGCAGAGATTCCGCCGTGCTGGTGCCGCAGTAGACATGTGGGTAACCAAGGGCGCGCGCATGAGCCACCATGGCCCCAAGCAGAACAGCCCCTACACCTTGGCCCCTCTGTTTCGGAACTACGAAGCCAGCAGCAGCCCAAGGCGACAGGTGTTTGTGACTTGGAATCGATTCAGCCTTCAAGGCGCCCGCTCCGGCAGGCGCGCCATTGCTGAAGACTACGAAGCCGACGGGAAGCGTTGTTTCAGATGCAGCGAAGCACTGAAGATCTTGCGTGACGTTGCCCTGGCCTCCGATGCCGTACCAGCCTGGCCATTCAGAGACGAACCACTCCGCGAGCAGCGGAACCAGATCGAGGTGCCGCGCAAGGGGTTCAACGACGAGGCTGCGGGACATGGGTTTTTGCTGCCTCATGTTCTGGTTAGGTGCGCGAAAACGGCAAGCCGTCTGTGGCCAAGAATGGATGAAGTGTAGGCCGCCGACGGCATGCCGTTGGCGCTGCGCTTGAGTGAGCGATTAGGCCGCATTCGCGGTGCTTTCAAACCAGAACTCGCTCTCAGAGGTGGGAACTTCAAACTCTGCAGCATGTGGCACGTTCGCCGGCACGTGGTACCACTCACCAACGCCAAAACGCTGGTCCTTGTAGAGAGGTTAGGCGTCGCCATACTTTGCGTCCATTTCGGGTGTGTATTCGGGAATTGGTCCGAGATGTATCGTCTTCGTCTCGGGTGCGTTTGGTTCGCCAATGTAGACGAAAGCGGACCGGGTAATCGGCTCTCCGGGCGCCGCGCCGCGGACTTGGATGATGCGTCGATTGAGCCAACCAGGTTCTCCTACCCGTTCGAATCGATCAAGTTCTGTCAGAAGATCGTCTGAAACTTCGAACAATTGACCGACGACCGGCGTGTCGTGCCCGGGTGACTCAACCAACCAAGGTAGGGATAGCTCGCCCAGAACATAGAGACAGTATTCTCCGACGGTCTCGTACTCCCCAGCGATACGGTTGCCCTCGTTGAACTCGAAGTTGCAGAAGCCTTCTTTGAGCGTGCCATACACAAAGAGCGGAAGTGGCATTTGGAATTCTCGCTGCAACGAGGGACGAACAATCTGGCCTGCGACGCCTAACGTTTGAGCTAACCGGCATTTTGCGGCGTAGGGCAATTGGGCAAAAAGTCCGGTTGAGCGAATGGTTAGGCGTCGCTTTTACAGACTGCATACAGTGCTGTGTCGCGTGGTTTGCCGCCAATGTTTGGTCGATAAGTTGCCATGCGCAGGATGCCTTCAAGGCGCAGTCCAATGCGCTCCAGTAGCCTTCGGGATCTTTCGTTCTCTGCATCCGCCGTTGCCCATATTCGTAGGATTTCAGGCTGATGGAGAAGCCAGCCAGTCACTTGTGTAGCGGCCTCAAATGCGAGGCCCTTGCCCCAATGGCTGGGACCAAGAAAGTAGCCGAAATCGGCGCTGTGTCCACGCGGTCGACAGGAGATCGTGCCGGTTAGTTGGCGCGTAGAGTTCTCAAGTATGACCCATTGAAACTCACGACCTTCTTGCCATTCGGCATCTGCCTTTCTAAGGTGCGCATGGACTTCTTCGCATTCTTTCGGCATCGGCCAATCCATGAATCGCATTACGCGTGGATTGCAAGCTACCGCGAAAAGCGCCGCGCCGTCGTGGGGCATTGCACGGCGCAATGTCACTTGCGATCCCGCGAAGACATCTGGGGGAGGATGCATTTGCGTCGCCTAACGTTCGAGCTGAGCGGGCGCCAACGGCAGGACGCGAGGCCCGGGCCTGGCGTCCTGCCGTTGGCGCTCCGCTTGACCGAATACGAAGGGACTTCCCCAATCCGCTGACGGTGTCTATGCACCAAGGGTAATGATTGCGATGATTGCGAAGTCATCAACCTGAGATTGAACAGGAGAAGTCCCATGGCAGAGATTACACGGGTTTTGTTTGCGTTGATAGTGCGCGTTGGCGTGGAACTGGCGAAGAACGTGATTCAGGTCCACGCAGTGGATCGTGCGGGCCGGCGGCTGGTGTCGCGCCCGATCAAGCGGGACCAGTTCCTGGCCTGGTGCGCCCAGCTGCCGGCGGGCTGCCTGGTGGCGATGGAGGCGTGCTCGGGTGCCCACCACTGGCGTCGCCGGCTGTGCGCGATAGGGCTGGATGCGCGGCTGACTGCGGCCAGCTTCGTCAGCCCGTACCGCATGGAGGGCAAGAGCGGCAAGAACGACATGACCGACGCGGCGGCGATCTGCGAGGCCGCGTCGCGTGCGACGATGCGCTTCGTGCCGATCAAGACCTGCGAGCAGCAGGCGGTGATGAGCGCCCCCAGACCTGCCGCTTCGCGTCAGGCCCCCCGAGGGGGATGAGGAAACTTGGGGCGGCCCGGCGTTTCCTCATGAGCCTGCACCGCGTGCGCGAGGGTTTGAAGGAAGAACGTACTGCCTGCATCAACCGCATTCGCGGCGTGCTGGCCGAGCACGGCCTGGTGTTCGGCAAAAGCCCGAAGGTGCTGCGCGCGGAGCTGGCCGATGTGATTGAAGACGCAAGCAACGAGCTGACGGGCCTGGCACGCCTGGTGGTGCAGCGCGCCTTCGAACACTGGCGCGAGCTCGACGAGCACATGAAGTGGTGCGACCAGCAGATCGGTGCGCACGTGCGCGGCAGCGACGATGCCAAGCGAGCGGCCAA
>JBBQAW010000271.1:0-5896 GCA_038316815.1 Burkholderiales bacterium
TGCGCTGCTGACCCGGCTGGATGTGTTCCAGGCCCTGCGCGAGTTGCGCCGGCGCCTGGTGAATCCGGCCACCTTTGCCCAGGCTGCGGCTGAACTGCAGCAGCCAGGCGCACCGGCCAGCCCGACAATCCCTGCCAACCCTGCGGCCCCAGCGCCGACCGCGCCGGCGGCGCCGGGTGGCGGCCTGTTGTCGCAACTGCTGGGCGGCAACCCGGTGGCCGCCGCGCCGGCACCTGCATCACCCACGCAGGTAGCGGCCAGCGGCATCGACGCACTGATCCGCCAGATCGTCGCGCCGCACATCGTGCCCAACATTGCGCCGCAGCAGGCCAACCTGCTGGCTTCGGTCGACGCCGCCATCAGCGAGCAGATGCGCACCCTGCTGCATGCGCCGGCCTTCCAGTCCATGGAAGCGGCCTGGCGCGGTGTGCAGTGGCTGATCAGCAGCCTGGAACTCGACGACGAGTTGCAGCTGCACCTGTTCGACGTGATCCGCGACGAACTGTTGGCCGACGTGGTGGCCGCCCAGGGCCAGCTGGCGCAGACCGGCCTGCACCGGGCGCTGGCCGACCGCTGGCGCAACCAGCCCGGCGGCGAGAGCTGGACCGTGCTGGTAGGCCTTTACAGCTTTGGCCCGTCGGACACGGATATCGGCCTGCTGGCCGCGCTGGGCCTGATCGCCTCACAGGCCGGCGGCCCGCTGCTGGCGGCCGGCGACACCGCGCTGGCCAGCGGCGAGCCCGCCACGCTGGCCGGCTGGCGGGCGCTGCGCGGCAGCGAAGCCGCTCCGTGGATCGGCCTGGCAGCACCGCGCGTGCTACTGCGCCTGCCCTACGGCAAGGCCAGCGACCCGGTGGTGGCGTTCAACTTCGAGGAACTGGCGGCGGGCGAACCGGCGCACGACCACTTGCTATGGGGCAACAGCGGCCTGGCTGCGGCGCTGCTGATAGCCCGCGCCTTCAGCGCCAAGGGCTGGGATTTCGAACCCGGCGACGAACGCCAGATCGGCGACCTGCCGGCCTACACTTACTTGATGAAAGACGGCGAACGCGAACTGCAGGCCTGCGCCGAGCACTACCTGGGCGAGCAGGGCGGCAACGCGCTGCTGGCCGCCGGCCTGATGCCGGTGATGAGCCACCGCCATGCCAATGCGGTGACGGTGATGCGGTTTCAGTCAGTGGCGGAGCCGGCGGGGGCGCTGGCGGGTTTTCGCGCCTGAGTCGGTCTTCGGTGGCAAACCTGATTCACTCTGTTCTGGCTGAGCGCCTCACATGTCGGCCAGTACTTCGGTGTGGCGGCGCGCGAGTGGTCGAAAGTGGCAAGTCAGGCGCCGCTTAACTACCACGCAGTCGTTGCCATGAAACTACGGGATGGCAGAACCGAACACGCCCCTCGCTTTTGAGCTTGCCGAGCCCGATGGCAACTACTTCAGCATTTCAGGCGACACCACAGCTGCCGTGGCCGGCGCGCTGCGCACCTCGCCGCTGTAGGCCCAGATCGAATAGGTCTGCGGCACTTTGGAGGTTTCCGGTAACGCAAACAGGTCGATCTCAAATTGACCAGTGACCACGGACTCAAGTGCCCCGCGCTCAATCCGGTCGTAACTGGCCACCATCAGAGGCGCGACGAAAGGCCCCGGCATGATGTTGCCGACGATCACCAGCGTGATGGGCACGGTGGCTGTGGTACTGACGCCATCACCGCTACCGCCGCGGTAGAAGGCCGACGGCACCGGCAGCCGATAACTGCCCCTCAGGACGCTCTTCGCGCCGGGCCTGAACACACTGACGCGTTCAACTGCCAGTTCGATACCGATGTCCGCGGGCAAGGGCAGGCTGTTGGCGGTCTTGCGGTAGTTTGGCAGATCGCCACCGGATTCTTGTGCAGGTCGCAAGTCCTTGGGGGCGGAAGCACCCATGCGCTGTTGTTCGATGAACGCGGCAACGGCCGGATCACGTTCTGCGGCTACGCCAGCCGTGACCTGAAAGCGTGCGCGGTTGGAGACCTGCTGGCCCAGCATCACGTCAACAACGTAGCTGCCAGTTCGCCAAGGCAGATGCCTCAATCGATCTCGCAGCGCAATCGTGAAGGTTCTAAGAATGCTCATCGCGGGCAGGGGGCTCTCGTCCACCGGGCCGCCGGGGCCGGCTTGGGGCTTGGGGTTGCTGACGAGCGCCGCAAAGGTTTCGCGACCTTCAACCCGCGTCGCCACGACCACGCCGGACTCGGCGAGGTATTGCCGGCCTCGCACCGAGGTATCGAAATAGTCAAATCCCAGGATAGATACCCTGAAATCCTGATCGATCGCCAGACGGCCGGGTGAAGCCAACCAGATGCCCTTCATGTCCCGATCACGAAGCAGCGACGACACCCGCTCCACGGCCGCCGCTTCCGGGTTTCTCGGATCCAGACCTGCTTCGCCAACGATTTCATCCATTACAAACTCCTGTGTCTTGGTGGGGTTGATCGGCTTGTCGCCCGCATGTGCTCCGAGCAGCGCAAGCAGCAGCAGTGCCGACAAGAGGTGCTTGATCATGTCGATACGCTGATCACAGGGGCGGCCTTGGCATAAGGTTCGCACTTGGTGCAAAAGGCGAGCGTATCGGCAACTTTCTGCGTTGCTGCGCCAAACATGACACAGGTACACTGGCCATAAGCTTCGGCGGTGTCCATGCGCTTGGTGAGATCCTTGTAATAGGCATCGGCAATCCCATCGGCGCAATGGCCGCCAGAATGACCGCGGTCATTGGTGTAATAGCGTCCGTGCGGCGGTGCCGGCAAGCCGGGGAACGTCGCGGCGTCCTCGGCGGTTTGTGCAAAGGCATGGCCGACTTCGTGAACAATAACCTGGGAAATATTCTTCGCTGCCGCGCCTAGCTTGACCACCACGTGACTATCGGGCTCGGTGCACCAACCGGCATACCAGCCGTTGGCGTAAGCCGTCTTGACGGTCACCTTGATGGTCTTTCCCGCGTCGCTGAGCAATTTTGCTTTCTCGGGCAGACGGATGAACAGTTTGTCGCCATGTTTGATTTGATCGACCTTGTAGTCGGCGGCGGTGATGACGCCTGTCTCAGTTCCGCCAACCTCTTCCCATTTGCACTCCTTGACGGAATCTTTGCCGTCCTTCAGATCGATGGGAAAGAATCTCGCTGATTCGCTAATGACCGAACCTGGCACCATCACGCCCGGCACTTGACCGCCGCCCGGGAATTCGATCATGCCTTGGACTTGACCGGTCTTGACGCCAAGCACGTCCAGCGACGCCTCAACCGGTGCATTGTCCGCGTCCAGTTGTACGTCGCAATAGATGATGTGAGCGCACGGCAAACCCTCGGACTTGAACCGCGGTTTCATCTTCTTGGTGAACTCCGCGACATTGTGAGCGCCAACCACCAGCGTCTTGACTGGCAGGCCTTTCCGTATGATCGTGCCATCGACGACCGCGCCCGCCGGTATATCGGATTCAGATAGACTTACCATGTCAGCAGTCGCTTCCTCGAAATCCACGAAGACTTTCTTCATGGATTTCGTCGCCTCTGCCAGACTGGGCGCGGTCTGCGCCGCCGTCTTGGTGACTTGCGCGTAGATCTTGCGCCAGTTGATCAACTTGATCTTGCCTTCACCGACCTCGGTTGTGCCGCCGATCTTCACTGTGCAGGTATCACCGCCGGCGATGCCCAATTCGACTTCAAAACTGGCCTTGCCCGCGTCGGCGTCCAACTTGACATAGCCGGTGGTTTTCTTGCCTGCGATGACTTTGCCCAAGACCGGCAGCGATGCCATGAGTTCCGGCTTGGGTTCTTTTCGTTTGCTCTCGTTGCCAAACTCGATCTCGAAGAAAATCTTGTCGCCCTTCTTTCCGGTATCCGGTGGATCGGCCGTGACGGTGAACACCACCTTGCTGCCACTGGCGTCGCATCCTCCCAATTCGGCGCCCTCCGGGTTCTTGGAGGTGAGGTTGACGAGTTGGATCTTGGCCGGCGCGGCATCCGGATCGGCCTTGTACGGCTCCTCGTCGACCTTGGGCGTCAGGAACTTCGCCTTGATCACCTCCCTGACCTTGAGCACATGCTCGCGGAACTGGCCGGGTGTCTTCTGCTTGTCTTCCGCAACCTCGAGCGACTTGGCCATCGAGATCGAGTAGGGCGCCCGCGCCAGCAAGGTGACGCCGCACTTGCCCTTGTCGTCGGTATTGAGCTTCTGATCGGCCTGCCCGGCCTGCTTGACGAGGAAGGCGCATGCGGGCTTGGGCTTGCCGTCCTGGTCGTTGACCTCGATGCTGGTTTCCTTGGGCCAGATCGTCGCCTCCAGTAGCAACTTATTGACCTTCTTGTACGAGCACATCACCTGGAGGTCGTAGTACTCCTCGGACTTCTCGACCTCCTTGGCCTTCCACTTGACTTCCGGGAACGAACCGTCCTTGGCCTGCACCGTCTTCGAGTCGATCTCTTTGCCTGGGCTCCCCTTCATGAAGCTCAGTTTGACCGGGCCTGAATAGCGCTTGGTCCGGAAGAACCCCTTGTCCTTCAACACGGCGTTGATGATCAGTTCGGCATTCTCGAAATAGGACTCGGCCATGGCTGCGTTCCGTTAAATGGGTCGTTGACCCGTCAGTGCGATGCGGGAGTCTCATCTGCGACAACCACTGTCGCGCTCAAATCATCGGGGTCGTCGTCCTGCACCTGGACAGTGGCTTCAAGGAAGTTGGCATCGTCATCGACGGCTTCGGTAAGGGCATACAACTCGTCGGGGTCATCGTCCTCGACGCCGCCACGGGCGTTGATCAGTTCCGGGTCGTCGTCTTCGACCAGTCCGGCGGGCTCAATCAATTCGGGCTCATCGTCTTCGATGTCGGCAATGACGTCGATGTCCTCTTCTTCGCAAGGCAGTACTGCCCTGTCGGCTTCATCACGCATTCGCATCCCACTTGTGAAGAAGTTTATCGAGGCGAAACCTGCGCCCCATCAGATCGACGGCTGGGTTGTCCAGCATATCCAGGGCCCAAGCCATGTCCGGTTGCAGTTCCCATGCGGATCCGCGACGCAAGTCGAGTTCGACGAACCAATCGATGTCGTGGCTCGACTGCACCCCGTAGCGCACGCCGCGTTGCCGTGCATCGTTGACCCTTTGTCGCAATGTGATTGGGTCCGGAAGCAGGTGCTGGTAGAAGGCAACCAGGTCATCGATGAACCGGCGGTCGACATCAAGCCCCAGTACCCGTAATTGCGAGGAACGTATGGTCATCATCGGTTTGATCGAGTTGCAAGTTCAGACATCCCAGGTGGCAATCATTCTGGCATTGACTTGCCAGCATTGGAAACAGCGGGTAAGCACGTTTCCTGCTTGGCATTGCAGTAGCGGCCTCGAGACCAATCCTCGTAGGCTTGATACGAGGGGCTCATCACTGCCACGGTTGGGCAAACTCGCTCAGTTCGGTTTTTCGTGTGGTCAAACGACCTGAGACAACAGCGAACTCAAGCATGCTGTCACCGCGTTCGCCTTCTGTCAGCCAAGAAGTGACTGTGCCGAACAGTTGTTGCAACTCGGCTGGCAAACACGTAGGAAGGAAGGCACGAAGTACCCGAGGATCGTAATAGCGGAAGAGCAGACTTCGGCCGTCCTCGGTGCGCACCCGCAAGAACTTGCGAAGATGGTGCCGCAGGTTGTCCGCATCTTCGATCCGCAACAGCACCCCCCAGGACTGGCCCCAGCCTTCATTGAGCCAGCGTAGCGTCAGGCGACTCTTGGGCAGGAGCTCAACCAGGTGCGGCGCCACCATCTCCAGCTCACGCGGCAGCTTGCCGCTGTACAGGCAGCGGAATTCCAGCTTGGATTCCAGCAGCGCCAGGTAGATCTTGGGGTCGCGCGCGCAATCCAGGATCGCCCAGACACT
>JBBQAW010000272.1:0-5831 GCA_038316815.1 Burkholderiales bacterium
AGTCCACCAAGAACACGAATTCCACCGGTGCCTCCGGTGCCATCGACGCCACCATCGCCACCCGCGCCGCCCGGCCCGGCCTGTCCACTCAGCACCGGCCCAGGCCGCCCGGCTTCGCCAGGAAGGCTGCGCGCCGCGCGCCGCGCGCCCGGGCGCGGCAGCCACAGCGTGCGGCCGTCGTCCAGCTGGATGGCCAGCAGCCGGCCGCTGGCCGCCGGGGCGTCGAGGCCGCGGCGCAAGAACGAATCGCTGGCCGCCACGCGCCGGCCTTCGGCGTCGTCCAGCGCCATCGGCAGGCGCAGGCGCTGCGACCAGTCGTTCAGCGCCTGCTGCTGTTCATCTGCCGGGGCCTGCGGCGGCGGCAGCGAACGCTGCAGCAGGTCGGCCCAGGCGCCCATGCGGTCACGCACCACGCTTTCTGCGCGCACGCGCTGTTCGTCCAGATGGCGCTGCACCAGCCAGCCCGAAACGGCGGCAAACAAGGCCAGAGCCAGCACCACCGTGAGGTAGATGCGCAGGTAGAGCGACTTCATCGCGGTCTGGCGCCCCTGCCTGCGCCAATGCCAGCGCCCTTGCTTGCGCCTTTGCCTGCGCTCTTGCCCACGTCTTTGCTGGCGTATTTGCCTGCGTATTTGCCTGCGTATTTACCTGCCCCCGCACCTGCGCTGATGTCGGCCACGCCGCTAGACCCCACAGTCACCGCTGTCCAGGCCGTCTTGCTTGCGTGCAAAGACGTAGCCTGCGCCGCGTACGGTCAGCACGCGCCGCGGGGCCTTGGGGTCGTCTTCGATGACGGCGCGAATGCGCGAGATGTGCACGTCGATGCTGCGGTCGAAGGCTTCCAGCGGGTGGCCTTTCAGCGCATCCATGATCTGGTCGCGCGACAGCACCCGGCCCGGGCTTTGCGCCAGCACGGTGAGCAGTTCGAACTGGTGGCTGGTCAGGTCGCAGGGCGCGCCGTCGCGCCGGGCCTGGCGTGCGCCCAGGTCGATTTCAAGCCGGCCGAAGCGCAAGACGTCGTCGGCCTGCTGTTCGGGCGCGGCGCGGCGCAACAGGGCCTTCACGCGCGCCAGCAGTTCGCGCGGTTCGAAGGGCTTGGGGATGTAGTCGTCGGCGCCGATTTCCAGGCCGACGATGCGGTCAGTCGGTTCGCCGCGCGCAGTCAACATCAACAGTGGCAGGCGGCGCGTGCGCGGCTGGCTGCGCAGTTCACGCGTCATGTCCAGGCCGTCGCCGTCGGGCAGCATCAGGTCGAGCAGCAGCGCGTCATAGCTCACGCTGCGCAGCCGTTCTCGGCCCTGGGCCAGGCTGCCCGCCGTGTCCACTTCGAAGCCGTTGCGCCGCAGATAGTCGCCCACCATGTCGGTCAGGCGGGTGTCGTCGTCGATCAGCAGGATGCGGCTGCTCACAAGCTTCGAAGGTTCAGGGCGGGCGGGGCGCGAATGTGGCGCGGGTAGGGGCGCCTTTACAAAACACTTGTAAAAGTCAGCGCGGCTGCGCGCCATCCAGGGCTTTGCGTTCGCCGCGATGGCGTTCCATCATCGCGCCACGCTGCTTCATGCGTTCGGCCAGCTTCTGGCGCTGCTCGGGCGACAGCACGCGGCTGATATCGAGCATCGTCTGCATCCTGCGCTGGCTGGCCTGGTCGTGCTGGGCCAGCATCTGCTGGCGCAGTGCTTCAGCCGCACGCGCGTCGACGTTGGGCTGGGCGAACAGCGCCGCGCTCTGGTCGCGCAGCGCCTGGCCCTGGGCACGCAGCGCGCGACCGGCTTCACGCGCGCTTGCCACGATCTGCTTGATCTGCGCTCGCTGATCTGGCGTGGCGTCGGCGCTGTCGAGCATACGCTCCAGGTGGCGCGGGCTGGCCGTGCCCTGGCCGCCGCCAAAACTTGCACCATGACCGCCGCCATGACCGCCGGCGTAGGCACCAGGGGCCGCGTGCGCGCTTTGCAGCACCGTGGCGCTGATGGCCAGCATGGCCGTCAAGGCCAGCAGGCGCAGGGGGTGTCGCAAGTGACGCGACAAACGGGTCACGGCCACAAACTTGGGGCACTGTGCAAAGGTCTTCATCGGGAAACTCCGGTGTAACGAGTAACGGACGTCGATGGGTTATCGATGAAGGGATGCTGGGCGCGGAGCGTATCGCCAGTGTGCTGGCCAGGTAAAGATGTGTGCGGTGGGGACCAGACCCGAAGGCTTCAAGGCAGCCGCGGGGCAGCAGCTTCCACGCGCTGCAGCCGGCGTTGCAGCGCGAAGTTGGGGTTGCTGCTGCGCAGGTCCAGCCGCAGCAGCAGGCCGCTGGCGCGGTCGACCACCATGGACCCGCTGACGGGCGTGTAGGTTCGTCCGCGCGGCGCGTCGCCGAAGAGTTCGATCACCGCCACATCGAAGCGCCGGCTGCCAACGATTTGCGGCCCGACCGCCACCACCTGGCCGCGCAGGCGGGCGCGTTCCTGCAGGTCGCCGCTGACCTGCATGTCGCCGGCCAGCACCTGCCCCAGTTCGAGCCCGGAGCGCAGCAATCGCGGCCACTGCAAGCTGCCGGCAGGCGCGTCGGTCACGTTGCCGGCGCGGTCTTGCTGCCAGCTGCCGCTGCCGCTGCCAACGCGGCTGCTGGCGGGGTTGAGCTGAAATTCGGCTTCGTTGCGGCGCAGTTGCACCAGTTCCAGCACCCATTCACTGGCCGCTTGGCGCGGGTTGCTGCGGTCCTCAAAAATCATGCGTTCGCCCTGGGTCAGCGGAAAGCTGGCCAGGCGCTCAGGCTGCAGTGTCGTGCCCGGGGTCGGGCAGCCCTGACGGCTGGCCGCCGTGCGCAGGGCGCCGTCGCGGCCTTTCAGGCGCCCCAGTTCTGCGGCTTCGGGGCCTTCAGGGCGCATCGCCAGGATGGCTGGCCAGAACAGCGTGACGCCCACACTCAGCGCCAGGATGTTGTTGCCTGAACGTTCGTCAACGGCATAAGCGACATCGGCCGCGCGCTGCTGCACGGTGTCAAGCTCGTCGTCGATGCGCGCGCAAGACCAGAAGGCAAACGCAGCCGGGTCGGCGATCACCGGTGCGACGTTGCCAGAACGCGTGGCGCAGCCCGCCAGCCCCAGCGTCAACGCCAGACCGCAGACCCAGGAAGCGAGCTTGAGTTGTTGCATGCCAGGCGGGATTGTGCTCCCGCCAGCGCCGGTTTCAGACCCGCTCCAGGGCCAGGGCCACACCCTGCCCCACGCCAATGCACATCGTGGCGAGCGCGTAGCGTCCGCCGCTGCGCTGCAGCTGGTTCACGGCCGTGGTCACCAGCCGCGCGCCGCTGGCGCCCAGCGGGTGGCCCAGGGCGATGGCACCCCCGTTCGGGTTGACGCGCGGGTCGTCGTCTGCCAGGCCCAGTTCACGCAGCACGGCCAGGCCCTGGGCCGCGAAGGCTTCGTTGAGTTCGATCACGTCCAGCTGCGCCAGCGTCAGACCCGTCTGCGCCAACAGCTTGCGCGTGGCCGGCGCCGGGCCGATGCCCATCACGCGCGGGGCCACGCCAACGGTCGCCATGCCCAGCACCCGTGCGCGCGGCACTAGGCCATGCCGCGCGGCTGCCGCTTCGCTGGCCAGAATCAGCGCGCAAGCCCCGTCGTTCACGCCGCTGGCATTGCCGGCCGTCACGCTGCCTTGCGCGTGCACGATGGGGTTCAGCTTGGCCAGCGCTTCCAGGCTGGTTTCACGCGGGTGCTCGTCGCGCAGCACGGCCACGGCATCACCCTTCTTCTGCGGCACCTTCACGGGCACGATCTCAGCGTCGAAAAAACCCGCCTGCTGCGCCGCCACAGCGCGCTGCTGCGAACGCAGGGCCATGCGGTCTTGCGCCTCGCGTTCGATGCCGTACTGCAAGGCCACGTTCTCGGCCGTTTCCGGCATCGAATCAACGCCGTACTGTTCCTTCATCAGCCGGTTGACGAAGCGCCAGCCGATGGTGGTGTCGAAGATTGCGTTGTCGCGGCTGAAGGCGCTGGTGGCCTTGGGCATGACGAAGGGCGCGCGGCTCATGCTTTCGACACCGCCGGCGATCATCAAATCGGCCTCGCCGGCGCGGATGGCGCGTGCGGCACTGCCCACTGCGTCCAGCCCGCTGCCGCACAGGCGGTTGATCGTTGCGCTCGGCACATCGATGGGCAGCCCCGCCAGCAGCGCCGCCATACGGGCGATGTTGCGGTTGTCTTCGCCGGCCTGGTTGGCGCAACCGTAGAGCACGTCGGTGACGGCCGACCAATCGACCTTCGGATTGCGCGCCATCAGCGCGCGCAGCGGAATGGCTGCCAGGTCGTCGGTGCGCACCGAAGACAAGGCGCCGCCGTAGCGGCCGAAGGGGGTGCGAACAGCATCGCAGATGAAAGCGTAGGGGGGCGTCATGCTCAGGTTCCGGTGCGGTGGCTGCGCCTGCGCAGCCACGGGCTGACACGGTAGCGTTCGCCGCGATAGTGGTGGTCCAGCGCGTCCAGCAGCGCCACAACTTCGGGCGCGCGCCACTGGGCCAGGAATTCGAATGGCCCGGCGGGATAGTTCAGGCCCAGCTTCATGGCGGCGTCGGCGCCGGCTTCGTCGCACACGCCCTGCTGTACGGCGTCGGCGGCTTCGTTGATCAGCATTGCCACCGTGCGTGCCACCACCAGACCGGGCACGTCGGCCACCGGCAGCGGCGCGAAGCCCAGGGCTGCCAACCAGGCCGCGGCCTGGCCGGGCCAGGCGGCCGGGCACCCTTGCGCAACAGCGAAAGCCAAAGCGGTGCCTGGCGGCGGCGCAGGGTTCACTGCCCCGGCAGCGGCCATGCCCACCGGGCGGTCGAACACCGCGATGTCAGCGCGGCCATGCACCGCCGCCAGTTCAGTGGCGGTGGGGCCGCCCGTCAACACCAGGCGCGCGCCGTCGACTTCAAGCCCGGTCCAGCGGCTCTCGGCCAGCCGCGCAGGGCCCCAGCCTTGTGCCGCCAGCGCGGCGGTGGTGGCACGTTCCAGGTGGTCTGCAATCGGCCCAGCACCATGCACAGTGACTTCACGCGCGGTGGCCGGTGCCTTGGTCAACGCCACAGGCAATGCGGCGTCGTCAAGCTGGCCGTTGCGGTAGGTGTAGAAGCCGCGTCCGCTCTTGCGGCCCAGCAGGCCGCCGGCCACCATCTCGGCCTGCACCAGGCTGGGCACAAAGCGCTTGTCCTGAAAGTTGGCATCGAACACCGACTGCGTGACCGCGAAATTGGTGTCGTGCCCGATCAGGTCCATCAGCTCGCACGGGCCCATGCGAAAGCCCGCGCCACGCAGGCAGGCGTCGATGACGGCCGGCGTGGCCGCTTGTTCCAGCAGCAGCGCCAGCGTCTCGGCGTAGTAGGGCCGCGCGATGCGGTTGACGATGAAGCCCGGCGTGCTCTTGGCCAGCACCGGCACCTTGCCCCAGTGGCGGGACAGGTCGACGATGGTGGCCGCCACCGCCGGGTCGGTCTGCAAGCCGCTGATCACTTCCACCAGCTTCATCAGCGGCACGGGGTTGAAGAAATGCATGCCCACCACGCGGCCCGGATGGCGCAGCCCGTTGGCGATGGCGGTGACTGAAATCGAACTGGTGTTGGTGGCCAGCACGCAACGTTCTTCAACCAGGCCTTCGAGTTCGGCAAACAGTGCGCGCTTGGCGCCCAGTTGTTCGACGATGGCTTCGACCACCAGGCCCACGCCCTGGGCCGCAGCCATGCTGTCGACGGGCTCAATGCGCGCCAGCGCTTGCTGCGCAGCAACGGCGTCCATCCGGCCCTTGGCCACCAGGCCATCCAAGGTGCCTGCCAGCTTGGCCTTCGCGGCCGCGGCAGCGCC
>JBBQAW010000273.1:0-5829 GCA_038316815.1 Burkholderiales bacterium
CCCCGCCGTACGCCGCGGCCGCATGGTCAATCGCACCTCAGGGCCGTTGACCGAGCAGTTGCATGAACGGCACGCCGCGAGCGACTTCGAGACCCAGACGCAGGACAAGCTGCAGACTGCCGGCTGAAGCGCCGCACTGAGTGGCTGCGAGTCTTTCGATCATGCCCACTCATCACGCCAAAAGACGCCCGTTCGTCGATGCAAATGCGCGCCAAAACCCCAGCTATGGCTGTGCTTTCCGCCTGGATAGGACGCCTTTTGACGCGCTGCTCGGTCACACTCGAAAAACTCTCAGCCTCTGAGCCTGGTTTCAATGCGACCGTGCCGAAAGCAGGCTCGCCCCCAGGATCATGGCGCCCCCGACGGCCAGTGGCAGCGTCAGCGTGCCTGCGCCCAGCGCGATGGCCGAGCCTGAAGCAAACAGCACCTCGGTCACCATGATCACGGCCGTCACGTTCGCCGGCAGGCGCCCGGCGCCGTACTGCAAAGCCAGGTTGGCGGCCACGAACCACAGCCCCATGCCCAGTGCGCCCAGCACCCACACCCAGGCCAGCGGCGGCGGCGGTGGCACGCTGCCCGGCAGGCTCAAGGCCAGTACGCCGGCGACCAAGGCGCCGCCTAGAAACATGGCCAGCGCGCGGGCCTCGGCCGGCCGTGCCGATTCACGCTTGAGCATGACGTTGTTGAGCGCGAAGCTGAAGCCGCCCAGCACCGCTAGCCATTCCGCCAGGCTGCGCGGCACCGGCAAGCCCAGGGTGACGGTGGCGGCATCAGCGGCGGCAGCTGCGCTTGCGGCGCTGCCCGCGCCCGCGCCCTTGCCGGTGGCCAGCACCAGCCCGGCGCCAGCCAGGGCCAGCGCAACGCGCAGCAGCGCCGCAGGCGTGATGCGTTCGCCCAGCAGGGCCCGCGCCAGCAGCACGGCCCACAGCGGCATCAGGTAGAAAAGCAGGATCACCCGCACCACGTCGCCCAGCGTCACCGCCCAATTGAACGCGGCGTTGGTGGTGCCCGAGGCCAGCACCAGCACCCACAGCACCGGCGTGCTGAACAACATCCCCCAGGCCCGTGGCCGCCACAAGGTGATGGCCGCCACGGCCAGGCTGAAAATCAGCACCGTGGCCCATAGCGGGTGCAGACCCAGCCCTTGTAGTTGCCGAAAGGGCCACCACGACACGCCCCAGGTGAAGGCGTTGAAGATCAGCGCCACGGCCGCCAGCCCGGCGCCCGGGATGGTGTTCACGCGGGGGTGTCTATTCGCAAGCCAGCCCACCCAAGCTTCCCGCCATGGATCCGGCTTCGACGGTCCGTTGGCGGACGGCCCCCTGGGGGGTAGCGAGCGATAGCGAGTTCGGGGGCTTCATTCAATGGCCGTCGGTGCGGGCAATGGTCAGCAGGCGCTCGACTTCTACCCGATGCGCCACCGTGTTGTGGCGGTGCCAGCGGCGGATGGCTTCCATTGTGCAGGCCACCAGCAGGCCGAAGATGGCGATGGTGATGAAGGCCGAGAAGCCGAACTTGGTCATGCCGGCATAGAACGCGCCCAGGGCCAGGATGCAGGACTGTTCGTTGAAGTTCTGCACCGCGATCGAACGGCCCGCACCCATCAGGTTGTGCCCGCGGTGCTGCAGCAAGGCGTTCATGGGCACGATCAGGAAGCCGCACAACGCCCCCAGCAACACCAGGAAGGGCGCGGCCACCCAGACATCTCTGATCACGTTCAGCCCGATCATCAGGAAGCCTACCCCGATGGCCAGCGGAATGACGTTGGTGGCCTTGTCGAGCTTGGTGATCATCGATGCCGTCACCGCCCCGGCAATGGACCCGATGATGACCACGCCGGCCAGGTTCGAGGCCTGCGCCGTGCTGTAGCCCAGTGCCGCCGCCGCCCAGGCAAAGACGATCAGGCGCAAGTTGCCGAACACGCCCCACAGCAGCGTGGTCGTGGCGAGCGAAATCTGGCCCAGCTTGTCGGCCCACAGGCGCGAATTGCACCGCGAGAAGTCGCGCACCATCCACACCACGCCGTGTTGGATGGGCTGCAGTGGCGCCGAGGTGCGCGGAATGAAAAGGTTGAAGACCGCGGCAATGACGTACAGGAAGACGATGGCAGAAATTGCGGCCTCGGGCGCGGTGTCGATGGCGGTGTCGATGAAGGGCATGTCCAGCCCCAGCAGCCAGCCCGAGATGCGCGTGCCGATCAACAGGCCGCCCAGCAGAATGCCCAGCACGATCGAGCCGACGGTCAGGCCTTCGATCCAGCCATTGCCCTTGACCAGCAGCGAAGCTGGCAGCAGTTCAGTCAGGATGCCGTACTTCGCCGGCGAATAGGCTGCCGCGCCCAGCCCCACCACCGCATAGGCCAGCAGCGGGTGGCTGCCGAACAGCATCATCAGGCAGCCCACGACCTTGATGCTGTTGGCGAAGAACATCACCCGCCCCTTGGGCAGCGAGTCGGCGAAGGTGCCGACGAAGGGCGCCAGCACGACATAGAAGAACGCGAACATCGGCGCCAGCGCGGGCACTTGCCAGGTCGGGGCCTGGCTGGTGCGGAGCAATTCGACGGCGGCCACCAGGAGCGCGTTGTCAGCCAGCGAGCTGAAAAACTGCGCCGACATGATGGTCGAGAAACCTTTTTTCATCGGGGCGCGCACGGACCCTGTCTTGGCCGGTGCGGATGCACGGGCGCGGGTCTGATCTGTCTCCTGCTCAAGGGCGCCGGGTTATAGCACGCGCCTTCCATCCGGCGCCTGTCAGTACGCGCCTGTCAGCACGCGCCGGTGAGCACGCGCCTGTGCGCCGGGGGAACCTCAACTTCTGGCGCCTTGCCCGCTGGCAAAATGCGGGGCATGCCGCGTCCCATCCAAGCCCTGGTCCACCGCGAAGCCCTGACGCACAACCTGGGGCGTGCGCGCGCCGCCGCGCCCGACGCGCGCGTCTGGGCCGTGGTCAAGGCCAATGCCTACGGCCACGGCATCGAACGTGCCTTTGCCGGCCTGCGCGGCGCCGATGGGTTTGCATTGCTTGACCTGGAAGAAGCACAACGCCTGCGCGCACTGGACTGGCGCGGCCCCATCCTGCTGCTGGAAGGCGTGTTCGAGCCGCGCGACCTGGAAACCTGTTCGCGCCTGGAGCTGTGGCACGTGGTGCACTGCAGCGAACAGATCGACTGGCTGGCCGCGCACAAGACCCAGGCGCCGCACCGCGTCTTCCTGAAGATGAACAGCGGCATGAACCGCCTGGGCTTCACGCCTGCGGCTTACCGCAGCGCCTGGGCGCGCCTGAACGCGCTGCCCCAGGTCGACGAGGTCTCGCTGATGACGCACTTCAGCGACGCCGACGGCGCCCGCGGCGTGGCCCACCAGTTGTCCGTCTTCGACGCCACTACACACGACCTGCCGGGTGAACGCAGCCTGAGCAACAGCGCCGCGGTGCTGCGCCACGGCATCAAGAACGACTGGGTGCGCGCTGGCATCCTGGTCTACGGCAGCGCGCCCGACTTTCCGGAGCAAGACATTGCGCACTGGGGCTTGCAGCCGACGATGACGCTGCGTTCCAGGCTCATTGCCACGCAGATGCTGCAGCCCGGCGACACCGTGGGCTACGGCAGCCGCTACACCGCCGCGCAGGCGCAGCGCATTGGCATCGTGGCTTGCGGCTATGCCGACGGCTACCCGCGCCTTTGCGGCACCGGCACGCCGGTGCTGGTGGACGGCCAGCGCACCGGCACGGTCGGCCGGGTGTCGATGGACATGCTGGCGGTCGACCTGAACCCGCTGCCCCACGCCGGCATCGGCAGCGAAGTGACCTTGTGGGGCTGCGGCCCCCAGGGCGCGGTCTTGCCCATCGACGAAGTGGCGCAGGCTGCCGGCACCATCGGCTACGAGTTGATGTGTGCCGTGGCCGCCCGGGTGCCCATGCACGCGGGCACCGCGCTCTGAGTGCGCCCCGGCCTTCGCGCCACCCCCAGGTTGACCGCCGCGAGGTCGAATTCACGGCCGTACGCTCGCAGGGGGCGGGCGGGCAGAACGTCAACAAGGTGTCGACCGCCGCCCATCTGCGCTTTGATGTTCGTGCTTCGTCCCTGCCTGAGGCCGTGAAAGACGGCCTGTGCGCCTTGGCCGACCAGCGGGTGACGGAAGGCGGCGTCATCGTCATCAAGGCTCAGGGCCACCGCAGCCTGCCGCGCAACCAGGCTGATGCCCTGGCGCGGCTGCAGGCGCTGGTGGACGAAGTCTGCAACCCCGACGCGCCGCGACGCGCCACCAAGCCCACCTACGGCTCGAAGCAGCGCCGGCTGGCCGGCAAAGCCCACCGCAGCGGCATCAAGGCGGGGCGCCGCGCCTCGGGCGACTAAATTCCGGGCGCTGCGCCGTGCGGCGTCGCTTTCACTTCACGCCCGCCAGCCGTCGATTGGCGAACGACGCTGCGGGCCGGTCGCAGGCCGGCTGCACGGCCGGGGTCGGGTTTCCAGAATCGAGCCATCGAATCCCAGCCCGCCCACCGGAGACTCGCATGCGAACCGCCCTGACCACCACTTTGATCTTGCTGACCTGGGTCGGCCATGCCCAGGCCCAGGCCCAAACCCAGGCCCAAGCCCAAGCTGCTCCGGCTTCGGTTGCACTTGCTGCAACTGTTGCTCCGGTTGCGCCTGTTGTGCTGGACGTACTCGCCGCCCCGGCCACCCGCTGCATCGATGTGGACGTGCACAACGTGCGCCCGCAGCAAGGCCAGCTCTTCCTGGCGGCCTACGGCACGGCAGACAGCTACAACAAGAAACCCATGGCCGTGGCCCGTGTACCGGCCGTTGACGCCATCACACCCGTGCAGCTGTGCGGCATCAGCGGCAACGAACTGGCCATCACGCTGTACCAAGACATCGACGGTGACGGCAAGATGGGCAAGAACATGATGGGCCTGCCCACCGAACCCTGGGGTTCGACCGGCAAGCCTGGCATGTTTGGCCCCAGCTGGGAAACCGGCAAGCTGATGCTTGACGGCAGCCCTGTCATCGCCCGCCTGTCGCAATGAGTCCGCAAAAGAGCATGAAGCCCACCCTGCAACGCCGCGAACTCTTGACCGCTGCCGCCGCTGGCCTGGCCACCACGCTGGGTGCGGCTTTGGCCGGCACGGCGCAGGCCAAACCCGCCGACGCCGCCGTTTTTGCCGCCAACGTGAAACAGCAGCCGCTGCTGGCCCCCTTCGCCGGCGTGGACGACGTCACCGGCAACCGGGACAGCGGCCCGCTGATGCTGCGCGGCCGCTGGCCGGCCGAGCTGCGCGGGCGCTTCTACCGCAACGGCCCGGCCCTGATGCAGCGCGGCACCGAGCGCTATCACCACTGGTTCGATGGCGACGGCATGGTGCAGCAGTACACCATCGGCAACAGCCGTATCAACCACCGCGGGCGCCTGGTGCAGACGGCCAAGCTGAAGGCCGAACGCGAAGCCGGGCGCTTTCTGATGTCGGCCCTGGGCACGCAGATCGACGGCGGCCCGCCCGGCAGCGGGCCCGACAGCTACAACACCGCCAACACCAACGCCCTGGAACACGCCGGGCGCGTGCTGGCAATGTGGGAAGGCGGATCGGCCTACGCCCTGGACCCCCGGGACTTGTCGACCCAGGGCCCGATCACCTGGCGCAAGGACCTGGCGCAAATGCCGTTCACTGCCCACCCCAAGGTGGACGCCCAGGGCCATCTCTGGAACATCGGCACCGCCGGTGCAGCCATCGTGGCCTGGCACATCAGCCCGCAGGGCGAGCTGTTGAACGTGCAACTCGGCGAATCGCCCTACCCCGGCGGCATGGTGCATGACATGGCCGTGACCGAGC
>JBBQAW010000274.1:0-5816 GCA_038316815.1 Burkholderiales bacterium
ACACCGAAACGCCCCTGCCGCAGCAGCGCGTCATCAAGGTGCGGCGCGACTACAACAGCTGGGTCGCGAGCGAGACGGTCGAAGACTACGCCCTGCGTTTCACGCCGCGGTCTTTCCGCAAGTGGACGGGCTGGCGTGTGGCCAACACCAGTTTCGGTGCGGCATCGTTCCTGGTGCTGGAAGCCGTGGGCGCCACGCTGCTGCTGCAGTTCGGCTTCATCAACGCCTTCTGGGCCATCGTCGCCACGGGGGTGCTGATCTTCGCCGCCGGCCTGCCCATCAGTGTCTACGCCGCGCGCTACGGGCTGGACATGGACCTGCTGACGCGCGGCGCCGGCTTCGGCTACATCGGCAGCACCGTCACCAGCCTGGTCTACGCCAGCTTCACCTTCATCTTCTTCGCGCTCGAAGCGGCCATCATGGCCTACGCGCTGGAACTGGCCTTCGACATTCCGCCCGCCTGGGGCTACCTGCTGTGTGCGCTGGTCGTCATCCCGCTCGCCACGCACGGCGTCACCGCCATCAGCCAGCTGCAGATGTGGACGCAGCCGCTGTGGCTGGTGCTGCTGGTGGTGCCGTACGTTTACGTCTTCAGTGCCCACCCCACGCTGCTGGATGATCTGCAGGCGTACGCCGGGCTGGACGGCCAGGGCGGTGCCTTCAACCCGCTGCTCTTCGGCGCGGCGCTGACGGTGGGCATTGCGCTCATCACGCAGATGGGCGAACAGGTCGACTACCTGCGCTTCATGCCCGAACAGACGGCCGCCAACCGTTGGCGCTGGTGGGGTGCGGTGCTGATGGGTGGCCCGGGCTGGGTGGTGCTGGGTGTGCTGAAGATGCTGGGCGGCGCCCTGCTGGCCCTGCTGGCCCTGCAACTGGCCGTGCCGCCCGAGCGCGCCGTCGACCCGAACCAGATGTACCTGGCCGCCTTCAACGGCGTGTTTCCGAACTACGGCTGGGCGGTGGCGGCCACCTGCCTGTTCGTGGTCGTCTCGCAGCTGAAGATCAACGTCACGAATGCGTATGCTGGCAGCCTCGCCTGGAGCAACTTCTTTGCTCGCGTGACGCACAGCCACCCCGGGCGCGTGGTGTGGATGGTGTTCAACACGATGATCGCCCTGGCGCTGATGGAACTGGAAGTCTTCCAGGCCATCGGCGGCGTGCTGGGCCTGTACAGCAACATCGCCATCAGCTGGATCATGGCCGTGGTCGCCGACCTGGTGGTCAACAAGCCGCTGGGGCTGTCGCCCAAGGGCATCGAATTCAAGCGTGCGCACCTGTACGACGTCAACCCTGTGGGCGTGGGCGCCATGGGCGCAGCGTCGGTGCTGTCGATGGCGGCCTACCTGGGCGCCTTCGGGCCGATGGCGCAGGCGTTTTCGGCCGTCATTGCCGCCGCGGTGGCTTTCACGGTCAGCCCGCTGATTGCCTGGGCCACGAAGGGCCGCTACTACATTGCCCGCACCTCGGCTGACGCCGAAGGCGCCTACCTGGGCACCGTGCGGCGCATGCGCCTGTGCACGATCTGCGAACGCCTGTACGAAGGCGAGGACATGGCGCAGTGCCCCGCTTATGGAGGCCCGATCTGCAGCCTGTGCTGCAGCCTGGACGCCCGTTGCCACGACCGGTGCAAGCCCGAGGCCGCACGCCTGGCCTTCCAGTGGCGCGCGCTGCTGCGCCGGCTGCTACCGCAGCAGCTGTGGCCTCAGCTTGACACCGGGCTGGGCCGCTACCTGCTGCTGATGGCCATCGTCACGCCGGCACTGGCCGGGTTGCTGGGCTTGCTGTACCAGCTTGAACTGAAAGGCCTGGGCGAACAGGCTGCCAGCCTGGCGCCGGTGCTGAAACAGAGCTTCATCAAGGCCTACGCCGCCCTGCTGCTGGTGGGTGGCGTCATCGCCTGGTGGTTGGTGCTGGTGCAGATGAGCCGGCGCGTAGCGCAGGAAGAAAGCAACCGCCAGACCGAGGCCCTGATGATCGAGATCGACAGCCACCGGCGCACCGACGAAGCCCTGCAAAGCGCCAAGCAAACGGCCGATGCGGCGCGCACCGCTGCCGACGCCGCCAACCAGGCCAAGACACGCTACATCAGCACCATCAGCCACGAACTGCGCACGCCGCTGAACAGCATCCTGGGTTACGCGCAGTTGCTGGACGAAGACCCGTCGATGCCGCCGCACCGGCGCCAGGCGGTGGGCGTCATCCGCCGTGGCGGCGAACATCTGTTGAGCCTGATCGAAGGCACGCTGGACATCGCGCGCATCGAAGGCGGCAAGCTGGCGCTGAACCCGCAACCGATGCGGCTGCGCGACAGCCTGCAGCAGATCGTGCGCATGTTCGAGCTGCAGGCGCTGGCCAAGGGGCTGAGGTTCGAACACGACATCGACGACGCGCCGGCGCTGGTGCGCGCCGACGAACGCCGGCTGTCGCAGATTCTCATCAACGTGCTGGGCAATGCCGTGAAGTTCACGGCCCAGGGGCGCGTGGCCTTTCGCGCCAGCCAGGTGCGCGGGATGGCGGTGTTCGAGATCGAAGACACCGGCCCCGGCATCGACCCGCAGGAGATCGACCGCATCTTCGAACCCTTCTCGCGCGGCCCGCATGCCGCAGGTGCGGCAGGTGGGCCGGCCGGCACCGGCCTGGGCCTGACGATTGCCAAGATGCTGACCGACCTGATGGGCGGCGAGATGACGGTCAGCTCGCGCGTGGCCACGGCCGGTGCTGCCGGCGGCAATGCAGATGACAGCCCGGGTGGCACGCCGGGCGGCACACTTTTTCGTGTGCGCCTGTTCCTGCCTGAACTGCCCGGCGCCCGCGCACCGCGCGCCCTGCCCACACGCGCTGGCTACGCCGGCCCGCGCCGGCGCGTGCTGGTGGTGGACAACGAAGAAGTGGACCGCACCTTGCTGGCGCGCCGGCTTACGGCCCTGGGCTTCGACGTACTGCAGGCCGCCAGCGGCCACGCGGCGATGGGCTTGCTTCACGAGATGTCGCAAGAACGGCCGCAGGGACGGTCGCAGGCAGGGTCGCAAGCAGGGCCGCAGGCAGGGCCGCAAGCAAGGTCACAAGCAGGGCCGCAACAACAGCCAGCCGACAACGCACCGGTCGACGCCATCCTGATGGACCTGGCCATGCCCGGCATCGACGGCTGGGAGACCATCCGCGCGCTGCGCCGCCAGGGCCTGAGCAGCGCGCCGGTGGCGGTGGTTTCGGCCAATGCCTTTGACAAGGGGCAGGACAACGACTGCGGCATCAGCGCAGCCGACTTCATCACCAAGCCCGTGCGCTTCGACGAACTGCTGGACTGGCTGGGCGCGCGCCTGAACCTGCAATGGCTGGCCCAGGCGCCCGCCGCAGCGGCGCTGCAGGCACCAGCGCCAAGCGTGGAACCGGCTTTGCCGGCAGACGGCCCTTTGCCCCCACGCGCGCAATTGCAAGCGCTGCAGGACGTGCTGGGGCTGGGCTACCCTCGCGGTGTGCAACGTGTACTGGACGCCATCGACAAGCGCCACCCCGAATGCGCAGCCTTTGCAGCCAAGCTGCGCGCGCTGGCACAGGGCTTTGAATTCGACCGCATGGTGCCCCTGGTGCGCCAGGCGCTGGCGCGCAACCGTGTCGATTGAACGCCCGCCTCTGGCCGCCGCAGGCACCAGCCTGGGCCTGGTGCTGATTGTCGACGACGTGCCCGACAACCTGGCCGTGCTGCACGACGCGCTGGACGAGGCCGGCTACACCGTGCTGGTGGCCACCGACGGCCTGACTGCCCTGCAGCGTGCGCTGCACGCCGAACCCGACATCGTGCTGCTGGACGCGCTGATGCCCGGTATCGACGGCTTCGAAGTCGCCCGGCGTCTGAAGGCCGGGCCCGAGACGGCGCACATCCCGATTGTCTTCATGACTGGCTTGACCGAGACCGAACATGTGCTGGCAGCTTTTGAGGCCGGCGGCGTGGACTACGTCACCAAGCCCATCCGCCCGCAGGAAGTGATTGCGCGCATGGCTGTGCATATGCGCGGTGCGCGCCAGGCGCGGCAGGCGCGCAATGCGCTGGACGCGTATGGCCACGCCACCATCGCCGTGCGGCTGGTGGACGGGTTGCTGAACGACGGCGCACGCCTGGTCTGGCAAACACCGCTGGCACGGCGCTGGCTGCCGGTCTACTTCGACATCACGCCACCCGACACCGCGGCAGACCGCGTGCCCGCGCCGCTGCTGGCCTGGCTGCACGCTGCCACTGCCAACCCCGAACAGAAGCCGCTGACGGTGCCCCGCGGCCCACAGCAGTTGGTGTGCACCCTGCAGGGCCGCACCAGCGACGAAGACTGGCTGGTGGTGCTGCGCGAAGTCAGCGACGCCGCCACGGTCGAGGCCACGATGCTGGCCCTGCGCCTGACGCTGCGCGAAAGCGAAGTGCTGTACTGGGTGGTCAAGGGCAAGACCAACCGCGACATCGGCGACATCCTCGGCACCAGCCCGGCCACCGTCAAAAAGCACCTGGAACGTGTGTTCGAAAAGCTGGGCGTCGAAACACGCACCGCCGCCGCCGCAGTGGCGGTGCAACGGGTGCGCGAGTTGAAGGCAGGCTAGCTTTCAGCGATGAAAACGACCGACGCCAATAAACTGGTCATTCGCGAAGCTAATGCCGGGCTGGTGTTCGGGCCTGGCCTTGCCTTGCCAGCTTGGCATGGCCTGGACCGCCGCCACCATTTCATCTTCACTTCAGCGCAAGAATCCAGCGCGCCAGCGTCAAGGCTTCGGTTTCGTTGACCTGCGGCTGCGCCGGCATCGGCACCTGCCCCCAGACGCCCACACCGCCTTCGCGAATCTTCTTGGCCAGCATCAGGTCGGCGCCCTTGTCGTCGACGTACTTGGCCGCCATGCTCTTGAACGACGGCCCCAGGGTGACCCGGTCTATGCGGTGGCAGGCCAGGCAGTTCTTGGTCTTGTAGAACTCGTCCGGGTCCTCGGTGGCGAAGGCCTGGCTGGTCGCCAGCAACAAGCCCAGGGCGGGCACGATCAGTAGGGGTTTCATCTGTTGATCTCTGCAAAAGGAATGTGGGGACCCGAAGGCCCCCACGCGTCAAGACAACCAGGCTTCAGAGCCCGGTTCAGTTGGGCGTCAGGCGCGAGATGGCGCCTTCGTCGGTCGCGATATACAGGCTGCCGTCCGGCGCCTGCACCAGCGAACGGAAGCGCGCAGCAGGCATGGGCAGGCTGACGGTGGTGCGCGTGGCAGACGCGCCGTCGGCCGCGATATCCAGCACGTCAAGACGGTTGCCGACCGCCGTACCGTGGATGCCGATGCCGGCAAAGCCGATGATCATCCGGCCGTTCCAGGCCTTCCATTGCGGACCGCTGACGAAGGTGCCGGCCAGCAGCCCTTGCGACAGACCGTCGTTCGTCCACGCTGGTTTCATCGCGCCCGGGTAGGTCTTCATGTCGGTCATCGGCATGAAGGCGTTCCGGTCTTTCGGGTCTGTGGCACCCATCTGGTTGGGGCTGTAACCGCAGTAGCCATCGGGACAGGCACCACGCCCGCCGACGTTGGGCCGCGGGTCCCAGCCGGCGTTGCCGCCTGGCACGAGCGCCGTCACTTCGTCGCTGTGCCAAGGCCCGTTCTCGGCCGTGAAGGCCTGGTTGGTGCCGGGCCGGAAGGCGATGCCCTGCGGGTTGCGATGCCCGTAGGTGTAGACCCGGGCATCGAAGCCGGCCGGCGCGCCATTGCCCGGGGCTGCCTTGCCGTCGCGGTCGATGCGCAACACCTTGCCGCCGATGCGGGTGGGGCTTTGCGGCACGGCGCCGCCGTGGATGTCGCC
>JBBQAW010000275.1:0-5793 GCA_038316815.1 Burkholderiales bacterium
GCCTTGCAAGCCAGCGGCAACGTGGTGGCGATGACGGGCGACGGCGTCAACGACGCGCCGGCGCTGAAGGCCGCCGACATCGGCGTGGCGATGGGCGTGTCCGGCACCGAGGTGGCCAAGGAGGCGGCCCGCATGGTCCTGACCGATGACCACTTCGCCACCATCGTGCTGGCCGTGCGCGAAGGGCGGGGCGTGCTCGACAACATCGAGAAGTTTCTGCGCTACCTGCTGTCGTCGAACCTGGCTGAAGTGCTGACGGTGTTTGCCGGCGTGGTGGGGGCCAGTGTCATCGGGCTGAAGGCCACAGCCACCGGCTCGGGCGGCGCGGTGGTGCTGCCGCTGTTGGCCACGCAGATTCTTTGGATCAACCTGATCACCGACACCGGCCCCGCCTTAGCCATGGGCGTGGACCCGATCACCGACGACGTCATGGCGCGCAAGCCGCGCCCGCGCAGCCAGCGCATCATCGGCGCGCGCATGGCGCTGGGCGTGGTCGAAGGCGGCGTCGTGATGGCGGCACTGAGCTTGCTGACGCTGGACCTGTTCCTGCCCGGCGGGTTGATCGAGCCGGTGGATGTGTGGGTGGGCGCTGGCCCGCACAGCCTGGAACTGGCGCGCACGGCGGCCTTCACGGTACTGGTGTTGACGCAGCTCTTTAACTGTTTCAACGCGCGCTCGGCGTCGGCATCTGCGTTCAGTGCAGCGTTCTCCAACCGCTGGCTGTGGGCAGCGGTGGCCTTGTCAACGGCGCTGCAGGTCGCCGTCGTGCACCTGCCCTTCCTGAACCTCGCATTCGGCACCGTGCCGATGTCGGCGGGCCAATGGGTCGTGTGTGTGGCGATGGCCAGCGGTGTGCTCTGGTTCATCGAAGCGCGCAAGCTGCTGCGACGGCCCTGGGCCTGACAACATCGATAACGATTGCAACGGAGATTCAATGCGCACGGCCATCCCGTTTCTGGTCTGGTCTGGCAGCCTGATGGCCGAAGTTGCCGTTATTGCGCGTCTGCTGCGCGGTCGATCTGCTCGTCATCCAGGGCCGGCCAGCCCAGCAATTCAGCCAGCCGCGTGACCACCCAGCGCGCCTCGGCCGCGTCCACCGGAGCGCCGGCTACCGCCAGGCCCTGGTGGATGCGCTGCAGCACATCGCCTTCGGTGACGCCCAGCTCGAACAGCTTGGTGCTGGCGGTGTCGGCCAGCATCTGCGCCAGGTCTTCGCAGAATTCATAGCGTTCGGCGATATGTTGCCGGCTGGCGCGCGGCTTCACGCCGCCGGGCGGCACGAACAGCGCAATGAACGAGGGCGGAATGATGATCTGGCTGTCTTCGCTCACGGTGCTGTCAGTGCCCGGCGCAGAAGGCGTGCGCGTCCAGCATCGCCTGCCAGCGTGCGTCGGCACCCTCGAAGAAGAAGGGCGTGCGCGGCCGGCTGCGTGATACCACTTCGCTCAGCGTGGCGGCTTCATACAGGCGGCCGTTCTGCATGACGTGGGTGATGCGGTCGCTCTGGCGGATATCGGTCAGTACGTCGCCTTCGATGATCACCAGGTCGGCCAGCTTGCCCACGTCCACGCTGCCCAGGTCGGCGTCCAGGCCGAAGTGGCGCGCCGGATTCAGCGTGGCGGTGCGCAGGGCTTCCAGCGGCGTCATGCCGCCCAGGCCGAACATCCACATTTCCCAGTGCGCGCCCAGCCCTTCGCGCTGGCCGTGCGCCCCGATCATCGCGGGCACGCCCGCACGCTGCAGCGCCGTGGCCGTGCGCGCCACGCGAATGACGTTGAAGTCTTTTTCAGGCGCGGTGGGCCGGCGCACCGCGCGCGACTGCAGCACGCTGGCCGGCACATAGCGCGTCAGCAGCGGGTGACGCCAGACGTCGGTGCGGGCGTACCAGTAATGTTCGCCGTCCAGTCCGCCATAGGCCACGTTCAGCGTCGGCGTGTAGCCCACCTTGGTCTGCGTCCACAACTGCGTGACGTCGTCGTAGACCTCGGCAATGGGCAGCGCGTGTTCCAGCCCGGTGTGGCCGTCGACGATGTGGCTCATGTTCTGCTGGAACATCGAACCGCCCTCGGGCACCACCATCATGCCGGTCTGGCGCGCGGCTTCCAGCAGCATCTGGCGCTGGTCGCGGCGCGGCTGGTTGTAGCTCTTGACGCTGATGGTGCCGTTGTCGCGCTGGCGCTTCAGGTGCGTCAGCGCATCGTCGAGCTTGTTCACCACCGCCGTGCTGCTGCCCTTGGCGCCGTAGAGGATCGCGCCGGTGCCGAAGATGCGCGGCCCCAGCACCTGGCCTGTACGCTGCAGTTCGGCCTGGGTGAAGATGTGGTCGTTGCGGTTGCTGGGGTCGTGGATGGCGGTCACGCCGAAGGCCAGTGAAGCCAGATTGACCCAGCTCTGCTGCGGCACGATGCCGTCTTCACCCATGCCGCCATGCCAATGCGCGTCGATGAAGCCGGGCACGATCGTCTTGCCGCTCGCGTCCACGCGCCGGGCATCGGCCGGAATGGTCACGCTGCCGGCCGGGCCGATGGCCGCGATACGGTGGCCGTCGATGACGATGACGGCGTTGTCGATGACTTCGTCGGCTTTGTCCCCGCCGTTCAGACTCCGCATCGTCGCCACGCGCGCGCCGGTGATGGCGATTCGGCCTTCGGGCCGGTCGCTGCGCGCCTGCAGGCCGATGGCGCGGCCCTCAGTGGGGGGCTTGAAGCCGGTGCGTGGCTCGGTGGCTTTATCTGAGGACTTGTCTCCTGACTGATCTGCCGGTTTTTCCGTCGGTTTCTCCGCGGCCTTCTCCGCAGCCTTCTCCGCCACTTTTTCCTCAACAGCGGGCGCGAAGGCCGCGCTCAGCGCCACGGTAAACAACTGGTCGCCAGAAGTGAAGTGCGCCTGCTGGCTGTCGCCGCTGAAGTGCAGGCTCTGCCCGGCGTTCAGGCTCAGCTGGCGCACCGGCAAGCCGTCCATGCGCGGGCCCACGGTCAGCGGCTTGCCGATCAGCGGCAACGGCGTCACGTAGGCATGGAAACGTTCGACGAAGCCCAGCCAGCGGCCGTCGGGCGAGATGCTGAATTCACTGATGAATTCACCGCGCGCGACTTCGTTTTCGCTGCGGTCGGCGGTCGAGATGCGCCAGAGCGAGCGCCGCACTTCGGTTTCGGCGGGCTGGGTGGTGCGGGTGACGAAAACCTCGTTGTTGCGCGCGCCGAACTGCGGTACGTCACCGTCCTTGCTCAGGCGCACCGGCTCACTGCCGCCGTCGCTGCTGGCCAGGTAGACGCCGGTATCCAGGCCCTGCCAGGGCGGGGTCAGAAAGCCGCCGCGCGACTTGACATAAGCCACCTGACTCCCGTCAGGCGAAAGGCGCGGCGACAGGTACTTGCCAGGCGTTGGCGTGACGACGGTTTCGCGCCCGCTGGCGATGTCGCGCACACGCACCTGGCCTTGCTGCTGGTCGTTCCAGGCGACATAAACCAGGCGCCGGCCATCGCGCGAAAGGCTGGGGAAGAATTCGAAGTGCGTGTCTTGCGTGCTCAGGCGGCGCGGCGCGCTGTTGGCGGCCAGGTCTTTGCGGTACAGATACCCCAGCGCTGAATAGACCACGCTGCGGCCACCCGGCGCCACCTGGGCCCAGCGCAGTTGGCGCACCGAAAAACTATCGGGCGACACTTGTTGCGGCACGCGCAGCGCGTCGCGCACTTCGCGCGTGTGGCGCACTCGGAATGGAATGTCTGCCGCTGTTCCGGCAAACGGGTCGACACGCCACAGCTTGCCCTGCGCCCAGACAACGATGTGCTTCGAATCGGGCGTCCAGGCAAAGCCGGGGTAGACGCCGTAGACCGACCAGGCTTCCTGCAGGTCGCGTTCCAGTTGGCCCCACACCGGCTTTTCGACACCGGTGCTCAGATCTTTCAGGAACAGCGTGCTCTGGTTGCGCACGCGGCGCACGAAGGCCAGCTGCTTGCCGTCGGGCGAAGGCACGGGCCGCACCGCGCCGCCAGGGCCTTGCACGAAAGATTCGGTACTGCCGTCTTGCAAGTCGATGCGGAAGATCCTGAAGATCTCTTTGTTCGAATCCTTGTTGTATTCAAAAGTGTTGCCGGGCGTGTTGTCGCGCGAGTAGTAAACAAAGCGGCCATCGGGGCTGATGGCCGGTTCGCCCAGGTCCTTCTGCCAATTCGGCTTCTCGTTCAGAGCCACACCCTTGCCGCCGTCCAGGTGGTACATCCAGATCTCGCCCGAGCCGGCCGAACGTGTGCCCGTGTAATGTTTACGCGCCAGGATGTACTGGCCGCTGGGGTGCCAGGTGGGGTTGTTCAGCAGGCGGTAGTCCTCGGTCGTCAACGCCCGCGCGCCCGAATTCGGCGACTTGGCGTCGATGTTCATGACCCAGACGTTGTCGCCACCGCCGGCGTCGCTGACATAAGCGATGCGCTTGCCGTCCGGTGAGAAGCGGGCCTGGTGGTCCCAGGCGATGCTGGTGGTCAAAGGCGTGGCGTCGCCACCGGTGATGGGCAGGGTGTACAGGTCACCCAGCAGGTCGAACACCAGGGTCTTGCCATCGGAGCTGACGTCGACGCTCATCCATGTGCCGGTGCGCGTGTCGATGTTGACGGTGCGCGGCGTACCGGGGGGTTGGTTGACGTTCCATTTGGCGGGCGGGGCGGATGCCACTGCTTTGACGGGTTGGGCACGTTCAGCAGGTTCGGCACGTTCGGCTCGTTGGGCAGGTTCGGCACGTTCGGCAGGTTTGGCTGGCTGGGTCTCAGGCGGCGCAGCGCCGACCCCCCAGCCACCCGCAGCGCCAGCCGGTGCAGCCACGGCACGGGTCGGGGCGCAGAACGCTGCGCCGGCCAGTTCATGCATCAGGCCGCGGCCCTGCCAGATTTCGCCGAATTCGGTCTGTGCGTTGTTGCTGAAGACGATGAGGGCCGCGCCCAGGTCTGGCGCCAGCAGATTGCGCACCTGCACACCGCCGATCTGCCCGCGCCGTTCCACCAGGGCCAATGGCTTGGCGCAGCCCGCCAGCGAGGCCGGGAACGACCAGGCGCCCAGCGCCACGTAGCCCAGCTTCGGGTCGCCGGCCCACAGCGTCTGCAGTGCCGCCTTGTCGAGCAGCCGGCCTTGCATCAGTGCGCGGTCGAATTGCCACAACTCTGCCGGTGTCCCGCGAAGGGCGCCGCCGGCGCCGAAACTGGCCAGGTTGACGGCCGCCTCAGGCGTGGCGGCGTCCATGTAACCCCGTGGCTGGGCGGCCTCGAACCCGGTTTCAGCACGCGCTGAGGCCAACGCCAATTGCTGCAGGCCCAGGGGCTGAGCCAGGGCGCTCGATACCAGGCGGGCATAGGGATGGCCGGTCAGCCGTTCCAGCACGGCTTGCAGCACGAGGGTGTCGCAGTTGTTGTAAGAGAAACGCGTACCAGCCTCGGCAGCCGGCGGGCCGCTGCAAAAGCGCAGCGCCTGCGCGACCGGGCCACCTTCGTCGCCGAAGCTGGCGGTGTAGAAGCCCGGCTGGCTGTCTGGGTTGGGCAGGCCGCTGGTGTGCTGCAGCAGCTGCTGCACGGTGATCGTTGCCGCGCGCGGGGCCTTGAAGCCGGGCAAGAGCTGGTCCAGCGTGGCGGCGAGTTTCAGTTTCCCGGCCTGCACCTGCTGCATGACCAGCACCGCCGCCACCTGCTTGCTGACGGAAGCCCAGCGCCAGACCCCGTCCACGGTGTGCGGGCGCTTCGCCTCACGGTCGGCCATGCCGATGGCGCGTTGGTAGGTCACGGCGTCGCCCTGCCCTGTCAACAGCACGCC
>JBBQAW010000276.1:0-5737 GCA_038316815.1 Burkholderiales bacterium
ATGGCCACGAACTCTGCGAAGTCGAGCATGTCGATCTTTTCGAGCTGGCTGGCGGCGCCGAATTCGGGCGTCATCACGTACATCGGGACGTCGACCAGGGGCACGATGGCCGCGTCGCCCTGCCCGATGCCGCTGGTTTCCACCACGATCAAGTCGAAGCCCGCGGCCTTGCAGGCGGCAAGCACATCGGGCAGGGCCTGGCTGATCTCGCTGCCGAAGTCGCGCGTGGCCAGTGAACGCATGAAGACCCGTGCGCCGGTATCGGCAGCGCCGGCTGCAGCAGCCGTCTTGGGCCAGGGCGAAATCGCGTTCATCCGGATGCGGTCGCCCAGCAAGGCCCCGCCACTCTTGCGGCGGCTCGGGTCGATGCTGATCACGGCGATGCGCAGCGCGTCGTCCTGGTCGAGCCGGATACGGCGGATCAATTCGTCGGTCAAGCTGCTCTTGCCTGCGCCGCCGGTGCCGGTGATGCCGAGCACCGGCACCTTCGCGGCCTGCGCCGCAGCCGCGATGCCGGACTTCAGCACCGCGCAAGCCTGGCCGTTTTCAAGCGCCGTGATGGCCTGGGACAGCGCGCGCCAGGCGGCGTCGGTGTGACCCTGCAGGGCCGCGACATCGGCCGGGGCGTGCCGCGTCAGGTCGGCGTCGCAGCGCATCACCATCTCGCCGATCATCCCTTGCAGCCCCATCTTCTGGCCGTCTTCGGGGCTGTAGATGCGGGCCACGCCATAACCCTGCAGCTCGCGGATTTCGGCCGGGACGATGACGCCGCCGCCGCCGCCGAAGACCTGGATATGCGCGCCCCCACGCTGGCGCAGCAGGTCGACCATGTATTTGAAGTATTCGACATGCCCGCCCTGGTAGCTGCTGATGGCGATGCCCTGCACGTCTTCCTGCAGTGCGGCGGTGACGACTTCATCGACGCTGCGGTTGTGCCCCAGGTGCACGACCTCGGCCCCCATGCCCTGCAGGATGCGCCGCATGATGTTGATGGCAGCGTCGTGGCCATCGAACAAGCTGGCGGCGGTGACGAAACGCACCTTGTGGCGCGGCTTGTAGTTGGCCAGGGCCTTGAATTCAGCGGACAGGTCGGTCATGGCGGCGGGCTCGTTGAAAGTACACGGGAATCATGCCACCGGGGCGGCCTGTCAGCTGACGCAGCCATTACCATCCCGCCCCAATATGACTTTCCTGGCCATCGACATCGGCAACACCCGGCTGAAGTGGGCGCTTTACAGCGCACCGCTGCCTGGGGCTGCGCTGCTGCAACAAGGCGGTGTGTTTCTGGAAACCATCGACGAACTGGCAGAAACGCAATGGAAATCCCTGCCCGCGCCAGCCAGCATGCTGGGCTGCGCGGTGGCGGGTGAAGCGGTGCGAAGGCGTGTCGAAGAACAGCTGGAACTGTGGGAAATCGAACCGCACTGGGTAGTGCCCACTGCCGAAGATTCGGGCCTCGTCAACGGCTACGACCACCCCGGCCGCCTGGGTGCAGACCGCTGGGTGGCGCTGGCGGGGGCGCGTTCGCGCGTGCTGGCCGCCACCCCGCCCGGTGCCGCGCCGCGCCCGGCCCTGGTGGTGATGGTGGGCACAGCGGTGACGGTCGACGCGCTGGACGGCAGCGGCCGCTTCCTGGGCGGGTTGATCCTGCCTGGCTTCGGCCTGATGCAGAAAGCGCTGGAAATAGGCACCAGCAGCCTGCGCGTGCCCACGGGCGAAGTGGTTGAGTTCCCCACCAACACCAGCGACGCGCTGATGAGCGGCGGCGCCCAGGCCATGGCCGGCGCCATTGAACGCCAGTACCGCCACTTGCTGCGGCGCACCGGCACCACGCCATGGCTGCTGATGACGGGCGGGGCTGCAGCCAAGCTGCAAACCATCACCGACCTGCCGTTCGAGACCGTGGACACCTTGATCTTTGAAGGCTTGCTGCTGATGCAGGCCAGCCGCCAGGGGCTGAGAGGCTGAGTTCCTCAGGTCGAGATGTAGCTCTCGAGCTGGCCGATGGTGGTGTCCTGCTCTTTGATCAGGTGGTCCAGCAGGTCGCGCACCGCGATCATGCCCAGCACGGTCTTGCCTTCGATCACCGGCAGATGGCGCACTTTTCGTTCCTTCATCAACGCGATGCACTCGCGGATGTCGGTGCTGGGGCTGACCGTGAAAACGTTGCGGCTCATGATCTCGGCCACTGTCGTGGTGCGCGAGTTGCGGCCCTGCAAGGCCACCTTGCGCGTGTAGTCGCGTTCGCTCAGCACGCCCACCAGCTGGCCGCTTTCCATCACCATCAGCGCGCCGGCTTCGTATTCGGCCAGCAATTGCAGGGCCTCGAAGACGGTGACTTGCGGCTGCACATGCCACAGCGTGCCATTGACTTGCAGGGCCAGAAGTTCGGAAACGGGTTTCATTCGGGGAATCTCCGTGAACGGCCGGGTTGACGCGGCCCTGGCGTGCAGCATCGCACCGACTGGCAGTCTCGCCAAGCCTGGCGGTGCAGGGTTTGCCCAGGTCATGCGAATATTCGACCCATGCCGACGCGCACGCCCATCCCCCGCCCTGCCCCCCACCCCATCCCCCGGCCCGGCCCCCGCGCTGTGTGGCGCCGCGCCTTTCTGGCCACCCTGCTGACGGGCGCCGGCCTGGCCAGCCTGGCCGGCTGCGCCGCGCTCGACCGCCAGCAGCGCGAATGGATCTTCCAGCCCGGCGACCGCACTTGGCGCGGCGGCCTGGCCGCAGCCGAGGGCATGCAGGACGTGTGGATCGACTACCCGGCCCGAAACGGCGGCCCGGTGCGCCTGCACGGGCTGTGGCTGCCGCAAGCACGCGCCGACGCGCCTGTGCTGCTGTACCTGCACGGTGCGCGCTACGACGTACGCGGCAGCGCGCCCCGCATGCGTCGCATGTACGAGCTCGGGTTTTCGGTACTGGGCGTGGACTACCGCGGCTTTGGCCGCAGCACGCCGGGCCTGCCATCCGAAGAGAAGGCAACCGAAGACGCGCGCGCCGCCTGGAACTGGCTGGCTGGGCAGAACCCGCAGGGGCGGCGCTTCGTTTTCGGCCATTCGCTGGGCGGGGCCATCGCCGTCAACCTGGCGGCCACAGTGGATGACGAAGCCGGGCTGATCGTCGAAGGCGGCTTCCCGTCCATTCCTGCAGTGGTCGCTACCTTCAAGTGGGGCTGGCTGCCCGTGGGCCCGCTGATCACGCAAAAGCTTGACGCCGGCTCACGCATCGGCCAGGTGGGTTCGCCGGTGCTGGTGGTGCATGGTGGCAACGACAACCTGATCCCGCCGCTGCTGGGCCAGATGCTCTACGAGCGCGCGGCGGAACCGAAGCGCTTCATGCTGGTTGAGGGCGGCTCGCATCACAACACCAACGCTGTCGGCCAGCCGCTGTACCGGCAGGCGCTGGCCGACTTTTTCGGGCTCTATCGATGAGGCCAAAGCATCAGGCCACCACGGCAGTGACTTCGATCTCCACCTTCGCCCGGTCTTCCATCAGCGCGGCCACCTGCACGGCCGACATCGCCACGGCATAGCTGCCGATGACTTCGCGGTAGACGGCACCGATCTCGCGCCCGCGGGCCAGGTATTCGTGCTTGTCGGTGACGTACCAGGTCATGCGCACGATGTCTTCACCTCGTCCGCCGGCTTCTGCCAGCACGGCGCGCACGTTCAGCAAGGCTTGGCGCACCTGGTCGACGAGGTCGTCGCTGTCGAAACGGCACTGGGTGTTCCAGCCAATCTGCCCGGCCACGAACACCTGCGTGCCGCCAGCCACGGCCACGCCGTTGGCATAGCCGCGCGGTGCGGCCCAGCCCTCGGGCTGCAAAACTCTCATGCGGTGTGATCCTTGTTCAGCTGCTGCGCCAGCGCGGCGCGAATGTCCTCCGGCCAGGGCTGCGGCCGGTGGGTTTCAAGCGACGTACACACCAGCACCTGGCGCGCCCGCAGGCGCAACTGCTCGCCGCCCCAGAAGCTGTGTTCCAGGTGCATTGAACTGCCGCCAACACGGGCCAGATGCAGGCGCAGTGTCAAGCTGTCGCCGTGGCGGCTGACGGCAGTGAAGTCGACTTCCAGCCGCACCGTGGGCAGGCCCAAACGGCGTGCGCCGATCAGCCCGGCGTAGTTGATGCCCAAGCCTTCGTCGAACCATTGCTCGACTTGGGTGTTGATCATCACCAGGTACTGCGGGAAGAAGACGATGCCGGCGGGGTCGCAGTCCGCAAAACGCACCGTGCGCCGGGCCTCGAAGCAGTGGGATGGCATCACGGCCTCAGCCCAGCTCGCGCAGGCGAAAGCGCTGCAGTTTGCCGGTTTCAGTGCGCGGCAAGGCGTGCCGGAATTCCACCAGGCGCGGGTACTTGTAGGGCGCAATGGTCTGCTTGACGAAGTCTTGCAGTTGCTGGGCCAGCGCGGAATCGGCCTGCACGCCCGGCTTGAGCACGACGACGGCCTTGACGATCATGCCGCGTGCGGGGTCGGGCACACCGATGATGCCGCATTCGGCGACATCCGGGTGCAGCAGCAAGGCGGCTTCCACTTCGGGGCCGGCGATGTTGTAGCCGCCGGAGATGATCATGTCGTCGGTACGCGCCTGGTAGATGAACTGGCCGTCAAGGTCCTGCAGGTAGGCGTCGCCGGTGATGTTCCAGCCGCCTTGGACATAGTCGGCCTGGCGCGGGTCGTCCAGGTACTTGCAGCCCGTGGGGCCCTGCACTGCCAGCCGGCCTACCTGGCCTGGCGGCAGCGGCTGCCCGTCTTCGCCCAGCACAACGGCCCGGTAGCCCGGCACGGGCAGGCCGGTGGCGCCAGGACGGGCCTGGTCTTCAGTGGCGCTGATGAAGATGTGAAACATCTCGGTGCTGCCGATGCCGTCGATGATGTCGATGCCGGTGGTTTCCTTCCACAACGCACGCGTCGCCCCAGGCAAGGCCTCGCCCGCCGACACGCATTTGCGCAGCGCGTGCAGCATGCTGCCCGCACCATGGGCTTGCAGCTGCAGCGCCATCGCGCGGTACGAGGTGGGGGCGGTGAAACACACGGTGGCACCGAACTGCGCCACGGCAGTCAGCAACATGTCGGGGGCCGTCTTCTCGACCAGCACCGTGCTGGCGCCGATGGACAGCGGGAACAACAGCAGCCCGCCCAGCCCGAAGGTGAAGGCCAGCGGCGGGCTGCCAATGAAAACGTCGTCAGCCGTGGCGCGCAGCACATGCGGTGGCCAGCAGACACAGGCGGCCATCAGGTCGCGGTGAAAGTGCAGCGTGCACTTGGGTACGCCCGTGGTGCCCGAGGTGAAGGCCATGACGCAGATGTCCTCAGCCGCGGTGTCGACGTTCTCGAACTGATCGGGCTGCTGCGCCGCCAGCGCATGCAGGCTGTCGGCACTGTCAACCTTGCTGTCAGCGTTGCTGACACCGTTGCTGACACCGTTGAACAGCAAGCGGTGCTGCAAAGTGGGCGCCAGGCTGGCAGCGCTAGCCAGTTCTTCAGCCAAGCGGGCGTCGCACAACGCATGCGTGACCTGGGCCTTGTCGATGATCTGCGCCAGTTCGCGCGCCCGCAGCAGCGGCATGCTGCCCACCGCGATGCCACCAGCCTTCACGACGGCGAACCAGCACGCGGCCAGGAAAGGCGAATTCGCCCCGCGCAGCAGCACACGCTGCCCGGGCACCAGGCCCTGCACGCGCACCAGCACGTGCGCAATGCGGTTGGCGTGGGCCAGAAATTCGGCATAG
>JBBQAW010000277.1:0-5714 GCA_038316815.1 Burkholderiales bacterium
TACGACGCCTTGCACGACCTGATGGGCTTCGACCGCGTCACCAAGGCGTTCGAGAAGCAGATGATCGAGATCGCCCCGCTGGCCTTCATGCGCGGCCGCACGCTGAGCCATGCCTTCGTCATCCTCGATGAGGCGCAGAACACCACGCGTGAACAGATGAAGATGTTCCTTACCCGCATCGGTTTTGGCAGCAAGTGCGTGGTGACGGGTGACCCGAGCCAGGTCGACCTGCCCGCTGACCAACCCAGTGGCCTGATCGATGCGCAGCACATCCTGCGGGGCGTGAACGGCATCGCCTTCACGCACTTCGGCGCACAGGATGTGGTGCGTCACCCCTTGGTGGCCAGAATTGTTGAGGCCTATGACCGGGTCAGGCCCGGGCCGGAGGCCGGGCGCTGATGTCGGGTTCAAAGGCGTCGGGTTCAAAGGCGTCGGGTTCAAAGGCGCCGGGTTCGAAAGCGCCGGGTTCGAAAGCGCCGGGTCCGAAGGTGTCTCCGAAGGCGGCCAGCCCGGCACTGCAGCTGTCGCTGCAGTTTACCGACCCTCGTCACCGAGCACTGCTGCCGCGCCACCGCGTGCTGCGCTGGGTGCGTGCGGCGCTGCAGGCGCCGGGCGAGATCACGGTACGCATCGTGGGTACCGAAGAAGGCCTGGCGCTGAACCAAAGTTACCGCGGCAAGGCTTACGCCACCAATGTCCTGAGCTTCGTTTACGCGCAAGAACCGCTGGTGCAGGCCGACCTGGTGATCTGTGCATCCGTGGTCGAAGCCGAAGCCGCTGAACTGGGCATTGGCATCGAAGCGCATTACGCCCACCTGCTGGTGCACGGCACCCTGCACGCGCAGGGCTACGACCACGAGACAGGCGAAGCCCAGGCCCAGGCCATGGAAGACCTGGAAACACGCATCCTGGCCGGGCTGCGGTTCGCAGACCCTTACGCAGCGAAGCAAAGCACGCATCCGTTTGGGAGCAGCTGACGTATGGGTTGTTGTCGGCGTCCATCGTGACGACCAAGACAACCCTTCGCCAAAGTTTCCCAGGAGATGCCATGACCAAGATCCGTTTTGCCGCCACCCCGGTGCTGGCCGCCGTGCTGCTGGCCTGCGCCGCAGGCGCTGGCGCCTCAAGCCACCGAGAGGCCCCGTTCATCGCCACCAGCCCGAAGGTGGACGGCACTGACTTCTACATGTTCCGCAGCTACGAAAGCGGCCGCAGCGACTACGTCACCCTGATTGCCAATTACCAGCCGCTGCAAGACGCGTACGGCGGCCCGAACTACTTCAGCCTGGACCGCAACGCGCTGTACGAGATTCACATCGACAACAACGGCGACGCCAAGGAAGACATCACTTTCCAGTTCCGCTTCAGCAACACGCTGGCCAACGGCAGCGCGGGGGTGACTTTGCCGGTGGGCGGCAAGAACGTGGCCATCCCGTTGATCCAGGCCGGCGGCGTTTCGAACGTGCGTGACGCCAACCTGAACCTGGCCGAGACCTTCGGCGTGACCGTGGTGCGTGGCGACCGCCGCAGCGGCACAGCGTCAGCGGTGACGAATGCCAGCACGGGCGCGGCGGTGTTCGACAAGCCGGTCGACAACATTGGCACCAAGACCATTCCTGACTACGCGGCCTACGCCGCCAAGCATATTTACACCGCCAACATTCCGGGCTGCAGCATCCCGGCCAAGGTCTTCGTGGGCCAGCGCCAGGAAGGTTTTGCTGTCAATCTGGGCACCATCTTCGACCTGGTGAACGCGCCCGTGGCCGTCATCACCGACCCGGCGAACATCGGCGCCGTGCCCAACCCCATTGGCGACAAGAACATCAGTTCGCTGGCGGTGGAGGTGCACCGCAGTTGCCTGGTGGCCGGCACCGAGACCGTCATCGGTGGCTGGACCACGGCCAGCCTGCGCCAGGCCCGGCTGCTGAACCCGTCGCCCCCGTCTGGCCACCAGACGAGCGAAAAGCCAGGCGGTGCCTGGGTGCAGGTTTCGCGCCTGGGCATGCCCCTGGTCAACGAAGTCGTCATCGGCCTGAAGGACAAGGACAAGTTCAATGCTTCTGCGCCTAGCGGCGACGCCCAGTTCATCGACTACGTCACCAACCCGACGCTGCCGGCGCTGCTGGAAATCGCGCTGCCCCTGCCCAACAGCGCGCCGACCAACTTTCCGCGCAACGACCTGGTGACCACGTTCCTGACCGGCATCGCTGGCGTCAACAAGCCCGCGAATGGTGTTGCGTCAGAAATGCTGCGTCTGAACACCGGCATTGCACCGGTGCCGTTTGCGCAGCAGAACCGCCTGGGCATCGTCGGCAACATCCTGGCCGGTGGCAACGACAACGCCGGTTACCCGAACGGCCGCCGTCCGAAGGACGACGTCGTCGACATCTCGCTGGTGGCCGTGATGGGCGGCCTGTGCATGGCCAACGGCAACAACAACGCTTTGGGCTTTGGCACTGACTGCAACCCTTCGAAGGTGCCCCTGGGCGCCACCAGTTTCAGGTTGCACGACGCCGTCGACCAGGCCGTGGTGCCGCTGCTGTCGGGTTTCCCGTACCTGAACACGCCGCTGCCGGGCAGCCGTTGAAGGAGACCCTGATGAACAAGCGCAACGCCTATCTTCTGGTCGCTTTGACGGCCGGCCTTCTGGCTGCCTGTGGCGGCGGCGGCAACGACAGTCCCGTAGACCCACCCGCTGCGCCCAGCGGCTCGGTTCCGCCCAGCGCCTGGGCCAGCATCGTGGCTTATGTCAGCTACGTCGGCTCGCTGGTGGCCACAGAAACCGGCACCCCGCTGACGGTCGACGAGGTGAATCCGCCGACCAGCGAAACGGCACTGCCGTTGCCGGTGAACTGAAGCCCAGTCGCTTCGGTCACGCCGGCCCGTCAGGCAAGATGCCTGACGGGCCTTTTTGTTTTTGCTGAAGCACTGGCAGGTGGGCGGCCTGTTGGCGTGTTGGCCTGCCGGGCCTGGCACGCTGGCTGTCGGGTTGAACGGCGCGATAGCCAGCGGGCAAACCGGCCGTGCGCGATCTCAGCGCCGCGGCAGAACGTCGAAAGCCAAAGTCACGAAGCGGCTGTCCCAGCCTTCGGGTTTGCTGGCGGCGGGCCGCAGGTCCACGCTGCGCAGCAGCCAGCGCGCAGCCAGGGGCACGGTGATCTGCAGCCGGCCTTCGGCGTCGGTCTGGCGCCAGAAGCCGATGGGGCTCAGATCACTGCGCAGTTCCACCGGCACACCGGCCAGGGGCTGGCCGTCGCGCAACAGCTGGGCGCGCAGGCTGTCGCCGGCGCGCAGCGGGCGCGGGCTGTCGATGCGCAGGTCCAGCCCCAGGCCGTCGATCGGGTCGCTGGCTTCATCGGTGGCTGGGCTGCCGTCGGCGGCTTCGACCTCCACTCGGGCGTGCTTGGTATACGTTTCTTGCCAGCGCACGCCGCGTGCGCGCAGAGCAGCCCAGCGTTCGCGTACGGCGGGCAGGGCGTTCACTTCCTTAAGGTAGACCTCGACAGTGGCGTCGTCGATCTCGATCTCGATGGGTTTCAGCTGGGCCCAGCAGGTCTGCGCCGCGGTTGCCGGCGCCGGCCGTGAGGCACGCACGACCAAGCCAGTGGGCTGGTCGGCCACCCAGCGCATGGGTGTCGCGCGCAGGCCCGCGCTGCGGCAGCCAGTCTGTGCCAGTTGCTGCCAGGGGATGGTGATTTCCTGCAGTGGAAACTGGTTGCCGGTACCAAAGGCGAACACGGCTTCACCGCGGTCGGTGGCCGGCAGCGGCGCGAACCAGCTGTCGTGCGCCTGCGCGGGCCCGGCCAGACAGGCCACCGCTGCCAGCGCCAGGCCGGCCCGACACCAGTGGGGTGCGGCGGCGCGCATCAGAAGCTGGCCTGCAGCGTCAGGCGCAGGTTGCGTGGTTCGGCCGGGTGCACGTGGCGGTCGGCCACGGGCGCGGCCTCGCCGGGCAGTTGCGATTCGTAGAAGTACTGGATGTCGTTGACCTGGCGGTTGAACATATTGAAGACGTCCAGCGTCAACGCCACCTTCTGGCCCAGGGCTTTGGTCAGGCGCAGGTTGAAGGTCGATGCCGGGAAAGAGCGCACGCTGTTGTCTTCAGCCAGCGCGCCACTGCCCAGGTAGCGCCATTGCAGGCTGGCGGTCCAGCCATCGATGTCTTTCAGCGTGCCGGCCACGCTGGCCACGCGGTCCACGGCGTTCGGAACGCGGCTGCCGTCGTTCAGCCGCGCGTGGCTCAGGGCGATGTCGGCGTCGAGCAGGAACCAGGGCACGGGCTGCCAGCGGTTGCTGATTTCGATGCCACGGCGCCGGCTGCCCAGGCTGGCCTCGGTGACGCCGGCGTCGCCGATGTAGACCAGTTCCGAAGCCGAACGCAGGCCCCAGAACGAGACCGAGCTTTGCAGTTTGGGAATGGCTTCGGTGCGCAGCCCCACTTCGGCCCCGGTCAGCGGCACCAGGGCGGGCACCGGGTCCACCGGGTCGCCGGTCTTGGGGTCGATGCGCGCCGTGGTGCCGCGCGCGTCGTTGCTGTGAAAACCGCGGCCGGTGTTGAAGAAGACCTCGGTTTTCGGTGTCACGGCATAGACGACGGTCAGCTTGGGCGAGACTTGGTTGTCGGTGGCCCGGCCGCCGTTTTCGGGCAGCGTCAGCGCGTTCACGCGCGCCTGGAAGCGGTCGGCGCGCAGGCCCAGTACGGCACGCAGTTCAGGCGTGAATTCGACCGAGGTCTGCGCGAACAGGCCCAGCTGTGTCTGGCGCACGGCGTCTTCGCGCACGGTGGCGGTGATCTGGCGCGCCACGCTGTCGTACAGCCCCACGCGGATGCGGTCGTGGCGCAATTGAACGCCAGCGACCGTGCGCGCCGGGAAGGCGCCCAGGTCGTGGTTGACGATGTGTTCGGCATCAAAGCCGTAGACCGTGCGCTTGTCGGTCTGCTTGAACTGGTCGCCGTCGGCCGGGCGCTCCAGGGCGTAGCTGAAGTTGGAATTCAGGTCCAGGTCGTAGCGGATGGCATAGGCCGAAAGCGTGGTGCGCCCTGCCGGGCCGTCCTGGTGCCAGTCGGCCGACAGACTGCTGCGGTGGCTTTCGCCGCCGGTGGTCGGGTCCAGGCTGTCGAAGCGGCCGAAGGGGCGGCCGTTGTACTGGCCGGCATCGATCAGACGTTGCGGAATCTGGTCGGTGGCCGTCCAGCGCGACTGGTAGCCCATGGCCGCGATGTGCCAGCCCTGGGCGCGCGTGCCGCCAGAAAGCACGAACACGCCGTTGAACTTGCGCACGCCCTCAGGCACGGTCCAGGGGCCGTCGGTGGCAAAGGCCTCGACAGCGGCCAGCGTTGTGATGCCGGCAGCCGATGTCACGGCGCCGCCGGCCACGCCCCGGCGGTAGCCGTTGGCGCCCACGGTCAACTGGGCGAACGGGGCGGGCAGGGTGTTCAGGTAGCTGATGTCGGCCGAGCCCGCGGCGGCGAAGTCGCCCACCACGGCGAAGTACGGGCCTTTGCGGTATTCGATGCGGTCCACCAGTTCGGGCAGCAGAAAGTTCATGTCGCTGTAGCCCTGGCCATGCCCATGCGTGGGCATGTTCACCGGCATGCCGTTGATGCGCGTGGCGAAGTCGGTGCCGTGGTCGAGGTTGAAGCCGCGCAGGAAATACTGGTTCGCCTTGCCGTCGCCACTGTGCTGCGTGACGATGACCCCGGGCACGAATTC
>JBBQAW010000278.1:0-5676 GCA_038316815.1 Burkholderiales bacterium
CCCCGAAAATTCGTGCGGGTACTTGCCGAAGGCGCTGCCGTCCAGTCCCACCTTTTCCAGCAGGGTGCGGCCACGCTGTTCACGTTCGGCCAGGTTGGCGCCGATGTGGTGGATGGTCATTGGCTCCACCAGCGTCTGGCCGATGGTGAAGCGCGGGTTCAGGCTGGCGTACGGGTTCTGGAAGACGATCTGGATGCGGCGCCGCATCAACTGGCGTTCGCTGTCGGACAGCTTGAGCAGGTTCTTGCCGTCGAAGATGACTTCGCCGCCGGTGGGTTCGTGCAGGCGCAGCAGGGTCAGGCCCATGGTCGTCTTGCCCGAACCCGATTCGCCCACCACGCCCAGGGTGTGGCCCTTGCGCAGCTTGAAGTTGACGTTCTGCACGGCCTTGAATTCGCGCTTGCCGAACAGGCCTTTGCTGAGCCAGAAGCTCTTGGCCAGGCTGCGCACTTCCAGCACCACGGGGGCGTTCGGGTCCTTGACGGCGGCCACGCGCGCTGCCGCCTCGGCCTGGCCGGAGGCGCGGCGCGTGGCGGCTGCGATGTGGTCATCGATCACCATCAGCCGCGCCGGGTTGCCCACCAGGCTGGGGCGGCAGGCCAGCAAGGCGCGGGTGTAGTCGTCCTTGGGCGCCTCGAAGATCTGGGCCACCGGGCCTTGTTCGCGGATGGCGCCATGGCGCATCACCACCACGTGCTGCGCGATCTCGCCCACCAGACCCAGGTCATGGCTGATGAAGAGCACGCTCATGCGCATCTTGGTCTGCAGCCTGGCCAGCAGTTCGATGATCTGGCGCTGGATGGTCACGTCCAGCGCGGTGGTGGGTTCGTCAGCAATCAACAGCTTGGGTTCGCACGCCAGGGCCATGGCGATCATCACGCGTTGTTGCTGGCCGCCCGACATTTCATGCGGATAGGTGCCCAGCCGGCGCTTGGGTTCAGGAATGCCCACTTCGCCCAGCAGTTCTTCGGCGCGCTTGATGGCCTGGGCCTTGCTCAGACGCATGTGCTTCATCAGCGGTTCGCACAATTGCTGGCCGACGTTGAACACCGGGTTGAGCGAACTCATCGGGTCCTGGAAGACGCAGGCGATGTCCTTGCCGCGCAAGGCCTGCAGTTCAGGCAGGGTGGCCTTGAGCAGGTCTTTGCCCTGCCAGAGCACGCGGCCGCTGCGCAGCGCGTTGTCGGGCAGCAGGTTCAGCATCGACATGGCGGTGACGCTTTTGCCCGAACCCGATTCGCCCACCAGGGCCACAGTGCGGTTCTCGGGCACGTCGAAGCTGACACCTTTGACGGCTTCGGCCAGCACGCCCTTGCCCATGCGGAAGGCGACCTTCAGGTCTTGAATCGATAGCAACATCAGAAGCTCCAGGCCACATATTCAAGCGAACGCAGCAGAACCGGCTTTGCCGGGCCGCTGGCGTTGCCCCCTTGAGCGGGTGCGCCGCAGGCGCTACGGGGGTGAGTCATTCCAGACCACGCAGCTTGGGATCGAGGGCGTCGCGCAAGGCGTCGGCCATCAGTGAGAAGGCGGTGACGAACACGGCCATGAACAGCGTTGCCGCGCCCAGCTGCCACCAGAACCCCAGGATCAGTTCGCTCTGCGCCTCGGCCAGCATGGTGCCCCAGCTGACCTGGTCGACACGCACGCCCAGGCCCAGGTACGACAAGATGACCTCGGCCTTGATGAAGCCCACCACCAGCAGGCCCATGCGCACCAGCACCACATGGCTGATGTTGGGCAGGATGTGTTTGAACATGCGGCTCATGCGGCTGGCGCCGATGGCTTCGGCGCTGCGCACGTATTCGCGCCCCGAATGCTTGATGAACTCGGCCCGAACCTGGCGGTACATGCCCGTCCAGCCCGTCAGCGCCAGGATGATGACCACGCTTTCCACGCCCCGGCCCACCACGGCGGCGAAGGCGAAGATCAGCAGGATGTTCGGAATGCTCTCGAAGACGTTGTAGACCCACTCCAGGAAGTCGCCGATCTTGCCTCCGAAGAAGCCACCGAAGGCCCCCAGCAGCACGCCGATGGTGGTGGCCACCAGGGCCGCGGCCACGCCCACAAAAACGCTGATCTCGGTGCCCTTGATGGTTTTTTCCAGCACGTCGCGGCCCAGCCTGTCGCCGCCCAAGGGCAGCGTCTGCGACTTCACCGTCACCGTGGTCTCGAACTTCTTCGCCAGTTCGTCCCATTCGGCATAGCGCGGTGCCAGCGGGTCGATGTCGGACAAGTCCACATTCGGCCCGGTGGGCACTTCGATGGCACCCACCGCCTGCGCTGCGCGTGGCCCCAGGAAAGTGGGTGGCGCATTGGGCACGCCCACTTCCGCTTGCCAGTTCTTCGCCACCAGACCCAGCGACGACAGCACGATCATCAGCAGGAACGCCGCCACGATGATCAAAGACACCAGCCCCACGCGGTCGGCCTTGAAGCGCCGCCATGCGCTGGTCCAGACGCCTTCGCTCTTTTGCTGGGTGTCGTCCAGCGACGCGGCCGAGCCAAGAACCACAGTGCTCATTTCAACCACCCTAGAACGCCGTGCACATGAAAAGCCAAGCTTCCCGCCGCGGGTCCGGTTCCGCCGGCCCGTTGGCGGACGGCCCCCTTGGGGGGCACCGAACGAAAGTGAGGTCGGGCGCTCATTTCAGCACCACCCTTGGGTCGGCGAACTTGTAGGCCACGTCGGTCAGCAAGTTGATGAACATGGTCAGTACGGCCAGGTAAATCGTCACCGCCTGGATGACCGGGAAGTCGCTGCGGTTCACCGCCAGCAGCACTTCACGGCCCAGGCCGGGGATGGAGAAGAAGACTTCGATGAGGAAGCTGCCCACGAAGATGGAAGGCAGCGCCAGCCCGATGTTGGTGAGGATGGGAATCATCGCGTTGCGCAGCACATGGCGGTAAAGCACGGTGCCTTCTGTCATGCCCTTGGCGCGCGCGGTGCGCACATAGTCCTGGCCCAGTTCGTCCAGAAAGAAAGTGCGGTATAGCCGCGTTTGCGGCGCCAGGCCCACCATCACGGCCAGCAGCACGGGAAGCGGGGTATAGACCGCCAGATTCGTCAGCGTGCTGTCGCTCCAGCCCTGCACCGGGAACCAACCCAGCTGAAAGCCGAAAACATATTGACCGATGATGACGTAAACCAGAAAGCTGATCGACAGCGCAATGGTGGTCACCACCATCAGTGCGCGGTCGGTCAGGCTGCCGCGGCGGTAGGCCACCCACATCGCGATGGGCAGTGCCAGCAAGACGTCGAGGATCAGGATCGGGATCATCACCGTCAGCGTGGCCGGCAAGCGCGTGGCAAACAGGTTGCTCACGGATTCATTCGTGGCCCAGCTCGTGCCCCAGTCGAAAGTGACGATCTGCTTGACGAAGAGCCACAACTGATACCAGATCGGCTCGTCCAGGCCCAAGGTTTGGCGGATGGCCTTGATCTGGTCCGGGCTGGCGTTCAAGCCGCCCAGCACCTCGGCCGGGTCGCCGCCGAAGTATTTGAACAAGAAGAACACCAGCAGGATCACGCCAGCAAGCGTGGGGATCATCTGCCAGAGGCGGCGTATCAGGTAGGCGGCCATCGATTCCGGGTCTCCGAGAGGCTGCGTCGCTCTTGGCAACACGGCCTGTATTTGAACTGCGCGAGTTTAGGGGCCTACTATGGGCCAGTCCGCGGGTGATTTCCCCCCCGGGCTGCGGGTGAAGCCGAGCAAGGCCCATGCCCAGGCGCGCCTAGACTCGTCGTTTTGCTTCCTGGGGCTCGCCGTGGCGCTCCCGACTCGCTTCATCGCTGTGTTCGCTTGTCTGCTGGCTGCTTGGCTGGCCAGCCCCGCGTGGGCGCAAACCGCGCCCACCAAGACCGTGCGCGTGACCTTCAATGGCAGCGAAAGCGGCTTCGACCCGGCGCGCATATCCGACGTCGTTTCAGCCGCCGTGGTGGCCAGCCTGTTCGATGCGCCGCTGACCTACGACTTGCTGGCCCGGCCCGTTCGCTTCAAGCCGAACACGGCTGCGCTGCCTGAGGTTTCCGACAACTACACGCGCTTCGTGTTTCGCTTGAAAGCCGGCATCTACTTCAGCGACGACCCGGCCTTCAAAGGCCAGCCACGTGAACTGACGGCTGCCGACTATGTCTACAGCGTCAAGCGCTATTACGACCCGATGACGCGCAGCCCTGGCCTGTTCCACTTCGAGAACGCGGGCCTGATCGGCCTGTCTGCACTGCGAAAAGAGGCGCTGGATACCCGCAAGCCCTTCGACTACGACACCGTCGTGCCTGGCATCCGCGTGCTCGACCGCTACCGCTTCGAAGTGCGCACCGACAAACCCGCGCCGCGCCTGCCCTATCTGTTCGCCAACCCGTCCATTACCGGTGCCCTGGCGCGCGAGGTCGTGGAGAGCCATCCACCCGACCAGATGGTGCCGCCCGTGGGCACCGGCCCCTTCCGCCTGGCCAGCTGGACGCGCGGTTCGCGCATCGTGCTGGAACGTAACCCCGTCTACCGCCATGGCGTTTACGACGAACAGCCGCCCTCAGGCGACGCACTGGGGCGCGACCTCGCCAACCAGTTTCGCGGCCGCGCCCTGCCCATGGTGGACAGGGTGGTCATCGCCATCATCGAAGAAGCACAGCCGCGTTGGCTGGCGTTCTTGAACGATGAGCTGGACATTCTGTGGGTACCGCCTGAATTCATCAGCCAGGCCGCGCCCAATGGCCAGGTGGCGCCGAATCTGGCCAGGCGCGGCATCCAGATGCGGCAAAGCGTCATTCCCATCACGCGGCATGTCTATTTCGGCATGGAAAACGCCACCGTCGGTGGCTACGAGCCGCACAAGGTGGCGCTGCGCCGCGCACTTTCGCTGGCTTACGACACACCGCGCGAAATCAGCCTGGCGCGCCATGGCCAGATGGTGCCGGCGCAGTCGGTGATTCCGCCTGGCGTCAGCGGCTACGACCCGAACCTGAAATCAGAAATGGCCGAGGTCAACCCGGCGCGGGCCAAAGCCCTGCTCGACTTGTACGGCTATGTCGACCGCGACGGCGACGGCTGGCGTGAACAGCCCGACGGCACGCCCCTGGTGCTGGAACTGACGACCGAGCCCAACCAGCTGGCGCGCGCCATTCAGGGCTTGTGGCTGAAGTCGATGAATGCCATTGGCGTGAAGATCGAGTTCCGTGTCGGTGCCTGGCCCGAGAACATCAAGGCCAGCCGCGCTGGCCGGCTGATGATGTGGACCACCGGCTGGTCTGCTGCCATCCCTGACGGCAATTACTTCATGGACCTGCTGTACGGCCCGAACAAAGGCCAGGCCAATGCTTCACGCTTCGACCTGCCGGCTTTCAACGCCATTCACGAACGCCAGCGCGTGCTGCCCGACGGGCCCGAACGCGACGCGTTGATTCAGCAGGGCATGAAACTGGCTTTGGCCTACATGCCCTACAAAGCCAGCGGCCACGATGTGCAGACCTGGCTCGTGCAGCCCCGTGTGCTGGGCTACATGCCACATCCTTTTATCCGCGACTTCTGGCGCCATGTCGACATGGCGCCTGGCGTCGCAACCCCCTGATCAGGAGCCCGCATGAAGCTCATTCCCCTGTTCCTTGTCGCCGCACTGGCACTGGCCCCGGCGCTGGCCCCGACGCTGGCTTTTGCGCAAAGCGGCGCTGAGAAA
>JBBQAW010000279.1:0-5658 GCA_038316815.1 Burkholderiales bacterium
CTGGACCCAGTTCAGCGCCACGATCAGCGGCCTGGGCGGCCCGACCAGCGGCGCGGTGGCTTTCCGCTATTTCGTCACAGATGCCGGGCCCTCTGGCGCCAACTCGAACTACATCGGTATCGACTCGTTCAGCATCACCCCGGTGCCCGAGCCCACCACGTGGCTGCTGATGGGCCTGGGCCTGGGCGCCCTGGCGCTGCGCCGCAAGCAAGCCGCCTGAAACGGCCAGCCTTGACGACAACCCGGCCCTTCGGCCGGGTTTTTTAATGGGTGCGCGGCGCGCAGCCTAGACCCGCGTCATGGCCGCGCCGGCATTCGCACGCAGCCAATCCATCAGTCGCGGCGCAATTCGCGTCAGCGGCAGCACTTCATCTGCTGCGCCATGCGCAATCGCTTCGCGCGGCATGCCGAAGACCACGCAGCTGGCTTCGTCCTGCACGAGATTGAAGCTGCCGGCATCTTTCATCGTGCGCATCGCGCGGGCGCCGTCGGCACCCATACCCGTCAGCATCACGGCCAGGGCATTGCGGCCCACCACGCGCGCGGCGCTGTCAAACAGCACTTCGACGCTGGGCATGTGCCGGTTGACGGGTTCACCTTGCTGCACGCGGGCAATGTAGTTCGCGCCTGAACGTTCGACGCTCAGGTGGTGCCCGCCCGGGGCGATGTAGGCGTGGCCTGGCAGCACGCGTTCGCCGTCGCGGGCTTCGGCCACGCTGATGCGGCACAGGCCGTCCAAGCGCGCCGCGTAGCTTTTGGTGAAGCCCGGCGGCATGTGCTGGGTGATCATGACCGCGGGGGCGTCGGCCGGCAGTTGCATCAGCACTTCGCGCGTGGCTTCGGTGCCGCCGGTGGAAGCGCCGATGAAGATGATTTTTTCGGTCGATAGCCGGCCCAGCGACGCCGGTGCAACCGCTGTAGCTGACCCCGCGGTGGATGTCAGGCTGCCCGCTGCCGGCGCTGTGTGCAGGCGGTGCACGCGCGCCTTGGCAGCAGTGCGAATCTTGTCGGTGATGTCCGCACCCAGCTGCCTCAGCCCGTCGCTGACACCTATCTTGGGCTTGGCGACGAAGTCCACCGCGCCCAGTTCCAGCGCCTTCAGCGTGACGTCGGCGCCGCGCTCGGTCAGCGTGCTGACCATCACCACCGGCATCGGCCGCAGGCGCATCAGGCGCGACAGGAAGTCGATGCCGTCCATGCGCGGCATTTCGATGTCCAGCGTGATGACGTCCGGGTTCAGGTTGCGAATCATCTCGCGCGCCACCAGCGGGTCGGCGGCAGCGCCGACGCAGCACATGTCGGGCTGGCGGTCGATGATCTCGGCCAGCAGCCCGCGCACCAGGGCTGAATCGTCCACCACCAGCACGCGTGTTTTTGCTGCAGCCATCTTCGTCGTTGTCTTTTCTGGTGTCTTAGAACAGGTCGACGCTGCCGCCGCTGCTGGCAGCTGGCGCACTGCGGGTGGCGGCGGCGCGTTCTTGCGCGGCCAGGGCTTCGGTGTTGGCCGAGGCCAGGCGCTTGACCATGGCCTTGCCGCTGGCGGGCAGGAAGCACACCTTGCGGGGGTAGATGTCCAGCACGTCCTTGCTGACCACGGGGATGCGTTCGGTGCGCAAATAGTCCAGCACGAAGGCGGTGTTGCGCTCGCCGACGTTGATGGTGTTCATGCCGCTGATGACGGCGCCGCCGCCGAAGATCTTCGCTTCCATGCCGCCGCGCGTGGCGCCGCGCTTGACCATTTCGCCAATCAGCAGGTCCATGGCATAGCTGCCATAGCGGCCGCTGTCGGCAACGCTGCCCGAGCCACTGCCCATGTCGGGCAACAGGAAGTGGTTCATGCCGCCGATGCGCCGGTCGCGGTCGTAGATGCAGGCGGCGATGCAGCTGCCCAGGGTTGTCATGACCAGCATGTCTTCGTCGTAGACGAAGAACTCTCCTGGCAGGACCTTCACCGCTTCGTTGCGGAAGTGGGCGTCGTAGAAGAAGAAGCTGGCTTCGCCGGGCTTGCGCGGTGCGGCCTTCAGACGGTCCAGCCGGGGGGTGCCACTGCTGCCGCCAATGGCGCGCGCTGGCGGTGGGAAGGTGGCGGCTGTGGCGGTGGCTAACATGGTGTGTGAGGGATGTCGGCAGGCGCCGCCGAAAGTTGAGAAGCCAGCGGGGCGGGGCGGGGCAGGGTAGGGCGGACTCGTGACGCGCGTTCAAACCCGTTCATAGATCGTCTTGCCGCGTAGCCGAAACAGGTCGCGCGACTCGGTGAAATTCTCGGAATGACCGACATACAGCAGCGCGCCAGGCGTCATGGCGGCGTGCATGCGTTCAAGCACCCGCCTTTGCGTGGCGTTGTCGAAATAGATCATCACGTTGCGGCAGAACACCAAATCGAAGGGCTCGCCCAGGGCGGCCCAGCTGGGGCTCATCAGGTTGAACGGGCGGAAGTCGATGAAGCGAGCCAGTTCGGGTTTGGCACGCACGAAGCCGGCGTTGGCCGCGGTGCCGCGCATGAAATGCCGCTTCAGTCGTTCGGGGCTCAGCCCGCGCGCGTCGGCGGCATAGACGCCGCGCCGGGCGGTGGCGAGCACCTTGGTGTCGATGTCGCTGCACACCATCTTCACCTGCGCCGACACGCCCAGGGTCTCGACCACCGCCATGGCCAGAGAATACGGTTCTTCGCCAGTGGATGCCGCGTTGCACCAGATGCGAATGGGCCGCGAGGCGCGCGCCTTCAGGTCGTCCACCAGCGCGTGGAAGTGGTGTTCTTCGCGGAAGAAAGCCGTCAGATTGGTGGTCAGGCAGTTGACGAATTCCTGCCACTCGGAGTCGGCCTCGGCGCCACTGGCGCGTTCCAGCCAGCCCAGGTAGTCGGCAAACGACGTGTACCCGGTTTCGCGCAACCGGCGCGACAGCCGGCTGTAGACCATGGCCTGCTTGCCCGCATGCAGGCTGATGCCGGCACGCTGGTAGATGAGCTGTCGGATGCGTTCGAAATCGGCGGGCGAGAGCGTGAATTCGGGTTCGGACAGGCCGGCATTCAGCGTGGTGGCGGCGTTCATGGGGTCTTGACGAGCATGTACATCCTGCCAAGGATGGCCCTGCCGTGCGCCCCGGCATGCCGTGAATTGCGCCTGTCCCCGGGCCCATATCCCGGCACCAGACCCCATGGTGGCGCTGATAGACTTTGCGGATTGCCACCCTCTGGCGGCCGTCTGGAACTCTGGCCCAGCGCCCCGCAGCCCATTGGACCGCCCAGCCATTCCTGTGTCGCCACCCTCTGCCCTGCAACTTGAAAAAGCTTTGCAGCTGTTGGGCGCGGCGGGGCACGATGCACCCGGCGGCGCGCCGGGCAGCCCGGGGTACCTGCAGGGTCTGATCGATGCCCTGGTCGAGCTGTCAAGCCGCGACGCACTCACGGGCCTGGCCAACCGGCGGGCGTTCGAGCTGGCACTGGAACGTGAGATCGACCGCGTTGCGCGCAGCGGCGAACCAGCCCTGCTGCTGACGCTGGACATCGACCATTTCAAGCGCGTGAACGACACCTTCGGCCACAACGCTGGCGACAGCGTCATCAAGGCCGTGGCCACCGCCTTGCTGGACAGCGTGCGCCCGATGGACCTGGTCGCGCGCGTGGGTGGCGAGGAGTTCGCCATCATCCTGCCCAACTGCGCCACGGCCTTCGGTGCGGCTGTGGCCGAACGCGTGCGCAGGCGCGTTGAACACATGCCTGTTGTCGTGGGGCCAGGGCAGGAAATTGCTGTCAGCGTCAGCATTGGCGGAGCCTTCGCCCCGCAATGGGTGCGCTCGACGCCCGCACTTTGGGTCGAGCGTTCAGACCAGCAGCTCTACCGCGCCAAGCGCCAGGGGCGCAACCTGGTGCAACTGGAACCGACTGCGGTGTCGGTGGTCAGCAGCGAAGAAAAGCGACTGCTGTTCGACACCTTCCAGCACCATGACGAGGACTGAACACCCTACTGCCTGCCTCCCTTTCGCCTGCGTCCTTTCTGCCCGTATCCATTCCGCCCGCTTGCCCTGCTCCTGCCCCCATGCCTGAACTGTCCCTTGAACCCCCGCGTGGCCCGCAGCCCGCCAATATCCTGGCCGTCACCAGCGGCAAGGGCGGGGTGGGCAAGACTTTTGTGTCTGCCAATCTGGCTGCTGCGCTGGCGCGCGCCGGGCGCAAGGTGCTGGTGCTGGACGCCGACCTGGGCCTGGCCAACCTGGACGTGGTGCTGAACCTTTTCCCGAAGATCACGCTGCACGACGTCTTCACCGGCAAGGCCACCTTGATGGACGCCATCCTGCCCGCGCCCAGCGGCTTTTCGGTGCTGCTGGCTGGGTCTGGCATGGTGGAATATTCGCGCATGACGCCCGAAGTGCGGGAGCAGTTGCAAAAGGTCATCAACGAAGTCACGCCGCGTTTCGACCATGTGCTGCTCGACACCGGTGCCGGCATCTCTGACGTTGTGCTTTACACCGTGTCGCTGGCCGGTGAAGTGCTGGTGGTGGCCACGCCCGAACCCACTTCACTGACCGACGCCTACGCCACCATCAAGGTGCTGGCCACCACCCAGGGCCGGCGCCGCTTGGGCCTGCTGGTCAACCAGACGCGCAAGCCCGGCGAAGGCCGGCAGGTGCGCCAGCAGTTGCAGCAGGTGGTGGACCGCTATGTCAACCCGAACCTGGACAGCCCCGTGCGCCTGGAACTGGTGGGCGAAGTGCCCGCCGACCCCGCTGTGCGCGACGCTGTGCTGCGCAGGCAACTGGTGCTGGAATGGCTGCCTGGCACGCCCGCTTCGCTGGCCATCGTGGCCGCGGCCGCGAAGCTGTTGCAGCCGTGACGGCGGAGACGACTTCAGCCACGCCCTTCGCACAACTGGGCGGCGAGACGGGCGTGCGCGCCGTCGTCGATCGCTTCTACGACCTGATGGACCTGGAGCCTCAGTTCGCCGGCTTGCAGGCGCTGCACCCTCAAGACACGACGGGTTCACGCGACAAGCTTTTTTGGTTCCTGTGCGGCTGGCTGGGCGGGCCTGACCATTACGTCAGCCGCTTCGGCCACCCCATGCTGCGCGCCCGGCACCTGCCCTATGCCATTGCCAGCAGCGAACGCGACCAGTGGATGGCCTGCATGTTGTTGGCCATGGAAGACCCGAGCGTTCCCGCGCCGCTGGCCGAACGGTTGGCGCAGTCATTTCTGGGCACGGCGGACTGGATGCGCAACCGGCCGGGTTGATGGCCCCCCTGGCTGACGGGGACCTACGAGCCCGTCAGCAGCACGATCAAGGCGCCGGCGCCGCCGTCGGGGCCGCTGGCCTGCGCGAAGGCAATGACCTCGGCGCTTTGCGCCAGCCAGCGCTGCGTTTTTCCCTTCAGCACGGGCTGGCGGCCGGGCGAGCCATGGCCCTTGCCGTGAACGACGCGCAGGCAGCGCAGGCCGCGACGACGGCAGTCGCGCAGGAAGGCGGACAGGGCCTCGCGCGCCTCTTCACGCCGCAGGCCATGCAGGTCGATCTGGTCCTGGATCGACCAGTGACCCCGGCGCAGCTTCGTGACCACAGACGGCCCCACGTCGGGCCTGCGGAAGCTCAACCCGTCGTCGGTGAGCAGCAGGGATTCGACATCGACCTCGTCAGACCAGGCTTCGCGCAGCGCTGCGGCTTCGTC